>CAYQWK010000098.1:0-2322 GCA_964420805.1 uncultured Bifidobacteriaceae bacterium | reverse complement strand
CGCCTCGGACGCGAGGGGTTCGTGCGCGCGCGCATCGACGGCGGGATGGTCGAACTTTCCGCCAACACGCGGGTGAAACTCGAAGCCAAGGAGAAGCACGACATCGACGTGGTGGTGGACCGGTTGGTCATCGATGAGAAGATCCGCACGCGACTCAGCGACTCGGTGGAAACGGCGCTTAAATGGGGCGAGGGAACGCTGGTGACGCTGCATCAGGTGCCGGAGGCAACGGGTGGTGAAAGCCGCGAATCGAAAGTGGCCTTCGGTGCGGCAGCGGACACCCGAAACCCGAAACCCGAAACCCAAAGCGCGGCTTTGTGGACCGAGCAACTTCATTCCAACCGCGCTTTCAGCCCCGTCACCGGAAAGAGTTTCGAGCGCGTCACGCCAAAGCATTTCTCTTTCAACTCGCCGCATGGCGCGTGTCCGGTCTGCCACGGTCTCGGACAGAAGATGGTTTTCGACGAGGCGCTCATTGTGCCGGATGGCGACAAATCTCTCGATGGCGGCGCGGTGCTGCCGTGGCGGCGCGGCGGCAAGCGGATGATCACGTATTACAAGGCCATGCTCCGCGCCGTGGCGTCGCATTTCAGCGCCAACCTTGAGGCGCCGTACCGGAATCTCTCCGACGATTTCAAGCGCGTGCTGATGCGCGGCAGCGGCGACGCGGAGGTCGAGTTTCAATTCTGGCGCGCGGGCAAGATGAGCAAGGTCACGCGTCCGTTCGAGGGCGTGATTCCGAACCTCGAACGCCTTTACGCCGAGAGCGAAAGCGAGTTCACGCGTAACCGGCTCAAGGGTTTCATGAACCCGCAGCCTTGTGATGCATGCGGCGGTCGGAGGCTCAAGCCGGAGATTTTGGCGGTGACGCTTCTGAACGCGGAATGCGGAGTGCGGAATGCGGAATCAAGCGCGTCGGCCGTTCCGCATTCCGCGCTCCGCGCTCTGAATTCCAGGGTTCCCGGCCTCTCGATCATGGACGTGTGTGCGCTTTCGATTGACCGGGCCGAGGAGTTGTTCGGGCGGTTGCACGCGGCGCTTACGGAGTTTCAGCACAAGGTCGCCGATGAGGTCATCAAGGAGATACGCGCCCGGCTTGGCTTTCTGCGTAACGTCGGCCTCGGGTACCTGACACTGGACCGCGAGAGCGGCACGCTTTCCGGCGGCGAGGCGCAGCGCATCCGGCTGGCCACGCAGATTGGCGCGGGTCTGGTCGGTGTGCTTTACATCCTCGACGAGCCGAGCATCGGCCTGCACCAGCGGGACAACGAACGCCTGCTCGTCACGCTGGAGAATCTGCGCGATCTCGGCAATTGCGTCATCGTGGTGGAACACGACGAGGACACCATCCGGCGCGCGGATTACATCGTGGATCTCGGACCCGGTGCCGGCGTGCGCGGCGGCGAGATCGTGGCGGCGGGGGCATTGGCCGAGGTTCTCAAATCCTCCCATTCCACCACGGCGAAATACCTGAGCGGGGAACTCGCCATCCCCGTGCCCAAACAGCGCGTGAAACCGTCGCCCGACCGCGGCTGGATCGAAGTGCTGGGAGCCTGCGAGAACAACCTCAAGAACATCGACGCGCGCATCCCGCTTGGCACGCTCACCTGCGTCACCGGCGTGAGCGGTTCGGGCAAGAGCACGCTGGTGGTGGACATCCTCCAGCGCGCGCTCTTTCGGCACATGCACGGCTCGAAGGAGGCGCCGGGCCGGCACCGCGCCATCGAGGGTCGCGACCTCATCGACAAGGTCATCGTCATCGACCAGACGCCGATTGGTCGCACGCCGCGGAGCAATCCGGCCACTTACACCGGCATGTTCAACCACATCCGGGATCTATTCGCCAAGCTCCCCACGGCGCGCATCCGCGGATACGACGCGAGCCGGTTCAGCTTCAATGTCAAAGGCGGCCGCTGCGAGAAATGCCAGGGCGACGGCCTCCTCAAGATCGAGATGCATTTTCTGCCGCCGGTCTATGTCACCTGCGAAGCTTGCGTCGGGAAACGTTACAACCGGGAGACGCTCGAAATCGCCTACAAGGGCATGAACATTTCGGACGTGTTGAACATGACCGTGGACGAGGCGGTGAACTTCTTCCGTGCCGTGCCGCAGATTCACGATCAATGCCTGACCCTGGCCGAGGTTGGCCTTGGCTACCTGGCCTTGGGACAAAGCGCCACCACCCTTTCCGGCGGCGAGGCGCAGCGGTTGAAACTCGCATCCGAATTGGGGCGCAAGCAGACCGGCCACACTCTTTACATCCTCGACGAACCGACCACCGGCCTGCATTTCGCCGATGTGGACAAGTTGCTCGAAGTGCTG
>CAYQWK010000097.1:0-16486 GCA_964420805.1 uncultured Bifidobacteriaceae bacterium | reverse complement strand
ATGCATCAGAGCATCAGAGCACTATTGATTTGACGGGGCCTCGGCAGTTGGGCACGATATACGCGTGGCCAGAGTAGCTCAGTGGTAGAGCAGAGGACTCATAAGCCTTTGGTCGGGGGTTCAATTCCCTCCTCTGGCACCAACTTCCGATCTCCCCAAACCACCCGCGCTGCGCGTGCATCGCTTCCATTTCGCAGAGTTGGCACGAAGCCTCCGGGCGCGGCCGCGAGGTTTCGTGAAGAGCGACCGCCGTTCGGAAATGGAAACCGGCGGAGGCAGCACCTATTTCAGCCCGGTTCCGGCAGGAGGAGGGGATTTGACTTCGTGCACCGTTGCCTCTGGCCAGCCATTCGCATTCCACCGCAGCGGCATGATCGCCAGTGTCGCCCTCCCATTCATTTGCATGTCGCCCTCGAAGTGCGAAGTAAGCCAGGTCTTGCCTTCCACGCTTAACGTCCCAGCGTGGCCGGGTCCGATCAACGGGCCGTTGGTTGTGGCCAGGAACACGCTCCCGCCCTTCTTCATCATGTCGATGCCGGCCTGATCGAGGTAGGGGCCGGTGATGGTCTTGCTCCGTCCGATGCGAATGTTGTAGGTGCTGCGCGGTCCCTGGCAACATGAACCCCAGTTCACGAACAGGTAGTAGTAATCGTCCTGCCGGCAAAGGTAAGCGGCTTCGATTGATTCGTTGTAAGCGAGCGAAGTCATCTTCAAATCAGTGGTGCTGCGCAACCCGGTCTTCGGATCCAATTGGATGAGCTTGATGCCGGTCCAGTAGGAGCCAAACGCCATCCAGAGGCTTCCGTCGCGGTCCTGAAACACGGCCGGGTCAATCGCGTTGAAGGCTTCGCCCGCCTGGCCTTCCTGCGTGCGCACGACGACTCCTTGATCCGTCCAATGAAAGGCCGGGTCGTCTGGGTCGAGCGTAGGGTTGGTCGCCAGACCAATGGCAGACGTCATCTTTCCGAAGCTCGAAACGGAGTAGTAAAGCAGATACCGGTCGCCCACCTTTAGAATGTCCGGAGCCCAATACACCATGTTGCGGTTTGCCGGAACGTTCGTAGCCACCCAAGACGGAGCGGCCTGAAAAACGGCCGGGCCGCGCTCCCATTTCACCAAATCCTTCGAATGATACGAGGGCACGCCGCGGCCAGTGTAGAAGACCCAATAGTCGTCCTTGCATTTCAGGATGCTGGAAGGATCGCGGGTGACGATGCCTCGGCTCGCAGACTGATCAAGCGGGCGGGCGGGTCCTGGCTGCTCGAAGCCCCGCATGCCCTGACCGGCTTGCGCCTGCACGTCCGCTGGCAACGCGATCGCTCCGCCCAGGCTGACCGCTATGAGAAGCTGGTGAAGGGAAGCGCGTCGCATCGGTTTCATGCAGAGCAGTCTGGAAGGAGCATCGGCAGGATTCAATCAAGGTGCGTCCAAAACAGCCGCGTGGCGTGCAGTCAAAGAAGTTTTGGAAGTTTTTCTTCCGTCACCTGATGGACAGCCTTGAGAGGAACAGTTGAACTTCGACCGTCAACGCCCCCGAACGGCAAGCGACTTCACGGAGATTGAAAAACCAGATAGACCGGGCTTTCCGATATTTGAAGAGTGATCGTTTTGGCGCCTGCGTTCTGAATGTCGGGCCGATCGGAAGATCCGACGCCCTGCGGCATGATTTGGGAGTCGATCAACCGACCGGGAAGGTCACCCAGCGTGACCGATTGGGTTCGTTGATCGCTGGTCGGGGTCCAGGCAACCCAGATGGTCTTCTTGCCGTCGTTCCGATATTCCTGCACCCGCACATGGCCCGGTGCATTGGTCACCACCCGCTGAAAACGACAATCGCCCAGCAAGCCCTGTAAATGGACCAGCGCGTGAAAGGACGGTTTGGGCGCGAAGTTCCGCGTGATGCCCGCGCTCGCGTGAACGCTCGGCTTGTCGGCGTCGTTGAAAAAATAAACGTAAGCCCGCTCAACGCGCATCGCGGAAAACACCAACAGAGACCGGACGAGCCATTGCGCCTGCTGCTCGTCGGTCACGCCCACCCATTTGGCAAACGTCCCGGCTTTTTCCTGCGGCTTCGTGGTGGCGTCGTAGCCGAACTCCGTAATCCAGACCGGCTTGCCGGGGGCATTCTCGTCGCGCCAGCGGCACAATGCCTCCACATCCTGAAGGTAATGCAGCAATTTAGGATCCTCGGGATGGCTGCGCTTCCATGTGGGCCAGCCTTCCAACTGCGCGTACGTGTGAATGTTGAGCACGTCGAACAGTTCCGGATTCTTTGCGACGCAGTTCACGGACTTTTCGTAGTCGCCACTCTTCCCCGTCGTCAGGTTGCAAGTGACGATCTTCAACTTAGGATCACCCTCGCGAACGCCTTCCGCCATCGCGCGGAACATCCGGGTGTAATCGCCATCGCTCCATTTGCCCGGCTCGTTGCCGATCTCGACCGAATCCACCAGCTTCCTCGGCCCCGATGGACCGAACTCCCGGGCGAACGCCTTTCCATACGACCGCGCATCAGCCTCAATGCTCTTCCAATTCGCCTGCTTGAGCGATTCAAACATCAGACACGCGTCAATGTTCCAGCTCTTCGCGCGCCAGGAACCATAGACCTTGCTCCAATCCACGCGATTCCTGGCGAATGGAAACGGCGGCAGCATCGACGAGTTCGTTCCCAAATCCCATTCCACTGGATGATAATCCCGAACCAGACCGCAAACTGGCCGGTAAAGCTCCGGCTTGAACTGTACGGTGTGGCCATTGATGCCGATAAAATCCCGCATCAATGGTTTCACCTCCGCGGCACTGACACGCGAAGTGCAAAACGTCAGAAACCCCGCCAACCCGAACAGCGCCCAGAAGGCGCACGCCGGAATGCGCGCCCCATTCAATTTACAGGAGCGAGTCATGTGTTTCTCGATCGCCGAGAAGGCTTTCAATGTGACACCGGTTCGGCATTCCAAACCTTGATGTCGTCAAACCAGCCGCTCTGGCCGGCAACGCCAAGTTCGATCTTGGATTTGGTGGGATGACCAATGCCAGGCGATTTGAGATAGCCCACGGCCTTTCCATCAATCAAGACCCGCATCTCGTCGCGCGCAGTTTCGACCGTGAGCGTGTAATCCTTGTTCTGCTCGAGTTTCACCGGAAACGTCGCGCTCTTGCCCGCCATCAATTTCGCGACCTCCGCCTTCTTGGCAGGATCGTCCTTCATCGCCTTGATCTTCTCGTTCTGGCTGCCTTCGCGCTCGTCCATGATCGTCACCCGGTCGAGACGCACCTGCGCGCGGCAGAGGTGTCCGTAGTGCGAACCAGTAAATTTGCGGTCGTCGAATTCCACGTCGATCATCGTGCAACCGTCGAAGCGGATTCTGACTTCGATCACGCTGTCCCGGGTCGGCAGTTCCAGGCCGTAAACCGCAGCGTGCGCCCGGACAATCGACTTGCCGTCCTTGGAGGGCACATCCTTCACGCGCGTTTGAGTGCCTTTCAGGGCGCCGTTCTCAAAGGCAAACGTGTCCACCACACGATGCCAGCGTTTGTCGCGCTCGTTGCCGTTCATGTCATCCGAGAACAACAACTCCTTTCTTGTGGCGACCGGTGAGGCGGGAACAGGCGGCGTTCTGGGTGGATCAGCGGCAAAGGCGGCGGTGGCGATCAGGGGAACGATGAAATGTAACGAGCGCATAATATTTTCTTGGGCAGTGACGATGCGCCGATTGTCGAAGCCCGACAAACGCAGTCAACTCCGCACTGCATGCCAACCGCCGCCGGGCCATCGCCTGGAGATCACGGCCAGTCCGGCAACGTGCAACTCCTGGCAAGAACTCCAGCCAACAATCCTCTCAACGCCGCCGTCCGCGCGGCTTCCAAAAGCCATGCTGGCGCGCCGGCCGGGAAGCCTGCCGCGGACGTTCGTTTCCGCCCTCCACGTTCCCGCCCGGCATGCGCACCGAACCGCGTTCGCGATGCCTCCGTTCCTGCGGCTTCCCCGGATGCCGCGGTTGAATCGGCCGCGAGCCGACCGCCTGCTCGCCCGCCCCCGGCGCCGCGCCGTAGTTGAAACCGTCCGCACGCTTGCGTACCACGCCGCGCCCGATGAAACGCTCCAACCGCCGCAGGTCGTCCTGATCCTCCGGCGTCACAAAACTGATCGCATCACCCACGGCCTGCGCGCGGCCCGTGCGACCAATGCGATGCACGTAATCCTCCGGGTGCATCGGAAAATCGTAATTTACCACGTGCGAAATCCCGTCCACGTCGATCCCGCGCGACGCAATGTCCGTCGCCACCAGCACGCGCACCGCGCCCGATTTGAAATCCTTCAACGCGCGCAACCTCTGGTTCTGCGAACGGTTCGCGTGCAATGCCGCCGTGCGGATTCCCTTCTGCTCCAACTGCCGGGCCAGCCGGTCCGCCGCGTGTTTCATGCGCGTGAATACCAGCACCATGTTCATCTCCGGATCGCGCAGCAAATGCAGCAGCAGGGACGTCTTCAAATGCCTCGGCACTTCGTACACCAGTTGCGTGACCGTCTCGGCCGGGTTCGCGCGCCGACCGATCTGGACCAGCCTTGGCGCGCGCTGAAACTCGTGCGTGAGCGATTCGATCTCCTTTGAGAGCGTGGCGGAGAACAACAGTGTCTGCCGCTGCCTCGGCAGTTGCTGCACGATGCGCCGGATGGACGGAAGAAATCCCATGTCCAGCATCCGGTCCGCCTCATCCAGCACCAGATGCCGCAATTGCGAAAAATCCGCGCACCGTTGCCCCATTAAATCCATCAACCGCCCCGGGGTGGCGATGACGATGTCCACGCCCGCACGCAACGCCTTGATCTGGTGAAACTCGCCCACTCCACCAAACACGGTCGCAACACCCAGCGGCAGATGCTTCGCGTATCCCTTCACATTCTCCTCGATTTGCACCACCAGTTCGCGCGTTGGGGCGATGATGAGCACCTTCGTCGCGTGGCGCGGTTGCGTTGGCAACTCAGCCAGCTTTGTGAGGACTGGCAACGTGAACGCCGCCGTTTTTCCCGTGCCCGTCTGGGCAATGCCGATGAGGTCGTGTCCCGCAATGATCGGCGGAATGGCCGCGACTTGAATCGGTGTCGGCTCGGTGTAACCCGCCTCCCGAACCGCGCGGAGAATTCTCTGTTCCAACCCCAAACTCGTGAATGGCATGACGGAACATTGCGCTGGATTCCCGCGCGATGGCGATGGATTTATGCACGCCAGAATGGCGCCTCTCACCGCCGGCATTTGCCCACCGGCACGATGTCGCGCCCCTGTCTCGGTAGCGGTCCCGTAACTTCGCCACCACCAAGCCGGGCCAAACAGGATCCAGAGCGGCGTTCCCAACCGCCCTTCAAGCTCAGAACTTCAACACGCCCCGAAAACCTCGCGCCGCGTAATACGACTGGGCGCCGTTGCAACCGATGAAGACCCGGCCGTAACTCCGGCCGCCCCAAAGCGCACCGCCCTGCTCCCGAAAATCCGCCGGAGTGGCGATCCAGGATGATGTCTTCATGTCGAACGCGCCAAACTCTTGCAACGCGAGGTATTCCTCCTCCGTCAACAGCGCGATGCCCATCTCCGTCGCCATGTCCATTGCGGTGGTTTTTGGCCGAGCCTCCTTGCGCGATAACCACCCTTCGCGGTCGTAGCAAACGCTTCGCCGACCAGTCGGACTCTCCGGCGCGCAATCCATGAAGACGTGTTCGCCCGTGTTGACTAACACCACATCCGGTTCGCCGCCGGTGCGTTCCATTTCCGCGAGCGACCAGAGCTTGTCCGGCTTGGACTCCAACCGCGCCAGCACCTTGGCCCACACCAACCCCGGGTGACGGGCCATGTTCGCGTCAAACCGGGCTTTCAATGCGGCCAGCAACTCGTCGCTTTGTTTGGGATGCAAGTCCTTCTTCATTTTGATTCCTTTCAAACACCCATCTCCTGCTGGTCTTGATGCAGCAGCGCAAACCGGCCTTGCCCCGATTTCGTGGACAGATGGTGTGCGAACGGGGCATGGGCGTCTCTAGTCGAGTCGTTGCTCGAAAGTCTGCAGGCGACTCGCAGCCGAGTAACCGCGCTCGGGTGAGGCGGGCAGGCAGCCCGGCGGCGGGAACGTCGCGCGACAAGGACATGCCATTTGTTCGTTCCATCTGGAACTCACCGAGCGCTTTCGGACGGCGGTCTGGCAGCAGTCTTTGGGGTCAATATTTCGGCACGCCGGCGTCAATCTCGTCGGACCACGCGAGGATGCCGCCCTTGACGCTCTTGACGTACTTGAAGCCCTGCTCACGCAGGAATTTCAAGGCCTTCATCGAACGGACGCCGCCCTTGCAGTGCAGGTAATACTGTGTGTTCGGATCCAGTTCCGTGAAACGGCGAGGGAGGGTATCGAGCGGAATCTGCGGCACGCCCTGGACGTGGGCGATCTGGTATTCATCCGGATCGCGAACGTCGATGACCTTGATGCCGAGCGACGGGTTATCGAGAGCCTTCTTCATGTCCTGCACCGTCACCTCATCAGGATTACCCTGCGTGGCGGCCGGCTGTGGGACGATGCCGCAGAATTGCTCGTAATCGATGAGCTTCTTGATGGTGGGCTTCTCGCCACAGACCGGACAGGCCGGGTCTTTGCGCAGCTTGAGCTCGCGGAACTTCATGTCGAGCGCATTGAACAGAAGCAGGCGGCCGATCAGCGGGTTCCCCTTGCCCAGCGCGAGCTTTAGAATCTCCGTGGCCTGGATGGTGCCAACGATGCCGGGCAACACGCCCAGCACGCCGCCCTCGGCGCAACTTGGCACCATGCCGGGCGGCGGCGGTTCGGGATAAAGGCAGCGGTAGCAAGGCCCGCCGAGGTGCGGCGCAAACACGCTCGCCTGCCCCTCGAAACGGAAAATCGAGCCATAAACGTTGGCCTTGCGCAGCAGCACGCAGGCGTCGTTCGTCAGGTAACGCGTCGGGAAATTGTCCGTGCCGTCCACGACGATGTCGTAGGGCGCAATGATGTCGAGGGCATTCTCGCTGGAGATGCGCGTGCTGTGGATGACGACCTCAACGTTCGGGTTGATGGACTTGATGGTTTCCTTGGCGGACTCGGTTTTTTGCCGGCCCACGTCCTCGGTGCCGTGCGCGATCTGGCGCTGTAGGTTCGAGAAATCCACGGTGTCAAAATCCAGCACACCGATCTTCCCGATGCCCGCCGCGGCGAGATACATGACGATGGGTGATCCCAGGCCGCCGGCGCCGATGCACAAAACGGCCGTCGAGCAGATTTTCTTTTGCCCGGCCATTCCCACTTCGGGCAGGATCAGGTGTCTCGAATACCGCCGGATTTCGTCATTGTTCAGTTCCATAAAAAGTGGGCGGAGCGTAAGTCAGGCGGGCGATAAAGCAAGTGCGGCAACCCATGCAGGAAATTTCGACACAGAACAAATCCGCGGGAACGAGCGCCGGCGTCTCGCCGGCCGAAGCGGCGTCATTCATCCTCAAACGCTCCAAGCTGCGCCCGACTTTGGCGATGATCCTTGGCAGCGGCTTTCAGGCGGCCCTCGCGCGCTCCACCGTGGTGCTGGAGGTGCCCTTCTCTGTCATTCCAGGTTTCCCGCGCCTGACCGTGGCAGGGCATGAAGGCCGGCTCGTGCTCTGTCATCTGGCCAAGACACCGCTCGTGGTTCTTTCGGGCCGCGCCCATTACTACGAGGGAAACGACATGGCAACGGTCACTTTCGCCACGCGGGTGCTCGCGGCGATGGGCGTCAAGGCGCTGCTGCTCACCAACGCCGCAGGCGGAATCCGTTCCAGCTTCAAACAGGGTGATTTCATGTATCTCACCGACCACATCAATTTCATGGGCGTGAACCCACTGCGCGGATGGACCGGACCGGACCGGTTCGTGGACCTCTCCGAGGTTTACGATCCCGGCCTGCGCAAACTCCTTGTGAAGGCGGCGGACAAGGCAAAGGCACGTATCCACGGCGGTGTCTATCTGGCCGTATCCGGGCCGAGTTACGAAACCCCGGCGGAAATCCGCGCCTTCGACAAACTCGGTGCCGACGCGGTGGGTATGAGCACGGTGCCCGAGGCCATCATCGCCCGCCAATGCGGCCTGCGCGTGGCCGGCCTCTCGTGCATCACCAACGCGGCGGCGGGAAAGAGCAAGGAGAAGCTCTCGCACGCGGAAGTGCTGGCCACAGGCGCCGCGTCCAGCGCCAAAGCTGCCAAACTTCTCGATTACTTCGCAGGCCTTTATGCGGAAGTCTGACCAGAAGAGACTCGTGGCCGCCGCCCTGCGCGCCCGCAAAGGCGCGATGGCGCCTTACTCGAAATTCCAAGTGGGCGCGGCCCTGCTCACCCGACGTGGCGAAATCATCACTGGCGCCAACGTCGAAAGCGCCAGCTACGGATTGACCTGCTGCGCCGAGCGCGTGGCGCTGTTCAAGGCTGTCACGGATGGGCGCAGGGATTTCATCGCCGTGGCCGTGGTCGCGGCGCTGGACGGAGGCGCTACGCCCTGCGGAGCGTGCCGGCAATTGCTTGCGGAATATGCCCCGGACGCCGTGCTCTGGGTGGCCGACTCGCGGCGCCCCCGCGAGATCCGTGAATTCACCGTTCGCGCCCTGCTGCCCGATTCCTTTTCATTTTTTCGTGGAGATTCCGATTGAAGAGGTGGCGGAGCGCAAATCAACACCCCGCCATTGATGACAGATTTGATCGGAGATGGATTAAGCCTGGCGGCCGCAATCTGGCCGGTGATGGTCATTGATGAGAACGGCCAGATCCGGCAAGCCAACCCTGCGGCCAAGACTTTCTTTGGCGCGAAGCTCGACGGGCCGACCCCAAGCCTTGCTCCGATGTGGACCAATGAAAATGACGGAGCGCCCAATTCCTTCCTCGATAAGGTCCGCGCGGCCAAAGGCTTCCAAGGGACGCTCAAACTCCGCGCCCGCGGCATGGCCATCACCGCGTTCACCGCGTCGGTCTGCCCGCTGAATGACGCCTTCCTCGTGCAACTCCACCCGCCTGCGCCCAGCGCCGGCAAGGCGCAGTCCGTCGAGATCAATGTCGCCCAAAAACAGAAACTGGACTGCGCGCTCCAGCTCACCCGCACGGTCGCTCTCGATTTCAATAACAGCCTCACCGCGATTCTCGGTCACGCCACCTTCCTCCTCGGCCGGCTGGAGCCGGAAAACCCGTGTCGCGCGTCGCTCACGGAAATCGAGAAGGCCTCCGAGCGCGCAGCGGAAATCGCCAACCAACTCGCCGCGTTCAGTTCCGAAACCAAGGACGCGATGGCCCAGACCACCGGTAACATCAACGCCCTGCTCCGCCGCACCGTCGAGTTGTTCCAAACACCGCAAAATGCCGGCCTAGCCTGGTCACTCCAGCTCGATCCCAAGATTTTCAGCGTCAACCACGACGAGGCCAAGATGCAGCAGGCCTTTGTGAAAATCCTCGAAAACGCCGTGCAAGCCCTCCCGCCTGACGGCCGGATCACCGTCCAGACCCGCAGCCTCGATCTCACCGCGCCCACGCAGGACCGCACCGCCCACTTGCAGCCCGGCGCCTACGTGTGCGTGGAGATTGCCGACACCGGTTGCGGCATTGAGCCAGCCGTGCTGCCGCGGGTCTTCGAGCCGTTCTTCACCACCAAGTACGGGCATCGCGGCCTTGGATTGGCGTGGGTCTATGGCATCGTCACCAACCACGGCGGCGGCGTCGCCATCTCCAGCCAACTTGGCGCAGGCACCTCCGTGCGCGTCTACCTGCCTGCCCTGCGGAAAGTTGTGGACGAGAAGGTTATCAACGAGACCGAACTCGACGGGCGCGAGCTCATCCTCGTGGTGGACGACGAAGAAATGGTCTTAACCATGGCCGACACCGTCCTCCGATCGCGCGGCTACCGCGTCCTCACCGCGATCAGCGGCGCGGCAGCCCTCGAGGTCATCGCCAACACCAAGGCACAAATCGACCTCATGATCACCGACATGGTGATGCCGCAAATGAACGGGCGCGAGTTGATCGAGCAAGTCCGCCATTTCTCGCCCGCCACAGCCATCGTCTGTGCGACCGCCTGCACCCGGTCGCAATCCATGGCCGCGCAATACAACTTCCTGAGCAAGCCCTTCACCGCGCAGCAACTGCTCCGGAAAGTGCGCGAATCCCTCGCGCCACAGCCTGCGTAGCTCCTTCACTCCTGAACCGCCCGGGCGCGCAACGCCCGCCGCGCGATCCGCGTGATCAACACAGTCACCGTCACCGTGGCCGCCAGGCCCGCGCCATAAAGCGCCCATTCCGCCGGAGTCCGCGCGCGCTCGCCCGCCGCGCGCGCCAACGACCCCAGATACACGTACATCACCGTTCCCGGCAGCATCCCAACAAATTACGCCGTCACGTAATCGCGCAGCGAGACATGAGTCAGCCCGAACGCGTAGTTCAGCAGGGTGAATGGAAACACCGGCGACAGGCGCGTGAGAAACACGATCCTCCAACCCTCCGCCGCCACCGCCTTGTCGATGGCCACAAACTTCGGATGCGCCTCGATCCGCTGCGCGATCCGCGCCCGCCCCCCGCGGCGCGCAATGAGGAAGGCCGCCGTTGCGCCCAGCATTGATCCCACCGAAACCCACGCCGTGCCCCAGCCCACGCCGAAGATCGCCCCGGCTCCGAGAGTCAGCAACGAACCCGGCACCATCAGCACGCACGCGGCCACGTAAATGAGAATAAAGATGACCGGTCCCCAAGGCCCCAACTCCCCGGCCCACCGCGCGATTCCCATCAACCGCGCGTCCAACCCGAACCGGCGCATCAGCCACACCGCCGCGCACAAGCCCAATCCCGCCGCGAGCCAGCGCCACCATCCACGCTGCCGCTGTGCCGACGCATTCAACCCGGGTCTTCTTTCACCTTTCACCAAGACCATCACGCCACGCGACGGCGCGGGCCGCAAACACTATTGCCGCGCGCTCGCGGACGGTGCGATAACCCGCGCGCCAACATGAAACGCACGCTTGCTCTTGCCGCCATCGCCATCGTCGCCACCGTGCTCGCTGCCTGCCGGCACCAGCCTCACGGTTTCACCCAGCGCGACCTTGTTTCACCGCCGTTCAATGCGCCCGGCGCGCAACCCGGCGGTGCCGTCCTTCTGCCCAACCAATGGTTCCTTCACCCGGTGGGCAAACAGGTCGCCGTGGGCGATTTCCCGGTCAACATCGTGCTCCATCCGGACGGCCGGTTCGCCGCGGTGCTGCATTGCGGTTACGGCCCGCACGAAATCGTCATCCTTGATCTCCGCGACTCGCGCATCATTTCGCGCGCGTCAATTGACGAGTCGTTTTACGGGCTGGCCTTCTCCGCCGATGGCCGCGCCCTGCTCGCCAGCGGCGCGGGCGATGAAGTCCTGCACCGCTTCACCTTCGTCGACGGTTACCTCGGCAGCCATGCCACGTTGAAACTGCGCGAGGTAAAGGAACGCGGCATTCCCGCTGGCGTTGCCATTTCGCGCGATGGCAACACCGCCGTTGCCGCCAACGTCCTCGGCCACCGCGTCACGTTCTTTGACCTCGCGGCGAACAAGGTCGCGGGTGAATTCCTTTTCGCCACCAACGCCACCGCGCAGTTCACCAATCAGGCAAACCTGACCGAGGATGAACAGGCCATTACCAAACGCGCCCTTGCCGCGCTTGAGGATTCCCGATCCGACCTGCCCTACCCTTACGCCTGCGTTCTCGACGAAAAACGTGGGCGCGTTTACGTCAGCCTCTGGGCGCAACATGCCGTCGCCGTCCTCGACTCGGCCTCACGCAAGCTCATCACCCGATGGTCCACCGAGGATCATCCCAACGAAATGCTCCTCAGCAAATCCGGCCAACACTTGTTCGTCGCCAATGCCAACCGCAACTCCGTCTCCGTCCTCGACACCGCCACCGGCCGCACCATCGAGACGCTGGTGGCGGAACTCGTTCCCAATGCGCCGCCAGGCAACACGCCCAACTCCCTCGCGCTTTCACCCGATGAGAAACTCCTCTTTGTCGCCAACGCGAACATCAACACCGTGGCCGTGTTCGATGTCGCCACGCCAGGCAAGAGCACGTCGCTCGGGTTCATCCCCGTGGGCTGGTATCCGACCTCCGTGCGCGTGACGCCGGACGGCAAGAAACTCGTCGTTGCCAATGGCAAGGGCCTAACCTCACGCAGCAACCGGCACGGCCCCGCGCCCGGACGCGAACCGCCCGCCAGCGTTCGCGAGTACATCGCCGGCCTGATGCAAGGGTCCGTCAGCGTCATCGACCTCCCGGCGGGCGGGAAGTTCGAAGACTTTATGAAGACCAACACTGCCCGCGCCATTGCCTGCCAACCCCGGACGAATTCCGCGCCCGGCCTTCTCTCTTCCGCATCAAGCAACCCCATCCCGCGCACCCTCGGCGAAACCTCGCCTATCCACTACGTCTTTTACGTCATCAAGGAGAACCGCACCTACGATCAAATCCTCGGCGACATGCCCGAGGGCAACGGCGATCCTTCCATCTGCCTCTTCCCGGATGAGATCACTCCGAATCACCACGCGCTGGCCCGCGAGTTCGTCCTGCTCGACAACTTCTACGTCGAAAGCGAGGTCAGCGCCGACGGCCACGAGTGGACCATGGGCGCCTACGCCAGCGACTTCGTCGAAAAGTCCTGGCCTATGAGCTACGGCCACTACAAGCGGAACAAATACAGCTACCCTGCCGAGGGCAACTTTCCCATAGCGACACCCGCCGGCGGCTACCTTTGGGACCGCGCGAAAGAGGCCGGCGTCAGCTTCCGCAGCTACGGAGAGTTCGTTGCCAATGGCAAGACCACCAACGATCCCTGCCGCACCAAGGTCAAATCACTCGAAGGCCATTTCGATCCGTGGTACCGCAGCTTTGACATGGATTACCTGGACCAACTCCGCGTGGACCGCTTCATCTCCGAACTCAAACGCTTCGAAAAGGAAGGTGACATGCCCCGCCTGCAAATCGTCCGCCTGGGCAACGATCACACCAGCGGCACCGCCGCTGGCAAGCGAACCCCCACCGCGCATGTCGCCGACAATGACCTGGCTTTTGGCCGGTTCGTCGAGGCGGTCAGCCGCTCGAAGTTCTGGCCCCGCACCGCCATCTTCGTCGTCGAGGACGACGCGCAGAACGGCTCCGACCACGTCGATGCCCATCGCACCATCGCGTACGCCATCAGCCCTTACACCCGCCGTAAGGGAACGGACTCCACGATGTATTCCACCAGTTCCATGCTCCGCACCATGGAACTGATCCTCGGCCTCAAGCCCATGTCGCAATTCGATGCCGCGGCCATGCCCATGTTCAACAGCTTCCACGCCAACCCTGTTCTCACGCCCTACACCCATCGTCCCGTGACCGTGAACCTGAACGAGCGCAACAAGCGCAAGGCTCCCGGCGCGGAAGTCTCCGCCAAAATGGATTTCACCAGGGAAGACGCGGCTGACGATCTCGTGCTGAACGACGTGATCTGGAAATCCGTCAAGGGCGCGGACTCCGTGATGCCGGCGCCGCGCCGCGCCGCGTTTGTCTTCAACCACCCCGCCGGCGATGATGACGATGACGACTGAGGCACGGAAGGAATTCGTCTGGCGCAAAGAAGGGCGGAGACGTTGATGCAGTTTCTTCAGGCAACAGGTGTCATTGGCATCGTGGCTTTCTGCATCTGGGCCTTGATTCTGATGCTCGGCGGCGTGCTGGCGACGGCAATCTTCCTATTCTACGTCTTGAAAAAACAGGTTCCTGGCTTCCTGGCCTTTGCCTCAATGTTCGTCATCGGCGCAGGAATAACCGCGATGACCATCACCCCGACCTTGGTGGTTGGAAAATTCGTCGGGTACGTCGCCCCGGCGGGCTGGCTTGTGATACTTCATTTGCTTTCCTCGGCTGCGCGGGACGGGGACTTCACATTGAATTCAAACTTCCAATACGCCCTGATGTCACTCGCATATGTGTGGGCATTCACCTGGTGCGGCGGGTTGCTAATATTCAGTTCACTTCGCTGGTGGCTGGCGAGAACCCGGTTGAGAAATATGCCGTGAAGCGCACGCCGCGTCCGTCTTCAACACCCCGCCGACGATGATGATGCCTATCGAGAAGCCGGTGGCAGCCCGCAACCGGTGGGGCGCGTCGCTCCGAGCGCGCCGCAGAATCGGCGAAGGTCATGCGCGAGTCCGCACCCTCCCGCCGTCACCAATGACTTGATCGAAACAATCACTGCAGAATCTCTGCATTGTTGTCTCCGACTCCCCGGCGCACACGGAGCGAGGCGCCCTACCATCGCGGCGATTCGAGCAGTCGAGATATCCGCCGCCCGGGGTCCATTCACTCCACCGGCGCACGGAGCTTCTCGCCGAGCATCGCGCCCCATTTGCGGTCGTAAGGGTGAACTTTGGTGGCGCGCTGTTCACCGCGATACACGGGCCGGCCTTCATTCGCCCATTGGAAGATCGAGCCTTCGAGGTTGAAGACGCCGGTCAGGCCGGCGCGGCGCAACTTCTCAGCAAAAGCAGACGACCGGTAACCCACCGAGCAATACACGACCACGGGCGCAGTGTTCGAGGCGAGCGCGTGCCGCACGGCATCCACAGTCTGCAAATGGCGTGCAGCCGGCAGATGGCTCACGTCGAACTCACGATGCTCGCGCACATCGACAATCAGCGGTGCGGAACGGTTGGTGTCAGCCAGCCATGCGGCCAGATCAGCAGTGCTGAGTTGGGGCACTTCCGGAAAGCGTTTGCGAATGGTCTGCCGCACGGCATCCAGGGTCTGCGCGTGGACCGGCGAGAAATAGATGCCGGCCAGCGAGAACAGCGCGGCGAAACTCGAAAGGCGCGAACGCAACCAATTCATGACCGCGCGTGAATCAAACCGTTACCACGAACTTGCCCAGCACGGCGCGGGCGCGGAGTTCGCGCAGCGCCTCGACGGCGCGGTCGAGTGGATAGGTGGCGCAGATGGAGGCGCGAAGGCGGCCTTTCGCAGCCCAATCCAGTGTGGCCTGCATGTCGGCGCGGTTGCGGCCATAACTTCCCACCAACCGCTGTTGTTTGACGAAGAACGGCCAGAGCTTGAGCGGCACTTCTCGGCCCGCAGTGGCCCCGCAGGTCACGACGGTCCCGCCACGCGCAAGGCAGTCGAAGACCTTCACCAACACGTCGCCCCCGACGTGTTCCACGACGAGATCAACGCCGCGTTTTCCCGTGATCCGGCGCACCTCGGCCGGCCAACCGGCGTCGTTCGAGTCCACGACGAATTCCGCGCCAAGCGACAGGGCGAATTGACGTTTCTCGTCGCTGGAGCCGGTGCTGATGACGCGCGCGCCGAGGCCCTTCGCAATCTGAATGGCCGCCGAACCGACGCCGCTCGCGCCGCCGATGGCGAGCACCCATTGGCCGGGCCGGACCTGCGCGCGATCCGTGAGCATGTGCATAGCCGTGCTGCCGGCCAGCGTGAGCGCGGCGGAGGTCTCGAATGACACCGCGTCCGGAAGGCGCACCAGCGAACGCGCCGGCACGCAAACCTTCTCCGCGAATCCACCGTCGCGCTGAATGCCGAGCAGCAGGCCGTCCAGACAAAGCGACTCCTCTCCCGCGCGGCAAAATTCGCAGTCACCGCAAAAGAGGTTGGATTGGATGGCCACGCGGTCGCCGGGATTCCAGCCTGTCACGCCCGGCCCCGCAACGGAAACGGTGCCGGAGATTTCCCCACCCGGCGTGCGCGGCAGCGACTGCGGAATGGGCAACGCGGCTTGTTCGAGCCAGAGGTCGATGCGGTTCAATCCGCAGGCGCGCACATCCACCACGACCTCGCCGGCGGCCGGCACGGGATCGGGAAGGTCGCGCAGCTCGAATTTTCCGGGCGCGCCGTGAGCAACGAGTTGCAGGGCTTTCATGGTCGCGCGGCTATTTCGCGGGCACGAACACGGCGCAAACAGGCGCGCCCACGTTGATGGTCTGCCCGGTTGGCTTGATCTGGCCGGACTTTGCATCGACGGAAAACACGACCACGGAATCCGAGCCTTGATTCTCCGCGAGCAGGAAGGCGCCGGTGGGATCGAGCGTGAAGTGGCGGGGTGTCTTGCCCTGCGTGCTTTCATTCTGCACGAGCGCGAGTTTGCCGGTGGCGTCATCGACCTTGAACACGCTGATCGAGTCGTGGCCGCGGTTTGAGCCATACACGAATTTGCCGTTGGGATGGACCTGGACCTCGGCGGTGCTGTGGGCCTTCTCCTGCGGAACGGGCAACGTCGAGACCGCGTCGATCGCTGTGAGCGCGCCCTTCGCGCCATCCCAGGCAAAGGTCGTCATGGTGCAGTTCAATTCGTTGATGACGTAGGCGAACTTGCCATTGGGATGAAACGCGATGTGGCGCGGCCCGGCGCCCGGTGCCGTTTCGCCAAAGGCGGGATCGTTCGCCACGAGCGTGCGGCGCCCGGCGACGAGTTTGTAG
>CAYQWK010000096.1:2759-16507 GCA_964420805.1 uncultured Bifidobacteriaceae bacterium | reverse complement strand
CAGCCGTAAAGATCGGGATCAAGACACGGCGCGTCCGGCCCAGGCTGGACGCGCCTTTTCAGTTCTCGGTATTGCATCTCAAACCAGATCAGCAATCTCGTCGGGTGAAGTTCGCGCTTTGGATTTTGGGCAGAGTTCCCGTAATTTGTCGCGGGGCATGAACAGGACCATCAAACTTAGTCTCTACGCCGTCAGCGTGGCCGGCATCCTGATCTTCGGGATGCTGACGTTGAGCGGTTATCGCACGGCGACAACAACATCGGAGCGGCGGACGGCGCAGATCAACCACGCCGGCGGCGAGGGCGGGAAGGGTGTGGAAACCACAAACGCCACGAACGTCGCCGTGTCCGCGTCGGTGACAAATGTTGTAGCGACGAACGTGGTGGGTGCCACGAACACCGAATCCGGCCGGGGGGAGGACGAAGGTGGAGGCGCGGGCGCGGCTGGTGTTTCGGCTCGTGGTTACACACGGATGGTCTCGTACGGGCTGGTGCTGTTGTTGTTCGTGATTCTTTTGGCGGTGTTGATTGCTTACGAGGTTTCGCATTTCGTCGCCGCGAAGACGTACGACGTTTTGTACAACGAGGACGGACAGCCAACGGATGCGGATTACGAGGCGACGGAAAAGTTGTTCATGGCTGGCCAGCATCTGGAGGCGGTGCGGGCGATGCGGGATTATTTGGAGAAACACCCACGCGAGCAGTACGTGGCGTTGCGGATTGCGGAGATATACGAGCAGAACTTGCAGAACCCGCTGGCGGCGGCGCTGGAGTACGAGGAGGTGCTAAAGAAGAAGATAGGCGCCGAAAAGTGGGGTTGGGCGGCGATTCATCTGGCAAACATCTACTCTGGCAAACTCAACAAGCCGGACAAGGCGGTAGAACTGTTGCGGCGGATTCACACGGAATACGGGCACACGACGGCGGCGAACAAGGCGCGTGAGCGGCTTGCACAGGTGGATCCGGAGTTCCTGGCGGCAACAACGCAGACGCACGGAGACGTGGTAGAAGTGCCACCAGCGGTAGCTGCGGAAACTGAGGCGCCGGCGAAGAAGCTGCCGTCAGGTTTCCGGCCGAAGAATTGAGGAGGATTATTTCTTGCCCCAGAGGGAGTCAAAGAAGCTCCGTCCGTCGAGCTGTTTCTGACGTACCTTCAATTGTCCAAGGATGGACTGCCAGCCGATGAACAGCTTGTGCCACTGATTCTCGATGTTGCGCAGGGCGTTCTCGTTGCTCTCGGACAGAAAACGCATGGACGGGACGGCGGTAAGGAGCGAGTGGACTTCCTCGCGGGTGATGGTCGAACCTTCGAGGGATGCGAGGATCAGTTCGAGTTCCTGGGTAATGACGCTCTTGACCTCCATGAACTGGTTCTCGTCGTCGAGGGTGAATTTCTTGAACCGAGCCAGCCCAAGGTAATGGTTAAACTGCTTCCAGCACTCGAGGAAGTTTTCCATGCGAGCGATGTGTTCCTGAAGTTGCTTGGCGCTCATAGACGCTTAGGTGGTGGTCAGGGTTTGCGGGGTGACAAAGACAATGGCTCCGCCTCGAAGGTAGCGTGCAGTGACCTTCAGGGACGGGTAGTAGATGTTCACTTCGTCGAGACGCATTTGAGCTTGATGGGCGCCGCGGAAGAACTCAATGACGCACGCGCCAATCTCACGCATCTGTCCCTCTGGAAAACTCTGCGGCAGTGTCGAAATGACGATCCGGCCGGTGCGGTCCAGCGCAAACGCTCCGGAGGGAAGGCGATTGACGCGAACCCCGTGGCGTTTGGGGAAGATTTTGTTCAAGAGGCCCATTTGGCGAGTATGTTGCGCATGGTTTCGCGGATTTCGTCCGAGCGCAGATCCTGTCGAAATCCGACCGTAAGTTCGCCGCGCGGAGAGGCAGCGATGGCCACGCGATGGGTTGTGCTGATGCCGGTGAGTTGCTGGAGCGGACCAAAGTGAAGCCGCTCGCCGAGGGTGTTGAAAGCCTCGAGTGACTGGCTGGCCCAGTCAGAAATGACATCCGGCGATTCGACACCCCACGATTGGAGCGGACAGTTCGAATCGTTGGCAACGTTGATGACCCATTGCACACCGCTGAAGCGGGTGAGGCCGAGCAGGGGGGAATTCTCGGCCACGGCTTGATCGCCTTCGGTGGTCACGGCCTCGTCCATCGCCTGCGCCACCTCGAGAAGCAAGGCATGATAGGAACTGAAGATGGCGCGTTCTCGGTGTTCGTCGCCGTGCAGGAGTTCGAAACTGCCAGTCTTCCAACCGAGAATAGTGCGGAAAGCAGCCTCGCCGGTGCGCCCCTCGGTCTGTGCATCCATGAGTTCGCCGTTGGTGATCCAGATCTGGCCGGTGAGCGCACCGTTATTGATGCGCAGCATCACGGTGTTTTGGGAAAGGCACTCCAACTGGATCAGGTCAACCAGGCTCTTGCTTTGGACGCCACGAAATCCGGCCTTCAGGTCAGCCCGCAACATGACCTCGACTGCATCAAGGCAGTGCTTTCTTTCTTCATCGGTGCCGGGCTTCTGCCAATACTGATCCACTCCCATTCCATAAGCGCGGACGCGGAATTGTTCGTCGGCAATGGCCGTCCAGACGACGATTCGCAGGTGGGGATATTTTCGACGGGCAATGGAGATGACCTGAAGGCCGTCCATTTTTGGCATGTTGAGATCCACCAGCAGCAGTTGGAACGGCTCGGATTCGAGCATAGCCAAGGCGCGGGCGCCGGTTGAGGCCGTATGTACTTCCGGCGCGCTGGGGATTGTCTTGAGAATCTCCCAGTAAATCTCCAAGAAATCCTGATCGTCATCGACGAGTAGAATCTTCGGTTTGGCACTGGTGGCGTCACTGCCCATAAATGCGACAATTCGTGCCCGGACAGTCTTGAAAGAGCGCTAAGCTCGCCGACCGGACGTGGCAATCCGCCGCACGCAGGAAGTTTGCCAGCCGCAAATTCCGCGGTAACTAAAAGAAAAACGGGGCGGAAGTTCTGCTCCGCCCCGGCGTGAGTTCGTATGCTGCTGGGTCAAGCTGCGGGTGATTCCGTTGCGGCTGGCGCGGCCTTTGACTGCGGCGCAAGTTCAATGGCCTCAACACGGAAACGACGAGAGCCGGTTTCGGCGTCCAGTTCCACTTCCTCACCTGGCGCTTTGTTCAGGAGTTTGGCCGCCACGGGCGCTAGATAGCTGATGATGTGTCTTTCCGGGTCGGAATCCCACGCGCCGAGGATGGTGTAATCTTCTGTCTGTTGGGTGGACAAGTCGGTGAGGCGGACAACGGTGCCGATGCTGACCACGTCAGTGCGGGCATTGGAGAAATCAGAGCCGCGGGCACGAACGAGTTGTTGTTCCAACTCGGCTTTGCGGCGTTCAAGAATACGGCGCATTTCCTTGGCGGCCTTGTATTCGTGATTCTCGCGCAGATCACCGTAGCTGCGGGCGATGGCAATCTCCTTCGAGTTGGCCGGCATCTTCTTGTGGACGAGTTCGTCGTATTCCGCCTTGCGCCGTTCCAAACTTGCCCAGGAGACAATTATGCTCGTGTCCTGTCGCTGCTGGTCGCCGGAAATGAGCGACTGGATCGCCGGATAGCTCTTTACAATGCGCGCAAGCAGTGAGCGTTTGTCCATGTCCTCGAAGCACGGCGAGAGTTGCAGGGCACGAGTGAGGTCTTTGATGACCTCGAGGTCTGCTGAACCGATGAGTTCCACGAGCAATGTTCCGTCGTTGAGTACGAAATCACCCAGTTTGTTCGATTTCTTCTCGTTGAACTGGTCCCGCTCCATAGCCGTGAGCATTGCGCGGAATACTTCCGGCCCGAGAATGTCCGCGAAAGTGTCCGAACGCTCCCGAGCCAGCCAGAGGAGCAACTCGCTGCTGGCCGTGTGGCGGTTGATGTGGGCGGCCAGCGCTTCCTTGAGCACGTCTAACTTGCCGTTTTCCATCAGCACGTTCGCTAGTTCTGAACACAGCTTGGCGGAGGATGTGTTGAGGGCATTCTTCACCACCTCGAACCACAACGGCGTGGACGCCTTGAACGATTCGAGCGCACGGCGATGTTTTGTGGCGGAAACACCTTCCATGACCGCGCCGAACTTCACGTCCTGCGACCAGATGGTCTGCGCCGTCAATTCGCCTTCCACGGACGGAGTCCCGCCGATGGCTCGCAGATCGTCGCGCGCGAAAATAGCCTCGAGCGCAACGGCAGGCTGCGTGCGCGCGTGTGTCGCAATCTCCGCGTTCAAGACGGTGATGAGTTCACCAGCCACCGGCGCTTTCTCGGGAATGTCCTCCATCGCTTTCAGGACATCCATCGCCACGGTTGTGTGTGCCTTCAAGCCTTTGGCCGCCCGGAACTCACGCAACAGCCGGTCCGTCAGCGATGTCTCCTCGGGCTGGTAGATGACAGGCTCCGTCTTTTTTGCCGGCACTTGGAAATGTCCGGTCTTCTTCATCTCGCGCTTGGCGGTTTCCAGCCACTTCTTCCAGTCGGAGGTCACAACCTCGGGCACCAAGTCCTTCTGAATCTGGTCGAAGGTCGCCGTCCCGCCGTAGCTCTTGAGCACGAGCTTGATCAAGCCTACGTGATCTTGCGCCGCCATCTGGCGCAGTCGGTCGAGTTCGGAAGCCTTGCGGGCAAGAATGTGGTCGGCTGCAATCGGCTTGAGGGAATCAGCCGAAAACGACAGATCCATCGGGTGATCCGGCTTGCCTGGAAAATCGATAACGAACCGCGCGAAAACCGTGTCCACCGTCTTGATCCTCCCGAAGCCCCAGCTCCGATGATGGCAATACGTCGTGGCCGCGAGCACGGTCAACGGTTCGATGTGCTTCAAGCTGATCTTCCCCGCTGCCGCCAATTTCTCGAACTCTTCTCTCATAAATGCTTGGATTTCCGCCCGCTTTTGGGCGAATCGGAGTTGTAGATTGTGACTATTCAAAAACCAAGAGAAATTGCCGCCCGCGTGCTGCTCCAACGTGAGAACGCGCGGGGTTACGTCGAAGACCTGCTGGATCGCGCGGTGTCAAACGCCCAGCTCAACCCAGCCGACCGCGGCCTTGTCCAGGAGATCGTTTATGGAACCGTCCGCTGGCAGGCGTTGCTCGACTGGCTGGTGGCCCGCCGCACGGACGGCCGCGAGCAGAAGGCCGCCTTGCGCGTGCTTTTGCGCATGGGGCTTTACCAGATGTTCCTTCTCTCACGCATTCCCGACCACGCCGCCGTCAACGAGACCGTCGAGCTTGCGCGACAGATGGGTTGCGGCCCGCAGTCCGGCTTCGTGAATGCCGTCCTGCGCGGATGCTTGCGTGAGCGCGCGGGGATTGAACGCGCCCTCTCCGACTTGAAATCCAGCGATCCCGCCCTCGGACATTCGCATCCCATCTGGCTCTGCGAACGCTGGGAGCAGCACCTTGGGCGCGCCTCGCTGCTCACGCTGCTTGAATGGAACAACACCCCGCCGCGTACCTTCGCCCGCGTCAACACGCTGCGGGGCGATGTCAACGCGCTGCGCGAGCAATGGTCCCGTGAGCGCGTCGAAGCTAAGTTGCTCGCGGTTCCGTGGGCCGGCGACCTTCTCCTCTTCGAAATCACGTCGCACCCGCCGCTTGCGACGCTGCCAAGTTTCCTGGAAGGACGATTCTACATTCAGGATCCCAGTACCGTGCTCGCCGTGCGCGAACTTGATCCGCAACCAGGTGAGACGATTCTCGATCTTTGCGCCGCGCCAGGCGGCAAATCGACGCTCGTCGCCCAATTGATGAACAACACCGGCCGGATCATCGCGCACGACACAGACGCCTTGCGCGTGGCGTTGATTGCCGAGAATTGCACCCGCCTTGGCGTCAGCAATGTCGTCACCGCGCTGCCTTCAAGCCTTGATCAGCAGATCCGGAACCCGGTGGATCGCATCCTCCTCGACGCGCCATGCAGCAACACTGGCGTGATGCGGCGACGCGTCGATCTGCGCTGGCGCATTCGTGCGGAGGAAATTTCACGGTTGCACCGGACGCAGATGGAATTGCTCAGGGCTGCTGTTCCACATCTCAAGGCGGGCGGCTCGCTGGTGTACAGCACATGCAGCCTGGAGCCGGAGGAAAATTCCGGACTGGTCCGCGAGTTTCTGGCCGGGGAGCCGGGGATGCACCTGCAACGCGAGCATTCCCTCACTCCTTGGGAAGACCAGGTGGACGGTGCCTATGTTGCGCGCATGATCCGGGCTGCAGCTTGATTTGGCGCGCATGTTCGGATCATTCCGGACTTTTCGTTGCCGCGCCTCGCACGCTGCGCCTACTGTCCCGTTCCATGAAAGTAAATCTTGCCTACGGTCAAGGCGTGCTGCCGGTCGAGTTTCCGGATGGCCGCACCACGGTCATTGAACCCGCGCACAAGCCCGGTCTGGCCGATGAGAAGTCCGCCGTCATTCGCGCTCTCGAAGCGCCGATTGACGCCCGCCCGTTGAAGGAGTTGGTCGGGCCCAACAGCCGGATTTGCATCCTCTTCACCGACATCACCCGCGCCACCCCGAACGACCGAGTCATTCCCTGGCTGCTTGAGCATTTGAGCCACGTGCCGCGCGAGAACATCACGTTGCTGAACCAGCTCGGCACCCATCGCCCGAATACAAAGGCGGAGTTGGAGAAAATGCTCACACCCGAAGTCGTCGCGAAATACCGTGTGCTCAACCACGAGCCGGAGAATGAAGAAGCCCTCGCCCAGGTCGGCGTGACGCGCGATGGAACCCCGGCGTTGTTGAACAAGCACGCGCTGGCGGCGGACTTGCGCATCGTCACCGGGTTCATCGAGCCGCATTTCTTCGCCGGTTTCAGCGGCGGCGTTAAGGGCATCATGCCCGGGGTGGCCGGGTTGCGCACGGTGATGAGCAATCACGGCTATCGCAACATTGGCGATCCCAACGCGACCTTTGGCATCAATGAAGGGAATCCGCTGTGGGAGGAGTTGCGCGATATTGCGCTCAAAGCCGGTCCGAGTTTCGTCCTCAATGTCACCTTGAACGAGGACCGCCAGATCACCGGCGTGTTCGCCGGCGACCTTCTTGCCGCCCACAGGACCGGCACTGAATTCGTCCGCAAATCCGCCATGCAGGCCGTGGCCGAGCCTTTTGATGTCGTTGTCACAACGAACAGCGGCTATCCGCTCGACATGAATCTTTATCAGGGCGTGAAAGGAATGAGTGCGGGTGCCCGCATTATCAAACCCGGCGGCCTCCTCATTCTCGCTGCCGAATGCCGCGAGGGTGTTCCAGCCGGCAGCCCGCTCGACAAGCTGCTGCGCGCGGTGAACAGCCCCGAGGCGTTGCTTGACCTGTTGGCGCAACCGGACTTCGTCCGGGCCGAGCAGTGGCAGGCGCACATCCAGGCCGTGATTCAGCGTCGTGCGCGGGTGCTGGTGTACAGCGGAATTCCCGAGGACATCGTGCGCGCCGCCCACCTGGAGCCATGCCGCGACATCGCCGCTGCCGTGCGGGCGAAACTCGCGGAGGCGGGGCCGAATTCGCGCGTGGCCGTGCTGCCGCAAGGGCCGCTCACGATTCCGTATCTGGCCGGCGAAGCGGCGGAACTGCGGAAGGCTGCCTAGCCGCGCCTCTGTGAGCGCAACCCTTCATCCTCTGCCGCCGCCTCTCTTGGCGGTGGCTGCGGGACAATCCTCACGGCTTCCGCAGGCGGAAGAACCTGTTGCCGCCGATGGGCAACGTTACGGAGATCTGCGTGGCGTTGGTGCTGTAGGGGAAGGCGACTTGGCTCCACACTGTGGCGGCGGGCGTGGCTCCGAGGGCGATGGCCTGGTCCAGCACGAAGCCCGTGGCCGGCAGCGGCCAGAAGACGCGCACATTGCCGCCGAGATTTTGCGCCGCGAGCACTGGAGCGCCAGGTGTCTGCACCAGATTCACGCCGGGCCAGAAGCCGCCTTGCACGGCCTACACGCCGCCGGTGAGCGCGCTGTTCGCGTCCGGTTGGCCAATGGTGCCGCTGACCGCATAGACTCCGCCGTTGCTCGGCGTGGTTGCGCCGCCGCCGGCGATCTTGGATCGAGGGATGGAAGTCTGGGCGCGGGCCAGGGCGGCCAATGTGAAAATGAGCGTGGCAAGACAGGCGGCAGCCGGATGGAATGGAGGAAAAGAGTTCATGGGGAGATGGATTACGGCGCGACCCGCACCAATCGAGCGTCCGAGAGCACGAGATAGTGGTCGGACAAGTTGCTGTCCGTGTGCGTATAGGAGCCGCCATTGATCGCATAGTCCGGTGCAGTGATCGGGGACGGGGACATCGGTTTGATGACCTGGTAGTTGGTTGGTTCTATTTTCACCTTCCCGTCCGCGCTGGGTATCCAAAAGTTGTAGTCCAACCGGCCTGAATTGCCGGCACTCGCGTAACTCGAGTCCCAGTACTGAATCAAACTGTTCTGACCCCAAACAGCGTCGTAGCTGTATGTGTGGTCCACATTCTGTGGAAGGAAGTGCTTGGCCATGTCCAGCGCGCCGAGGCTTTCCATGAATGGTTTGAGCGTTCCCACGTACTCGTTGTACTTGTCCTGCGCGTTTCGGGGGTAAAAGCAGTTCGTCCTCCAGTGGGAAGTTAGCGGAGAGAAAAGGCCATTCCCTTTTGACCTCCCCGACCAGGGAACCCACTGAGCGCTGGACGGACGAATGGGCGGCGGCAAGAGTCCGCACATGGTCGTGTCATTCATTCCTAGATTTCTGATTGTGCTGCTGGTGGCCGGGGTTGCCGGCAATACCTGTCATGCAGCCATCTTCGGCCCCATTCAGCACCCGCCCAACATCATCTTCATCCTTGCGGACGACCTTGGATACGGCGACCTCGGCTGCTACGGCCAGAATAGGATCAAGACGCCCCATCTCGACCGTATGGCCGCCGAGGGGATGCGCTTCACCCAATGTTACGCCGGGACCACTGTTTGCGCGCCGAGCCGCTGCAGCCTGATGACTGGCCTGCACACGGGGCACGCGCGCATCCGCGGTAATGACGCTTATCCGCTCCAGCCCGAGGATGTGACCGTGGCGAGCGTGCTCAAGAAGGCTGGCTACCACACCGGCTTGAGCGGGAAGTGGGGGCTTGGCTTGCAGGAAACAACCGGCGCTCCCGGGCGCCACGGTTTCGATGAATTCGTCGGCTTTCTCAGTCAGACGCACGCGCACCAGTATTTTCCCACGAACATCTGGCGGCGTTCACCCGAGGTTGGGGAACGCGAATACATCTGGCCGCTTCACGAGAACACCAACCACCAGCGCCGCGTTTACGTCCACGATCTCTTCACCGGCGCGGCGACCAATTTCGTCCGCGTCAATCGCAACTTTCCCTTCTTCCTGTTCCTCTCCTACACCATTCCGCACGCGAACAATGAACTCGGCCGTGAATCCGGCAACGGCATGGAAGTTCCGTCCGCCGAACCGTACGCAAACGAGGACTGGCCGCAACCTGAGAAGAACAAGGCCGCCATGATCACGCGGATGGATCGCGACATTGGGAAGCTGCTCGATTTTCTCAAGGCGTGGAGACTCGACACCAACACCGTTGTGTTTTTCTCCAGCGACAACGGTCCCCACAAGGAAGGCGGCGTCGATCCTGCCTTCTTTAACAGCTCTGGACCGCTTCGAGGCATCAAGCGCGATCTCACCGAGGGCGGAATTCGCGTGCCGATGATCGTGCGCTGGCCGGGCCGTGTGCCTGCGGGCGTGGTGAGCGAGTTCCCGTGGGCGTTCTGGGATTTCCTGCCCACGGCGGCGGAGATTGCCGGTGTAACCAACAATATGCCGAAGAACATCGACGGCCGCTCGATCCTGCCTGTGTTGTTCGGCGGGAAGGCCGAACCGCACGAGTTCTTCTACTGGGAGTTTCACGAGCGCGGCTCGAAGCAGGCCGCGCGCAACGGGGATTGGAAAGCCATCCGGCCCGATGCGGGCGCTCCGCTTCAGTTATACAACCTGCGTGAGGATCCCCGCGAAACAAATGACGTGGCCGGCGCCCGCGCGGACGTTGTGGCCCGGTTCGAGAACTACCTCAAATCTGCGCGCAGCGAGCACGAGAAATGGCCGCTGCGCTCAACCGCCGAGGCGGCCAGAATCCGGCGGCCGCCAGCCGAACCCGTCAATTGACTCAGAGCGAGAGGACGTATTCCGCCAGATCGGCGATTTGTTCCTTGGTCAACTTCTTCACGCTGCCATGCTCGTTCTTCTCATTCCGCGTGGTGAGCACATCGAGAATGGTCGCCGCCGAGCCGTCGTGCAGATACGGGGCGCCGCGCCAGCATTCGATCAGGCTCGGCGTGTCGAAGATATCCTTCTCCTTGTCGTATTGGCTGCGCGTTCCCACGTCGTGCGATTTTAGATCGGTGAAGAATTTTCCCTTGTGACATTCAGCGCAGGCCACCGCCTCGTCGTTGAAGAGCTTCTTGCCGCGTTCGGCGGCCTTGGAGAGCCTGCCGTTGACGAGCCAAGGGCTCGAAACGGGTTGCAGGGATTTCAGGTAGGAATCGATTGATTCGGCGACTTCCGGAGGTTGCACCGTGAACAGGCTGTGCTTGATCCCTGCGCGGACGGCGGTGGATGCGTCCTCACGCACTGAGAGCCACATTGCAGGCGCGGTGGAATGGGAGAGCAGCAATGTCTTTGAGTTCTTCGGGTTGCCGATACCGTCGTTCAGGTTGTCCCAATTCAAGCCGTCCACGCGTGCGTCCGAGGAATGGCAGCTCGCGCAGCTTTGCCAGCCTTGGAAGCAGATGCTCCCGTCGTTGAAATAGAACTCGCCTTTCCGCACCGCGTTCATGGCGACCTTTGAACCGAGGGCGAGCGAACTCACCGGGCCGCCACTGGAGCCGAGGTCCACTGCTGTGAGTGAATCCGAGAAATAGTTCGCCGAAAACATCCGCGCGCCCGCCAACGCCACGCCGCGTGGACCGAGGTCGCCCTTGGGCAGCTTCACGCGCGTGCGCAACCCGACAAGGAACGACAGATCGTTCGGCACATCCGCGGCCACGCGCGAAGCGACGGTGTAGTCCACCTTGACGTTGGCATCGAGCGCGTTGGGCATTTTCGCGAGCTTGGCCAGCAGGGCAGGCGCGTCGATCACGCTGATCTCGTGCGTGCCGGCGTGCGTCACCACAATGCGCTTTCCGTCCACGCTCCAGGCCACGCCCCAGGGATTCGCCGCGCCGCTGTCGATGTTGTCGAGCAGCACGGCGTTGACGGGCTTGAGCGTGTTTACATCGATCAACGTCAGCGCCGCTGTGTTGATCCAGCCGCGCTCAATCTGGGTTGTTGGCAAATGAAACCGCGAGATAAGATGCGAGGCGGCCACGACTTTGCCATCCGGTGAAATGGCCAGGCCGCGCAACTGATTGCCGCCGTTCACGAGCGGGATTTCCTTCACGACCTTCGCCGTGGTGGTGTCGATCACACTTATGACCGCGGCGACCACGTCGAGGTCCGCGCGGCCGGCCTGAAGGTGATTGGCTACAAACAGGGTCTTTCCATCTGGCGTGAGAACGGCTGCCACCGGCTCGCGAGGTACGCGCACCTGTTGCGAGACCTTCCCGGTGGCGAGGTCGATGAACGCCACCTCGTTATTGAAGCGATTGCAGACGAACAAGGTCTTCCCGTCCGGACTTAAAACCGGCGCCATCGCCGTGTGTCCGGCGGGAATGCGGCGCGCGATCTTGCCCGTGCCGAGATCAACCACGCAGATCGAACTCTGCGCCGCGGCGCAAGTGACGAGAATCTGCCTCCCATCCTTCGACACAACCGCGCCGTGCGGCGCGGCATCCACGCGCAGGGTTCGTACGACGCGGTTCGCGGCGACATCGAACTCGAGAACGCGATCGCTTGTCGCACAGGAAACAAAAAGCCTCGCGCCGTCCGGCGAGACGGCGAGATCAAGGGGCGAGAGGTAATCGGCTGCCATCGCGCGGGGGGGGAGCACGGCGGCGGCGAGGGTGGCGAGGCTGTACAGAACGAGTCGCAGTTTGTTCATAAAGTCATTTCGTTTCGGAGCGGCTGGCGAGTTGGCGCGCGGTGGATTTCTCGATGGTCTCGCACGCGTACAGCAATGCCTTGCGCGTGGAAACCTCCGGGTAATTCGCCGCCAGCCTCTTCAATTCCGGCAGGCTCTCGGGGTCGGCGATTTGCTTCAACGCCATCGCCGCCGTGTGGCGTGTGTCCGTGGCGTTGTCGTGGTTTCCCACCGCATGCAATAGCGCGGATACCGCCTTTCGGTCGCCGATCATCCCAAGCGCCCAGGCCGCGGCGGCGCGCCAACACGGCGTGTAGTCGAGTTGGAGGAAGTGAATCTCCGGCGTGGACGGATCGGGCCTTCCATGTCGCGCCTCATTCAGGCCATCAGCCAGCACCGCCATCAGCGCATCCACGGAGCGCGCATCGCCGAGATTGCCGAGCGAACGGGCAAGGAAGAAGAGCGTCCAATGCCGCACGGGCGTCCAGTTTGGGTTGGCCAACTCGCGCTGGATTGCCTCCTCCGGGCGCGCGAGGAACCGGTCGAAGGCGGCGCGCACGCGAGGCTCGAAGGAACGGTCGCGGCAGGCCAGCGAGAGAATTTGCGCCGCGCGATTCTCGGGATCGGGTTTCCCAGCCCACGCGCGATGCGTGGTCTCAATGGCCTTCCTGATCTCCGGCGACATCTTTGCCTGCGGATCGCCGAGCAGGGCCAGGCAGGTTTCGATGACTTCATTTCCGCGGCCGTTCCTCCGCAACACCCGGCCCACAAGCGTTTCGTAATCATCGTTGAACGCGAACAGCGCGCGGTCAGGATCGGTTGGCACCGAGCGGATCATCGCCGGCACCAGGGCGGCGGCGCGCGTCGAGCCGATGTGATCCAGTGCTTCGATGAGGCGCGCGTGCAGCGGCGAACTGTGACAGGCGTAAAGCGCAGGGTGATCGCTGTACCAGCCTACGTATTGGAAATACTCCTTAAGCTTCGCAAATACGTCGATCAGCACCGTCTCGGCCTCGGCGGTTCCGATGTCGCCGAGCGCTTCGATGGCGGCCTCGGCCAGAAACAGGTTTGCAGTGCGCGGTTCGATGTTGCTCTTGAGAATTTCCGCCAGCAGTGGAATGGCTTGCGTGTCGCGGAGGCGGCCGATAGCCCGCACAGCCTCTTGCAACGGGCGCGGGTTCAACGGCGACGCCGCCGGAAAGGTGAAGTGATCGGTACGATTGTCGCGCTCGAAGACCGGATACGGATTGTCTGTCGCCTCCAACGCGACGAATTTGCGCAGTGCTGCGCGCCCGGCATCACCGCCGACATGCCCCAGCGCGGCGGCGGCGCGGTACGGCGTGAGGGTTGATTGCAGGTTGTAGATTTCCGATTGCGACTTGAGCGATGCACAGAGCGTGCGTTCGATCGTTTCCCATGGTGTTTCCGCGAACCACCGGCGCCAGCGCGCGGCGGCGTTCCTGCGTTGCGGCGCGGTCGCGAAGGAGTCAAAGCGGTGGGCCTGCCCGGTCAGGTTCTCAATCGCCATGGCCGCTGCCTGTGCAGTGACGGGATCGGGAATCTCAAGCGCATCGAGCAACGCCGGGATGGAATCGCGCGTGCCGCATGTCGCCAGGGCCACGGCGGCGGCAACCCGCGCTTCGCGGTTGTCATCCTTCAACGCCTGCGCCAGTGCCGGTGCAGCGGCGAGGTCGCGAAACGCGCCGAGATGTTGCGCGGCGGAAATTCGCTTCTCTATCGCGGCTTCGCACAATTGCCGG
>CAYQWK010000096.1:0-2749 GCA_964420805.1 uncultured Bifidobacteriaceae bacterium | reverse complement strand
ACGCGGCTCTACTCGCGCTGGCTGGATCGCGCGCTGCGGCATCGTTTCCTCGCGCCCGGTGGCGGCTGAATCGGAATGGCGATTCAGTGAGGCGCATTCGCGGAACCGGTCGAACTGCAGGTCCATCATGCCCGTCACCCCGGCGTTGTTGCCGCGGGAGCGGTGCGGGCTGCCCTGGCCCAGTAGCTTCAACGGCGGTGTTCGCAGGGCGAGGCTGTGCTGCGCCGTGAATGTCGGCGCCACATCGCGGGTCTGGTGGCATCCGATGCACGAACGGCGTTCGCCGGGCCGGACGTAAATCCACGACATCTCGTTCAACTGCGAGCGTCCTTCGGCATCGACGGCCTGCAAGGTGAGCGGTGTGTTCGCCGGCACCTCGACGAAGAACGAACCGTCCGGCGCGAGCGGCACGGTGCCGAGTTCGACCGTCTCGTGCCCCGCGTGAACGATGTGTGAGTGGCCGGAGCGGATGGTGAGCGGTTGTGCTGCGAGCACTCGCACGGCCTTGATAGCCGTCCAATCCGCCTTGGCCTTCTTGGTGAAGCGCGCGTTCTGGCAAAACAGAAAGCCGGTCGGACTGGCGCTCTCGCTGGTCTCGCGCGCCGCGTATTCGGGGATCACGGGCGGACGCGTGCGCTCGCCGACGAAGATTGGAGAATGCACCGATCCTGCGGCGGATTTGTGAATCGGCACCACGCGGTTGTCGGCTGGATCGATGACGGCGAGCACGTCGGTCGCGGTTTGCTTGCCATTGCCGCGGATGACCGTGGCGAGCAACCGTCCGTCCGGCAGCGGCGCGAGGTCGCCCAACCGGTCGGGCAGACGCTGAAAATCGCGCTCGGACGATCCAACGGAGCAGATGAAGTTGCCCTTGTTGGAGATGAAAGCCAACCGTCCGTCCGGCAGTGGCGATGGGCTGCCGTAGCCGAGGACACGCAACCGCACGCCGTAATCCGCGCCGACATTCGCGCCGACTTCGGTCAAACCGTCTGTGCCATCCGGGCGGATTACATGCAGGTGTGTTTCCACCTTCGCGCGATCCCAGAAGTTGTCGCTGCGGATGAAGATCACGCGTCCGTCGGCCATGACTTTGGGTTCGTTGTCGAAGATGGGCGTGAAGGTGATGGGATGAACGTCCCCGCCGTCGGCGTTCATCACGAACAAGGCGCGGGACGGCGGGCTGTGATATTCCTCGAAGGTGCCGATGCGCGTGGAAGTGAAGACGATGCGCCCGTCGGGAAGCTCCGCCGGGTCGATGTCATGGAAGTTCCCCTGCGTTAGGCGTCGAGGTGCGCCGCCTTCTGCCGGAATGCGGTAGATGTGAAAGAACTTCTCGCCGCCCTGCGCCATCGCGACGAGCAACGACCTGCCGTCGAACGACGCGGACAGCGAGCCGATGGCTCCGCTTCCCGCGTCGAACATCAGTTTCGGTGACGCATTTGGGGCGGGATCAAGGGTGAACAGCTTGCGACCAATCTTGGCGGGGCAGGGCAGGTCGAACTCGGTGTAAGCCCGCGACCAGTCGCCGACACGAAAGGCGACGCCCCAGGCATCACCACGCAGCGGCACATACACGCTGCAATCGTCGCCGATGAAGGCGACGCGCTTGGGCCAGACGAAGTCTTTGCCCGGTGGGACTAGCGTGGTGGGCGCGACGGATGCGCGGCGTTTGGGTGCGCGCTTGGTTTCCGTCCACGAGACTTTTCCCCACGGCGCCATGCCGTTCGCACCGAGTACGCTGGCGTCGCGCCAGGTCGCGTTCTCGACGAACTCGGGATGCGAGTAGTCGTGGGGGTCGCCCTCATCGTTCACGCGCCAGGTCTTGTCAGTGAGCAACTCGATCGTGGAGCCGTTGGTCCGTTCCAGGCGTACCGCCGCGATCAATCCGCGAATCCCGCCGAGATCAATGCCGCGAATGCCGATGATGTTCCGCCCCGGCGTGAGTTGCGACCGGATGTCGTAACGTTCCACCGTTTGCCAGACCTCGGACTCCGCGCCGATGTCGCTTCCGACGTGGGTGCCGTTGACGTAAAGTTCGTAACCGTTGTCAGCGGTGATGAGCAAATGCGCAGCGGTCGGCCGTTGGTCGAGCACGAAGGTTTTGCGCAGTTCACAAACGTCGTTCGTTTGCGCTGCCCAAATCCAGGCGGCGCGTGCAAACACAGAGTTGTCAGTTGCCGGCGAGTCCGCGCTGCGGGCCGTCAGGGAAGACACAGCCAAAATTGCGGACGCCAAGGTGAACCGGTTGAGAAACCGGCCTATCGGGTTGAATGCCTCGTGGTTCAACATTAATTCCAAGCCTTTCCCCGGCGGCGTTCTGAACCGCGTAAGCGGCGGATTCGGCCGGGCTTTTGGAGGAATTCGACTGGCCGGAGGCGCGGGAGACTTTGATGCAAATCAAACTTCGGAAGAACGTTGGCAGTTTCGAGAGCGGCCTTGCCGTGGCCGGCGGGCGCGCCTACAACGCGGCCATGCCAACACAAGCCGCCGATGCCGTGAATTCCGGGGCGGGAGTCTTTCTCACCGCCGAGTGGCGTCATCTGACCATGCTGAATTTCCGCATCGAGCCGAAGGTCCTTGCGCCGTTCGTTCCACAAGGCACGGAACTGGATTTCTGGAACGGAGACGCTTTTGTCTCGATGGTGGGTTTTCTCTTCCTTCGCACGCGGGTTTTGGGATTTGGTTTTCCCGGCCACCGGGATTTCGAGGAGGTCAACCTGCGATTTTACGTGCGCCGCAAGGCTCCGGG
>CAYQWK010000095.1:0-16573 GCA_964420805.1 uncultured Bifidobacteriaceae bacterium | reverse complement strand
CGTCCGGTTTGGAGGGAGGGGTGGCGCGTTGCGCCATCCCTACCCCTATCCCGGCGGAAGGATGCCGCCGCACGCCAACCCGCCACCGGTGAGAGCCGGAACGCTGTCGTTCGCTGCGAGACCGCCGTCGTTGGACGCCAGAACGCTGGCGGTGGAGCCGGGAACGCTGTTGTTGCGCCGAATGAAGGCGGAGGTAGAACGCGGAAAAGTGGCATTCTAACCCCGTTTTCCCCATTCTCGGCCCCAAAGGCTGGCTTGGAGGCCATTTCCGCCGCCCGGAAGCCGGCCTGAATTCCTGGGGCGGACGCAATCGCGTCCGGTGGGGTCCATATCCACAAAGTTGCCATGCCGCGAGTGAACCAGAGCGCGCGGCCCACAACCAGCCGACTGCCAGTAGGAAAACGCCTCGCCGGAGCGTAGGAATTCGGGAAGCGTGCTGCCGGGGCTTCTGGCCCGGAACCGGTCTATCCACTGAAGACGCCGTTGAGCGCATCAGGATTGCCGACCGAGGAAGATTCTGGTCAATGCCGACTCACATAGCCGGGGCAGTCGCATCCATGACCGAGAGCGATCCACATGGCGAGAGTGAAGAACTCCGAAGCTACGCTTGGTGAACCCGGACAATAGCCGGTGGCGGGCAAGCTGCGGGATGTTTAGTCAGACGTAGGTGAGCCTTCCTTCGAGTCGTGAATGGTTCGTAACCGAGAAGCCAGTCCGAAAACTTCTTCTTTCTTGGCATCACGCATGCCTTGGTTGGCACGCGAGTTCATCTGGCGCCGTGCGCAGCTTGATCCGGGAGATGCACCTCCACCAGTTGGAGAACGTGATGCAGACCTCCGGCAAGGACGGCATGGTCCTGATGGATGCCTGCCTGCACGACCTCTACTGCCGCTGCCAGATCAGCTACGACACTGCCTTGAGCCGTGCCCGCCATCCGGAGCACATGAAGAAGGCGAAGGAGTAGGGCGGCCACGGGTCCGGACTTTGGAACTTTTCCTCACAACCGGGAGGGATTTTCACCGCACATGGCCGCGAACTGAATGTCGCCTTTTGACGGACTCGTTGCGGCTGCGACATCGCAACGTCACGAGGCGGTTGCACGCTGCGGGAGGTGAAACAGACATTCGATCTCTCCATCAACGAGTGCAGGATGGCGCCAGGCAGCGAATGGCAGGACGGCGAGCCGGCATGGAAAATCGCGCTGGCCAGCAGTGGCGCGTTCTACTGGCTGTCCGGCCAGGGTGCGCAGGAGATCAACACCGGCGACGTAATTGTTCTCCAGCCCGGCACCGGCAACGTGGTGCGAGCCAGCCAGATCGGACCCGGGGTCTTGCACTACTTCTACTTCCGTCCGGATCGCCTGACCGGGTTGATGCCGGTCGCTGAACGGCTTCCGCTGGAGCGGTTGGTCGGTACGGCCCAGGCCAGGCGGATTCCAAAATCGGATCCCGTGGCGAAGGAACTGGGTGACATCGTGGTGCGAAACGCGCGCCGTCGGACTTTCTTCACGCGCTGCCGGATGCTGAACCTGATTGCGATGATCTTCGGTGACGCGCTCCCGCCCGCGCCGCCGCAACCGGCCGGCACAAGCGGCACGCAGCAGCGGTTCGACGAGGTGGTGTCAGGCATCACGGACGCGGAGTTGATGGATTACTCATCTGAACGCCTGGCCGAGATGTGCGGTTGCAGCGTGCGGCATTTCCGCCGCGTGTTCCGGCAACGTTTCAACACATCCATCCGTGCGAAGCAGACGGAACTGCGGCTCGAACGGGCGCAGCGGTTGCTTGCGGAAACGGAGGAGAAGATCGTGGCAATCGCGATTGATTGCGGCTACCGGCATCTGGGCCTGTTCAACTCCATGTTCAAGCGCCGCTTCGGAATGACGCCCAGCGAGTGGCGCCGGCTCAATGTGACGCGCGCGACGTCTGCGGAAGCGCCGGCCCAGACGGCGCATTGAAACCGGCCGTGCGGCTGGTTCACATTTCGGACAAGTCGAAAACAGTTTCGCCTTCGTCACAAACGCGCCATTTGCCCGCCATAGCCTGCCCGCAGAGTGAGGGCATGAAACAGATTGTCATGGTGCTCGCCGGAGCGGTGCTGATTTGCGCGGCCGGCGCCGCGCAGGCGGGCGTGAAACTTTCCGAGACGCGGACGCAGTTGGAGAAGTGGGTTGAGACACGGCAGCTTGTGTCGAAGACCCGCGGGGACTGGCAGGCCGACAAGGAAACCATCGAGCAGAGCATCGCCCTTCTCGAACGTGAAACGCGGGGCGTCGAGGAGCAGATGTCGAAGCTCTCGACGAACAGCGCCCAGGCGGACAAGGAGCGCGCACAGACCGAGGCCTCGATCAAGGCGGCGCAAGACGCGCTGGAGCCGGCGGGAAAATTCGCCGCGGACTTCGAAGGGCAGATCCGGGCGCTGGTCCCGAAACTGCCACAGCCGCTGCAGGAAATTCTCAAGCCGACGCTGGCGAAATTCCCCACTGATCCCGCGAACACGAAGATGCGAGCCACCGAGCGCGTGCAGGCCGTGGTCGCCGCGCTCAACGAGATCGACAAGTTCAACGGCGCGGTGACGATTTTCAGCGAGAAGCGCAAGAACGCCGCCGGCGCCGAGGTGGCCGTGGAAACCGTGTACGTCGGCCTGGGTGGCGCGTATTTCGTGAATGAGGCCGGCGACTTCGCCGGCACCGGCTCGCCCGGCGCGGCGGGCTGGGAATGGTCCACCCGGCCCGAGATCGCATCGACCGTTCGCGAAGCCATCAAGATTTACCGGAGCGAGCACCCGGCGCGTTTCCTCGCGCTGCCCGCCACCGTGAAGTGAGTTTCCATCGCCGACCCTGATCCTGAGCAAGCCCATGAAGAAAATTTTACCACTGACCCTTTCCCTTTCCCTGGCCGCGGTTTGTTACGCCGCCGAGGATCTTGACAGTCTGGCCGGCGGCGTGAGCGCCGACCTGCAAAAGGCCATCACGGAACTGAACGCGGCGCGCAAGGAGGTCGAGGACGAGCGCCTGCCGTTGTCGCGCCGGCTCACCGAGCTGGAGCAGAAGCTCATCGAGCGCCGCGCCGCCTACGCGAAGGCGCAGCGCTTTCAGGAAAACCAACTGGTGGAACTGAACGCGCTCAAGGCCGAGGCGAAGCTGCGCGGCGACGAGGTGAAATACATCGACTCGGTGCTCGGCGAGTACGCGAAGGCGTTCCGTTCCCGGTTGAACTTTGCCGAGGAGCCGCGCTTCAAGGAGATGTTCGAGGCGGTCGAGAAGGCTGCGGTCGCGCCGGACCTTTCGCCCGCGGACCGTTTCAAGGGCCGCTCGGCATTGCTCACCGCATCGCTGAAACGTGCGGAGGGCGCGATCGGCGGCGAGATCATTGAAGGCCGGGCCATCGACAGCCGGGGCACGGTGCAAAAGGGCAAGGTCGCGTTGATCGGGCCGGTGGCGACGTTTTCCACCGCGGATGGCGGCGTGGCCGGATTGCTGCAACAGGAGTTGAACAAATCGGAGCCGACGGTGGCAGCCACGGAGAAGTCGATGGCCGCCGGGATGCGGTCGCTGGTGCTGGCCGGCAACGGGACGCTGGGTCTGGACCCGAGCGGCGGCAATGCCTTCAAGCTGGCGGCACTCGAGGACAGTTTGTGGGACCAGATTCGCAAGGGCGGCTGGGCCATGGCACCGTTGATCGCGTTGCTGGTTGCGACAGTGGTCCTGGCAGCGTTGAAATGGTTCCAACTGTCGCGTGTGCGCCTCAATTCGGAGGCGGATTTGCAGGCCGTGCTGCGGCATCTGGAATCACACGACACGGAAAAGGCGCTGGCCCACGCGCGGAGCATTCGCGGCATGGCCGGCGACCTTCTTGCCACGGCCATCGAGCATTCCGACGAGAAGAAGGAATACATCGAGGAGATTCTCTACGAGAAGATGCTCGGCGCGCGGGCGAAGCTCGAGCGCGGCCTGGCGTTTCTCGCGCTGGCGGCGACCACCGGTCCGCTGCTGGGCTTGCTGGGCACGGTCATGGGCATGATCGCGACCTTCAAAATGATCTCCGGCTTCGGCAGCGGCGATCCGAAGCTGCTGGCGGCGGGCATCTCCGAGGCCCTCATCTGCACGGCCACGGGCATGGCCACGGCGATTCCGGCGCTGCTGCTGCACGCGTTCCTCAGCCGCAAGGCCAAGGGCATCATCGGCAGGATGGAGCAGACGGCCGTCGGCTTCATCAACGGCGTCCCCCAAGGCGAACCCAGCCCGTTTGCCTGAACCGCGAAAGAGCGCGATGGACGACACCCAACAGGAAAGGAAGAAACCATGAACGACCTCGTCAACCAACTCCTCCATGCCTGGTCCAGCGGCGGCTGGGTCATGGGACCGCTCGCCGTCGTCGCCGTGATCAGCTACGCCTCGGCGGCGCATCTCCTGATCGATCTTTACCACCGCCGGCTCACGCGGATCACCGATGCGCATTTGCGCGGTTGGGTTGCGAAGCCGGAAGAGGCTCCAGCCAAACTGCGCGAGTTGATCCGCTACACCCAGGACGACGTTCATTCGATGCGCGACATCGAGGGCCGTTTCCGCGAGGTCGAGGCGGCGAAAATTCCCGACGTGGACCGCCGCCTGGCCTTCGTGAACATCATGGTTGTCTCCGCGCCGCTATTCGGCCTGCTCGGCACGGTGCTGGGCATGTTGCTGACCTTCAAGGCCATCGGCGTCGGCGGCAGCTCGACTTCCGAGGTCATCGCCACCGGCATCAGCGAGGCGCTGGTCGCCACGCAAACGGGCATGATGGTGGCCATCCCCGGCCTGATTCTGGCCCATGTGGCCAAGCGCTGGCGCAACGAGTATGTCGCATTCCTGCCGCGCCTCGAGGGAATCACCCTCCGTCATTTCCGTCCGGCCTTCGGCGGCATGACGCAAGTGTTCACGCGCTCCAAGTCGCGCCAGGCGCGCGAGCTGCCAACCGCTCCCGCTGCGTCCGCGGTGGCCTGAGTCCGGATAGACCGAATTCCCAGCGCCAGATTCGCCCATGAGATACCGCCGCAACATGGATGAGCATGAGGAGCCGATCGAGCTGAACCTCATTCCGCTGATCGACGTGATCATGTTCCTCCTGATCTTCTTCATCTCCACCACCAGCTTCATCGAGGAGCCGGGCGTGAAGGTGGAGAAACCGCGCGCGGCCAGCGCGAAGGACCTGGAGAAGAACAGCATTATCTTCGCGCTCACCAGCGACGGGAAGATTGCCTACGGCGGAAAAGAGATCGGCCTTGGCGGCGTGCGCCCCACGGTGAAACGGCTTTGCACCAAGGAGCCACTTCCGGTCGTGATCCAGAGCGACTCGGTGTCCCGCTCCGGCTTGATGATCCGGTTGATTGACGAGGCCAAGCTCGGCGGCGCGAAGGAAGTCAGCCTGGCGACCAGCAAGAGTTAGCCAGCCCCACACGATGAAACTGCGCCGCAGCCTTTCCCAACCCGAGGAACCGATCGAGCTGAACCTGATCCCGCTCATCGACGTGATCATGTTCCTGCTCATCTTCTTCATCTCGACTACGAGCTTCATTGAGGACCGCGGCATCAAGGTGGACAAGCCGCAGGCCGGCGGCGCGTCGCAGGCCGAGAACAAGACCATTGTCCTTTCCATCGCCGCGGACGGACGCATCAGCCACGAGGGCCGCGAAATCGGGCTTAACGGCGTGCGGCCCACCGTCAAGCGCCTTTGCAGCCGTGAATCGCTGCCGGTCGTCATCAAGAGCGATGAGAACGCCGAGTCCGGCACGGTTATCCGCGTGATCGACGAGGCGAAGTTTGGCGGCGCGAAGGACGTGAGCCTGGCGACGGAGAAGATTTAGGGACGAGCCATGCGGAAGGTTTATCACAACGAGAAAAGCCCGACCGGATTCATCATGGCCGTGCTGATTGGCGTGGGCCTGATGGGCGTGCTGTTCGGCATCCTGCCGTTCACGCACATCATCGGAAAACCCTCGTCGAGCGTGGAGTTGCGCAAGGCCGCGGTGGTGGACGCCACACCGCAGAAAGACCAGGAGGTGGCCCCGCCGCCGCAGGAGGACGAGAAGCCGCCGGACGCGCCGCCCCCGCCCAAGCTGGCCGATGCGCCGCAGGCCATTCCCTTGAGCGCCGACCTCGAAGTCGTGTCCGGCACCGGCGGCGGCGCCCTGGCCGGTTTCGGCGACATGCGCAAAATGGCCACGGTGGACGCTGGCAAGGAGGAGGCGTTCTCGGTGGAGGACCTGGACAAGCGGCCAGAGCCTGTGTCGCAGGTGCCGCCCGCCTATCCGCCCGAGCTGCGCAAGGCGAAGATCGAAGGCAAGGTCACGCTGCTCTGTTTTGTGGGTGCGGACGGGCGCGTGGAGGAAGTGCGCGTCGGCAATTCCTCGCGGCCCGAGTTCGAGAAGCCCGCCATCGAGGCCATGCGCAAATGGAAATTCCGCCCCGGCATGAAGCAGGGGCAGGCGGTGGGCGCGTACGTCAGTTATCCCATCAGCTTCCGCATCGCGGGCAAGTGACCAACTAAACATTTCAAAACAACAAGCCATGAAGCTCACGCCAACCCTCGCCGTACTTGCCGCGCTGCCCTTGCTCGCGGTTCCCGTCAACGCGGCCACGAAGAAAGAAAAGGAAACACCCGCCGTCGTGATTCCCACGACGTTCGCCCCGGTTCCGGCGGGCCACGAACTCGCGCCGGTGTGGAACGACGCGGACTTCGCCCGGCGCATGATCGGCGGGTACGGGTTTCTCTCCGCCGCTGAGCCAACGTTGAGCGCGGAGGAACACCAATTCTACACCAACAGCATCCAGCCGGTGTTGTTGAGCGAGCCAAAGAAGGCGATCACGCTGCTCGAGACACGCGCGAAGCCGGGTTCGAGCGCGCAGTTCGACTACCTGCTGGGCACGCTCTATTTCCAGACCGAGGATCTGACCAACGCGATCAAGAACTTCGAGAGCGCGCTGGCCAAGTTCCCCGACTACCGCCGCGCCCAGAAAAACCTCGCCTTCGCCCTTGTGCGCGACGGGAAATACGGCGAGGCGATCAAGCCGTTGACGCGCACCATCGCGCTGGGTGGCGCGGACAGCAAAGTCTTCGGCCTGCTCGGGTTTGCCTACATGAGCCAGGAGCGTTACTCGTCGGCGCAGGGTGCCTACCAGCAAGCATTGGCGCTGGAGCCGGACAACTTCGACTTCAAGCTCGGCTCGGTGAAATGCGCGGTGGCAGCGGCGAATTACGACCACGCGCTGTCGCTGCTTGATGAACTCATCAAACAGGCGCCCGACCGTGAGAATCTCTGGACGTTGCAGGCAAACATCCACATCCAGAAGGAACAGCCTGCGAAGGCGGCAGTGAGTCTCGAACTGCTGCGCCGTCTCGGCAAAGCCACATCGCAAAGCCTGTTTCTGCTCGGCGATCTCTACATGAACCAGGACGCGCGCGACCTGGCGTTGGGCGTGTACCTCGATGCCATCGACAAGGACGAAGGCAAGACACCCGGCAGGGCGTTGCGACCCGCGTCAATCCTCGTCAGCCGCTGCGCGTGGGATGAGGCGAAGAAGTTGTTTGCGAAGATTCGCGGCACGGCAGCCACGCTCACCGCAGACGAGGACCTGAAGCTGCTCAAGCTCGAATCCAAGGTCGCGATGGCCACGGGCGAGGGCGACAAGGCGATCCAGACCCTCGAGAAGATCATCGAGCGCAACCCGCTCGACGGCGAGGCGCTGCTGCTGGCCGGAGATTTTTATGCGCGCAACGGAAAGCCCGAACTCGCGGAGAGCAAATACAAGTTCGCCGCCGGGCTGGACGGCTACGAGGCGGACGCCTTCGTCAAGCACGCGCAGTTGCTTGTCCAGTCGCAGAACTACGTGAAAGCCGCCGAACTGCTGCATAAGGCGCAGAAGGTGAAGCCGCGCGACAACGTCCAGCGCTATCTCGATAAGGTCGAGCAGATGGCGCGCACGCGGAATTCCTGAGCTGCCGAATCCGCACCGCAACTTTTCATCCGCCCCATGAGTTACCCAACGGCAACGGAACGCGAGCGGTGTGCTTGCGGAAGCTCAAAGGTCAAAGCTCAAAACCGAAAGCTCAAAGCCGGAAGCACAAGAGAAGCTTTTTCTTCGAAGGCCAAATCTTCAGGGCATGCCCCGGAGCGTCGGGGCGAAATTGGAACTTGGACCTTCACCGGAGCTTTGAGCGTTGTTCTTGGAGCTTTCCTGTCGCTCGCTCCAGCTTCGCTGTTCGGTCAGGACGCGGTTGGCTCGGTTTCTGGCCTGGTGGTCAGCACCTGGAACGGGACGCCGCTACCGACGGTGACGGTGACGGTGCGCGGCACGACGCTGGCCGTGCAAACGGACATGGCGGGACGCTACACCTTGAACAACGTGCCGCCGGGCGACCAGGTGATGCGCTTCTCGAAGCCTGGTTTCGCCGCTGCCGTGGTCACCGACGTGCGGGTGATTCCCGGACAAACCACTACCGTGAACGGAAACCTCCGGCCCGAGTTCTTCGAGATGGAGGAGTTCGAGGTGATGGCAGAGGAGTTCGTCGAGCAGACCGAGAAGATCCTGTTCGAGCGCCAGCAAGCCGGCGCGCTGCTGGACGCGATCGGCTCGGAGCAGTTCTCGAAACTCGGCGCGGGCGACGCGGGGCAGATCATCTCGCGCGTCTCCGGCGTGTCGGTTGTCGGCGGCAAATACGCCGTGGTGCGCGGTCTCTCGGACCGCTACACGCGCACGCTGCTCAACGGCGTGGAAGTGCCCAGCGCTGATCCGTATCGCATGTCGCCGCACCTTGATTTGTTCCCGTCGGCGATGATCGACCATGTGGGCGTGAGCAAGACCTTCACGCCGGACCAACCCGGCGGCACGGGCGGCGGAACAATCGACATCACCACAAAGTCATTTCCAGACCGGCCGTTCATCAAGGCAACGTTTGGCGAGTCGTATAATCCGAACTCGAACCTCAAGAAGAACTTCCTGGCCGATCCCGACAGCTCGATGGACATGTTCGCGCTGCCCAAGGGGCCAAGGGCGTTGAAGTCCGATCTTTATGGGTTAACGGAGGTCCCGCCTGATCCGGGAACGGCCAGCAGCCGCGAAACCCAGGCACGCGCGAACGAGCGCGCCGCCAAGGCGGACGCGCGCCAGCAATTGCTCCAGGAACTGGGCACCGCCAATTTCGCCGGCACCAAACAAACCTCGCCGCTCAATACCAGCTTCGACGTGTCTGGCGGCGCCACAGTGCCGGTGTTCGGACAGAGCTTCGGCATGTTTGGCGGGATCAACTACAAGCGGAACTTCAACCTGCTCGAGGAGGTGGATGTGAGCCGCTATGGATCGAGCAGGCAGCCCAAGCTCATCGGCAAGGAAACCCGCGGGAACATTCTCACGGACATGGGCGCCAACGTGAACCTCGGCTACGCGCTCACGCCGGAGCATCACCTCGGCTTCAACTTCATGCTGGCCCGCAGCGTGGACGAGGAGGCGCGCCATGCCCATTACGACTTTGTGGAAGGGCGGGAGGAATCCCTGGAGAAGTGGCAGATGCGCTACACGGACCGCGAAATCCGGAATTATCAAATCAGCGGGCGCCATGAACTGCCCTTGCTGGCTGATTCGAAGTTCGACTGGGTGGTGGGAATCGCCAACACATCGCAGGACGAGCCGGACAACCGTTTCATGAATTATTACGTGGACGAGACCGGGCGGGCGACATTCGGCGACGCCTCGCTGCCCACGCCGCAATTTCCCGCGCGCTACTTCCGGCAGATCGAGGAGGACAGCTTCAACTACCGCCTGGACTGGACGCTCCCGCTCTCGTTCCTCGGCTTCCTCAAGGACGACAGCAAGATCAAGGCGGGCTGGTTCAGCAGCAGCACCTCGCGCGAATTTCGCGAGCAATACTTCGCCTATGATCTTGCCGGCGGCTTCGATCCCAGGAACCCCAACTCCTACCTGAACAATCCCGATTACCTGCGTTACGTGGCGAATTACCTGGGCGGCATCCGCACCAACTACAGCTTCCAGCGTTTCGTCGGATACACCTTCACCCACCCCTACACCGCAGAGCAGGACATCAACGCAGTCTATTTGATGCAGGACATCGCGGTGACTTCGTGGCTCCGGCTGATCGGCGGCGCGCGGATGGAAATGACCTCGATGAGCATTGATTCGGATGCGGGCAGCTCGCTGATTGAGCAAACCGACCTTCTCCCCGCCGCCGGCGTCGTCTTCACGCTCTGGACCAACTTGAATCTCCGGCTCGGCTATGGCGAAACCGTGGCCCGCCCGAGCTTTCGCGAACTCGCCCCCGTTACCGGGTTTCTTCCGGACCTCGGCATCACCGCCGAGGGCAATCCGAACCTGAAGATGACCTCCATCGAGAGTTATGACGCGAGGCTGGAATGGTTCCCCGCTCCCGGCGACGTCATCAGCGCGGGCGTGTTCTACAAGAAACTTCTCCGGCCGATTGAGCTGTTCTCCGAGAAAGCCGGCGATGAAAAGGTCACATGGATCAACCGCGACAACGAACCGGCCACCGTGATGGGCGTGGAATTCGAGATGCGCAAGGGCCTGGAGTTCATGACCCCGTACTTCAAGGGCCTGACACTCGGCGCGAACATCACGCTAATCGAATCCACCGCCACGCTGACCGACGTCGAGCTCCACGCCAAACGGGAGATTGATCCGCGCACTCCCAAGACCCGGTCGCTCTACGATCAGTCGCCCTACATCATCAACCTCGACATGACCTACGCGCATCCGACCTCTGGCACCACCCTGACCCTTGGCGCGAACCTCACGGGCGAGCGCCTGGTCCTGGCCAGCGCCACCGGGCAGGACATCTACGAGCATCCGCCCGTCAGCCTGGACATGGCCATCAGCCAGAAATTCTGGAAACGCTGGTCCGCGCGCTTTGCCGTGCGCAACCTGCTCGACCCCGAGTATCTCCAGACCTACGGCTCCAGTCCCAAAGGTAACGTCTTCCAATCCTACCATCGCGGCCGCACTTACGCCTTGAGCCTTTCGGTGGAGTTTTAGCAGGACGCGACGGCGGAAATCACTCCGCAACCCGTGAAACGGGCCGCGACAATTTGTTGCGGCGAGATCGGGTTTGCGGCAACAAAGCGCGCTTCCGAACGCAACCGTATGGCATTGGAGATATTGGCGGATTTGCTCGCGGGACTGGGGCTGTTTGTCATCGGCGTCCGGTTCATTGCCGAGCACATGAAACAGATGGCCGGCCGGGGATTCCGCCGCATGGCGGGTTACCTGACATGCCATCCGGGCATGTGTGCCCTCTCGGGACTGGCGGCGGGCCTTTTGGTGCAAAGCACCAACGCGGTCACATTCATCGTCTCGAGCCTGGTGTCGAGCCGGTTGATCACCGTGCGCAAGGGAATGCCGATCGTGACCTGGAGCAACGTGGGCGTCTCGTTGATCGTCCTTGTATCCGTGCTCGATCTGCACCTGGTCGCACTCTACGTGGTGGGAATGGTCGGCGCGTTCTACTACCTGAACTTCGACCGCCGCCATGGGACACGGGCGCTGCTCGGCGCTTTCCTCGGGCTGGGCTTGCTGTTGACCGGGCTAATATTCATCAAGGCCGGCGCGGCCCCGCTCAAGGAAGTCAGATGGTTGTCCGAGGTGCTGTCCCAAACCAGGGAATCCTACGTGGTGCCTTTCATCCTCGCTGCGGCCGTGACCGCCGTTGCGCAATCCTCAATGACTGTCGCCGTGATTGCCATCGCACTGGCGCGCTCCGGCCTGCTGGGCGTGGATCAGACCGTGATGATCATCTACGGAGCGAACGTGGGTTCCGCGATCAGCGTGCTGGTTCTGTCGGCGAAAATGACCGGCATGGCGCGCCAGTTGGCGGTGTTCCAGGCGGCTTTCAAAATATCAGGCTCCGTGGTGCTGGTTCCGTTGTTCTATGCCGGACTGTGGTTCGGCCTGCCCGGTATTCAATCGGCGGCAGAATGGCTGACGAATGACCTCGGCCACCAGATGGCCATGGTCTTCCTCCTCTATCAGGTCGTTTCCGCCGGGATCGTGTCGGCGAGTCCGGCGCTGATGGAACGGTTCATCGAGCGCGTCTCGCCAACCACTACCGAAGAGACTCTTTCGCGGACTCAGTTCATTTATGACAAGGCGCTGGACGAACCGGAGACGGCTCTCGAACTGGCCGAGCAGGAACATTTGCGCCTTGTAAGACACCTGCCGGAGCACCTCGACGCCTTGCGGGAAGAAACCCGGGCCGGGATGGCGGTCTCGTCGGAAACCTTGCAAGGCGCGGTGTCTGGCGTCACAGGGCGGCTCAAGGAATTCATTACCGAGTTGATCGACCGCCATGAGTCGCGAGACTGCCTGGACCGGGCCATGAATCTGCAGGAACGGTCGGAGATACTATGCTCGATTTCAGGCTCGCTGCATGAATTCGTCGTGGCATGCCGGCCTTACACCGGCCTGCCGTGCGTGGTGGGCGATTTCAGCGCACGGTCGTCCGAAGTGCTGCACCTGCTGCTGGTCTGCGCACGTGAAAGCATGGTGGACAAGAACCGTGACAGCCACTCCATGCTGCTCGAACTCACCTCGGACCGCGGCGAACGCATGGTGGAAGTGCGCCGTTCGCTACTCGGGCAGAGGCAGTTGAACCTCGCCGAACAGCAGGTCTTCGTAACGGTCACTGCGTTGTTCGAGCGCATCACCTGGCTTCTGCGCCGCTACGCTCTGCTCGTCCGGCCTCCGTCCCTTTCCGCCTGACACTGCACGTCCAAACTCACCATCCTCTCCCCATGCCCCATCCACGCAAAATTGCAAAGAACCTGCCTATGCAGGTGCCGGCATCGTTGGCCTGGTGTTTCGCCGCTGTGGCGGTCCTGCTGTTTGCCGTATCGCCGCTGCGCGCCGCCTCGTTGCGCGCCGGAGCCGCGGCCATCGACATTACGCCCACGAAACTGCCCATTCGCACGGCCGGCAACCTCGTCGTCACCGTGGTCAGCCGGATCCACGATCCGTTGCACACACGCGCGATGGTGTTGGATGACGGCGCGACACAGATCGCGCTCGGCGTGGTGGACAGTTGCATGGTCGCGCGTGAGGACCTCGACGCGGCCAAGGTCCTCGCAGCCCGGGCCACGGGCATCTCCGTGTCGAACATGATGATCTCGTCCACGCACACGCACACCGCGCCGTGCGTCTATGGCTGCCACGGCAATGATCCCGAACCGGATTACCGCGCGTTTCTCATCCCGCGCATCGCGGAGAGCATCATCCAGGCATGGAGGAATCTCCGCCCCGCGCGCGTGGCCGCGGGCAAGGCCGACCTGCCGCAGTTCGTGCATTGCCGCCGCTGGATCATGCGTCCCGGCACGGCCAACTCGCCGAACCCGGCCTTCACGGGCGCGTTGACGAACATCGCGATGATGAACCCCGGGAGCCACAACACGAACAAGGTTCGCCAGACCGGCCCGGTAGATCCGGCGGTGACGGTGCTTTCCGTCCAGACCCGCGAAGGCGCGCCGCTGGCTTTGCTGGCAAATTACTCGACGCATTACGCCAGCGCGCCACCGGGCGAGATCTCCGCCGACTACTTCGGCGTGTTTTGCCGGTTGATGGCGCAGGACTTGAAGGCCGGGCCGGATTTTGTCGCGCTGATGAGCAACGGCACCAGCGGCGACGCCAACCCCATCGACTTCACGAAGACGAACTGGGTTTCCACGCCGCCCGTGGTCGCGCGGGCCGTGGCGGACGCCGCCCTCAAGGCGCTGGCCACGATGCGGCATCGCGACGATGTGACGCTCCGCGCCTTTACGCGGCACCTTACGCTCGGCGTGCGGCTGCCGACGGTGGAGCAAGTCGGCGAGGCCCGCGCTTTTCTCGCTGCCAATGTGGTCAACCGCCCGACGCGCAACTGGGAGGAGAACTACGCGCGCGAAACGACGCTCATGGCGGATTGGCCCGCGACCCGGGAAATCACCTTGCAAGCGCTGGCGATTGGCGATTTCGCCGTGGCGGCGGTGCCGTGCGAAACATTCGGCAGCACGGGACTGGCGATCAAGCAGGCCAGTCCGTTTCCGCTCACGATGGTCGTCGGCCTGGCGAACGGCTACCACGGCTATCTGCCGCCGCCGGACCAGTTCCCGTTCGGCGGCTACACGACATGGCGGGCACGGAGCAGCTATCTGGAGAAAGAAGCGGAGCCGAAGATTCGCGAGGGCATCGCCGACGTGTTGCGCCGAGCCAGGCCGTGAGACCTGCCTGCGGCAATCCATGCCCAGAAAATGCCACGGCAGGTGTGGGCTCTGGCGGGGACTGATCCCTACGGTTTCGCTCCGCAGCCCGGGGAATTTCGAATCAAGCACAGCATGAAAACGCTCCTCCTGACCCTCGCTCTCGGCGCGACGTGCATCGCCGCCGCTGAGAAAGAATATGCGCCCGAATGGGCCTCGCTCGACCAACGGCCCACGCCGGAGTGGTTCCTTGATGCGAAGTTCGGTGTGTTCATCCACTGGGGCGTCTATGCCGTGCCCGCCTGGGGCAAGGTGGGCGAGTATTCCGAGTGGTATTGGAACCGCATGGCGAACCAGAAGCCGGACAACGTGTGGTGGCAGTTTCACAAGACGAACTACGGCGAGAACTTCGCTTACCAGGATTTCGCCCCGCGCTTCACGGCGGAGCTTTACGACGCGAAGCAATGGGCCGGCCTGTTCCATCGTGCGGGCGTGAAATACGTCGTTCCCACGTCGAAACATCACGATGGGTTCGCCATCTGGCCGAGCGCGGAGGCCAGCCGTAACTGGGGCCGGCCATGGAACTCGGCGGAGATCGGGCCGAAGCGCGATCTGCTGGGAGAGTTGGCCGAGGCCACGCGCGCCCGCGGCATGAAGTTCGGCTTCTACTACTCGCTTTACGAGTGGTTCAACCCGCTTTGGAAAACGAACCGCGCGCAATATGTTTCCGGCCACATGATCCCGCAGTTCAAGGATGTGGTTACGCGCTACCAGCCATCGATCATCTTCAGTGATGGCGAATGGGATTTGCCCTCGAAGGATTGGCGTAGCGAGGAGTTGCTGGCGTGGCTGTTCAACGAGTCCCCGTGCCGCGGGGACGTGGTGGTGAACGACCGCTGGGGCAAGGACTGCCGTCATAAGCACGGCGGATATTGGACCACGGAATACGCGGCGGGGCTGAGGGACGCGGCGCATCCGTGGGAGGAGAGCCGCGGCATGGCGTTTTCCTACGGCTACAATCGCGCCGAGCGCATCGACCATTACAAGACCGGCCGCGAGTTCATCTTCGTGCTCATTGACCTCGTCAGCCGTGGCGGAAACCTGTTGCTCGACATCGGGCCGGCGGCGGACGGAACGATCCCGCCGATCATGGAGCAGCGCCTTCTCGAAATTGGCGACTGGCTGCGCGTGAACGGCGAGGCCATTTACGGGACGCGCTTTGCCGGGCGTTCCTGCCAGTGGTCGGAGGGGAAACAGCCCGAGCAAAAGTTCGGCGAGTTCAATGTGAAGTACAACGTCATGGACCAGATCGGTCAGCAGCCAAAGAACGGCGCGGCGGTGAAACAGGTCTTCTTCACGAAGAAACCCGATGCGCTCTACGCCATCACTGCCGGATGGCCGGGCCGGCAGTTGGTTCTGCGCCAGATCCGCGCGCCCGGCGACACGGCCGTGACCATGCTGGGCGTTCCCGGCACTCTGAAATCTCGGCTCGACGGAGATACTCTGACCATCACGACGCCTGAGTTGGGGCCAGATGAAGCGCCGTGCCGGCATGCCTTTGTGTTCAAGGTGCCCGGCGCAACCGTGCAAGCGGAGAACTGAGCGCGAACTCCGAAGCCGGAGATCACGCCGCACGCATGGCTGAAGTGTTGAGCCATGCGGCCCATTACAGCTTCCCAGTGCCGGCGCGATGGCGTAAGAGACGCGCTCGAAACAAAGCCGCGCATGAACAACGAATTTCAACCGACCAACGCAGGACGGCCGCTTGCGCCGCGCGTTCGTCACGCGTCATTCGTTATTCGCCATTCCTGAATGCCTCTGCTCGAAATCAAAGATCTCCAGCTCGAGTTCGGCCCCAGGGAACGACCCTTGCGGGCTGTGGACGGCGTGTCGCTGACCATCGACGTGGGCGAGACGCTCTGTCTGGTTGGCGAAAGCGGTTGCGGCAAAAGCGTCACTGCGCAGTCCATCGCCCGGCTCGTGCCCGCACCGCCGGCGCGCTACACGGGGGGAGAAATTCTGTTGGACGGGCGCGACGTGTTGCGGATGGACAAGGCGGAGCTGCGCTCCATCCGTGGTGGCGTGGTCAGCTACATCTTCCAGGAACCGGGCGCGTCGTTGAACCCGGTGTTCCGCGTCGGCAGCCAGATCCGCGAATCGCTCAAGCTGCACAAACCGGAACGTGCGAACGACGCGGAGGTCATCCGGCTGTTGAAGCTGGTCGGCATTCCGGCCCCGGAATCGCGGCTGCGCGATTATCCGCACCAGCTTTCGGGCGGGATGCAGCAGCGCGTGATGATCGCCATGGCGCTGGCCAGCGAACCGCGTTTGCTCGTCGCCGACG
>CAYQWK010000094.1:0-16617 GCA_964420805.1 uncultured Bifidobacteriaceae bacterium | reverse complement strand
TCTCCGCCCAGCGCGGGGACAAGAAGGGCGAGGTGCAGACCGCGCGTCTCCGCCGCAACACCTCCTTCTCCGCCGTGCCTCATGGCCGCAGATAGAGATGCATGGTTTGCGGCGGGACGTGGCTGCGGGTGTCCCAACTAAACACGTCGCCCCCGATCTGGCCGCCCGCGACCAGCGCTTCGTCGCCGGTCCAGATCATCGCGTGACCGCGTCGCGCGGCGGGGGCGTCGGTCAACGTGGTGGGAGTCCATTGCCCGTTGAAGATCTGGAAACTCCCTCCTTGATCGGTCAGTCCGTTGGCGCCGAGGCCGCCCCAGACAATCATCCGCGAACCAGCCATCACGGCCCCATGCTGGGCGCAGCCGATGTCCCAGGCCGGCACGGGCAGGGTGGTCCACTGGTCGCTGGCCGGGTTGTAGCGTCCGCCGGACTTGAGCGAGTTGGTCAGGTTGGTGCCGCCCCAGACGATCATTTCCTGTCCGCTCCACACGGCGGTGTGGCCGGCGCGCGGCGCGGGCGCATTCGCGGTCGAAGTGGCGGTCCAGGAATCCGTGGCCGGATCGTAACGCCCGCCGGAATTGAGGTGGCCGGCGAAGCTCGATCCGCCCCAGATGACCATGCGGTTGCCGGTCCACGCCGCCGTGTGATTGAGCCGGGCGGTGGGTGCGAGGTTGGTGCTGATGCTCTGCCAGGTGTCCGCAGCCAGATTGTAGCGCAACCCGGTATCCATCGGGAAGAAGCCGCTGATGCCGCCCCAGACGAGCATCTCGCTGCCGGTCCACACGGCGCTGTGGCTGCGCCGGGCATTTCCGACCACCGATGCCAGCGGCGTCCAGGTATCGGTCGCGGGATGGTAGCGGGCACCGGTGTTCAATTCGCCGTTCAGACCGAGGCCGCCCCAGATGAGCATCTCGCTGCCGGTCCACACGGCGGCGTGCTCGGAGCGCGCGGCGGGCGAGTTCGAGGTGGATGTGGAACTCCAGAGTTTTGACTTGGGGTTGTAGCGAAGCCCGGTGCGTTGCGGGAAACCGTCGGGAGACATCCCGCCCCAGAGAATCCATTCCTCGCCAGTCCAGACGGAACTGGGGCGTGAGCGAAGGGAGGTGTCGCCGGTGGGGGTGAGTCGCTGCCAGGTGTTGTTGCCTGGATTGAACCGTCCGCCGGGTTCGGACGCCGGACTGAAGCCGCCCCAGACGATCATTTCCGTGCCGGTCCAGGTGGCGGTGTGCGAAATGCGTTTGGCGGGCGTGTCGTTGAGAGAGGTCGCCACCCACATGTTGAAGGCCGGGGAGTAAATCCCGCCGGAGTTCACATCCTGGCTCTGGTTGTCGCGTCCGCCCCAGACCGTCATGGTGCTGCCGTTCCAGATCGCGGTGGCCATCTGGCGGGCCGAGGGCGTGGCGGCGGTGACGGGCGTGGGGGACCAGGTGTTCGCGGCTGGATTGTAGCGGGCGCCGGAGTTCAAGGTGCCGCCCGGCGCGTCGCCGCCCCACACAATCATTTCCGTGCCGGTCCACATCGCGACGTGACGGACGCGGGCCGCCGGGGCGTTCAATGTTGGCAGCGGCGTCCACGAGTCGGTGACCGGGTTGTAGCGTCCGCCGGTGTTCAACTCCGTGCCGTCGCCGCGAGTGCCGCCAAAGACGATCATCTCCGTGCCGGTCCACACGGCGGTGTGGCCGGCCCGCGCCTCAGGCGCGCCGTTGGTGCTGATCGGCGACCAGGAGAGGTTGGCGGGATTGAAGCGCAGTCCGAATGGAACCACGCTGGCCCCGCCCCAACCGCCCCACACGAGCATGTGCGTGCCCGTCCAGACGGTGGCGTGGTTGACCATGCCCACGGAGTAAGCCGGGGGCGGAAGGGAGGTCCAGGAATCCGCGGCCGGATCATACAGGCCGCCCGTCAGTGTTGGACCGGCGAACACGGAGCCGCCCCACACGATCATGCGCGAGCCGGTCCAGACGGCGGAGTGAGAATGGCGCGGGGCGGGCGCGTTGTTTGTGGAGGTTGGGGTCCAGACGTCCGTGGACGGGTGATAACGCCAGCCCTTGTTCACGAGAGTGGTTGTGCCGGACAATTCCCCGCCCCAGAAGACAACCTCCGTGCCCGTCCAGACGGCGGTGTGGTTCTCAAAAGGCAGGCGGCCCCCGGCGGACAGTTCAACCGGAATGCCGGCATGGGGCTGCCATTTCTCCGGCAGCAAATCGAGTTTCATCAAGTGCGTGAAACCGGCGGCGAGCAGGTTCGTGGCATTGGGATGTTCCGAAAGGACAATGCCGCCGCTGGCCACGGCGCTGTGGCCGCCCGCGAGGAGATTCTGCATGGCGGCACCGCCGCCCAGCGCGTTCGCGCCCACGGCGCCGGCCGCCAGGTGCGAGCTGTTCACCGCGCCGCTGGCGAGGTGCTGCGAATCAATGGCTCCATTCGCAATCTGGAACGCGCTGATGCTGTTCGAGGCAATCTTCGCGCCGGTCACCGCGCCATTGGCCAGCTTGGAGGCGGTGATGGCGCCATCGGCGAGTTTCGCCCCGGTGATCGCGCCGTCGGGCACGGTGCCGGCGACGAGCGCATACGGCGCGGGCGTGAGCGGCGTGCGCGGCGCAAGCGTGACGAGGTCGCCGCCGGCAGAGTCGTTGCGCACGGTGATTTCCAGCCAGCGCGCGTCGCCGTTGAAAGCTCCCGGGCCGAAGTCGAGCGACACGGTGAACAGGCCGTTCGTCACCGGCATCTCTTCCAGCGTGAGCAGGCTCAGGCTGCTGCCGTTCGTGGCGGCATCGCGGAGGTCGAATTGAAACTCGAAGATGCCGTTGGCCGGCTGGCCGGACTCGTAGAGCTGGCCCTGGTAGGTGAAGGCGCTGCCCATCGGGGCGGCGCGCAGAAGGCCGGCCGCGAACAGCGCGGCAGCGAGGAGGAGATTACGAATGGTCTTCATGGCGATGGAGTGGTGTGGTTTGGTTTGAGCGTCGAGGTTGTTCAGGGTTGCTGTTTGAGACGGTAGACTTTCATTCCGGTCGTGCTCGGGACGGTGAGCGTGTGCTCGGTCACCGTGCCGGCGGCCAAGCCTTGCGCCGGCGTCCACGGGCCGTTGACGCTGGGCGCTTCTTCAAGCACAAAGCCCGTGACGGACACGGGCCAGGCGATGACCGCGCGGCTTGGCGGCACGCGGCGGATCGTGAGCAACGGCGCGCCGGGCGTTTGGATCAGCGTGAGACCAGTCCAGAAGCCGCCTTGCAGCGAGAAGTTGCCGCCGACCACGACCGCGGCGTCCGGCTGGCCCACGGTGCCGCTGAGGGTGAAGTTGCCGCCGGTGCTGCGAAGCGCGCCGCCGCCGTCAATCGTGCTCTTGGTGATCTGGAAGTTGCTGCCGCTCTGGGCTGCGGCTGGAAGCGCGCTCAGATCCAAGATCATTGTCGCGCCGGCGATGAGAAGAGAGTTTTTCATGGCGGATGACTGGTTCATGGTGAACAGGCGTCACTGAACGTTCGACTCGCCGAGGCGGAAGAATTCCATCGCGTTCGTGGTGCTGATGACTTGTTTCCACTCGCCGCCGACCAGGCTGCGTGCGCCGGGGACTTCCGTCCAGTTGGACGAGTTCACGCTCGTCGCGCGATACGGCACATAGTTCTCGAAGACGCCCGGCCAGCTCAACGTGGCCTGCTGCGCGCCGGTTTTCGTCATCTTCAATTCCAATCCCACGAACACGGTGAGCGTGGCGGCGGCCATTCCGGTGTCGTCGTCGCTCACCGTGAGCGCGACGGTGTAGATGCCGTTGGTCGGGAACGCGTGGTTCAGCGGCAGCGTTTTGCCCGGGCCGACGACGAGCGGTTGCGCGCCGTTGCCGTCGCCGTAATTCACCGTGGCCGTCCAGGTGTCCGCGCCGGGGTCGGTGAACGCGATGGACTGGCTCAACGGCTGGCCGGCCTGGAGCAGGGCGACCTGATTTGGCGCGATGGCGGGCGCGACATTGCTGACCACGGTGTTGAGGCTGCCCGTCACTGAAGACCCGCTCGCGTCCGTGAGCGTGTATTGAACGGTGAACGAATCGTTCGGCTGCCCGTTGGGTTTGTCGTCGGCGTAGGTGTGCGTCACGTCAATCGTCGTCGTGCCGGCGGGCAAATTGACGGTGTGCTGCGAGCCGTCGCCCCAGTTGAGCGCGAGCGTGAACGTGTCGTCCGTGTCGGCATCGGAAATCGTGCCGGTGAGATGCACCGTGCCGCCTTCGTTCACGGCGGGAGTCAGCACGGGAGCGATCAAGGACGGCGTGGCGTTGACCCGCGTGAGCACGACGTCGTTGCCCGTGCCGCCAGCGTAGTTGATGCGGAAACTCTTTCCGTTCGCGGCGAAGATGGAATTCTGCGCCAGCCCGGCGAACGTGCCGAGGACTGCGTCCACGCCGTCGTTGTCAATGATCGTGAAACTATTGCTCATGCCGCCGCGCATGGAAAAGAGCACGTCGAGGATGGCGTTGTTCAAATTCACCGCGCCGCTGACTTTGAGCTGGTCGAACTCGCCCGCCGCCGTGCCCGCGATTTCGCAGAGGTAATGCCCGCTGTTGGTGAGCGTGAGGTGGCCGGTGCGCAACTGGCCGGGGCTTGCGCCGGGCGCGAGGTTGCCGCGACCGAACACCGGCCCGGTCTGCCCGTTGCCTTTCAGCGTCGCGCCCGGATACACCTCGAACGCGCTCGAGGCCGCAGAACCGACGACCTCGCAAGTGCCAGCGACGATGTAAGACGAGCCCAAGTAAGTACTCGCCGCGAACAGCGACAGCGTGCCCGTGCCGTATTTGTAGAGCGAACCGCCGCCCGTGATTGTGGCGGCGATGGCGCTGTCGCCCGCGCCGGACTGGCCGAGCATGAACGACGCTGTGCCGGGCAACTGAATCGTCCCGTTGCCGTTGAAGGATTGGATGCTCAGGAGGGAATTGGTCGCGACTTCGAGGAGGCTGCCGGTGTGCGCGCCGGTGGCGTTGCCGGTGTTGTTCATCTGGCCGGTGCGAAGGACGCGCACGGTGGCGGCATTCGTGGCCGTGCCAATGACGAGGTTGCCGGAGATGGCCGCGCCGTTGGTCTTGGTGAGCAGCATTTCGCCTTCGGCGGCGATGGCCGTGCCGGTGAACGTGTTCGCCGCAGCTCCTTGCAACTGGAGTTTGCCCGGGCCGGTCTTGGTGAAGCCCGCCGCGCCGCTGATTTGGCCCGCGAGGTTGAACTGGCCGCCGGCATCCGGCACATGAATCACGCTATTGGAATTCAAAATCACGTTGCCGTTCCAGCCCGCCGAACTGGCCACGGCGAGCGTGCCGCCGTTGAGTTGCACGAATTCGCCGGAGATGGTCAGGCCGGAATCAATCAACAGTTTGCCCGCCGGCTGAATGACGATGCCTGCGGTGTAGTCACCGAAGGCGGCGGGGTTCAACGCGCGAACCGTGCCTGCGTTAATCTGCAAAGTGCTGCTGAAGATGTTGGCGGAGTCGAGGTCGAGCTGGCCCGAGCCGGATTTGACCATCGTCGAGCCGACGACTTGCGACGAAATTTCGGCGGCGATGGACAGCGTGCCGCCATTCACCTGAACCTGATACACGCCGTCCGAGAACCGCAGCTTGCCGCTGATGTTGCCGCCGAACGCGCTGAGGATGTCGCCGTGAATCGTCAACTGGCCGAGCGACGTGGACACCGAGCCGCCGTCGAACAGCAGGTGACGAATCCCATCCACGCGGTTGTTGACGTTGAACAGGCCGCCGTCGAGCGAGACGTTGGCGGTGTCCGCAATCTGGTCGTTTTGCAGCAACCGCGCCTCGCCCGCCGTCGTGACGGTCAGCAACGCGCCAATGGCGTCGCGTCCGGGTGGCTTGTTCAACCGCAGGTTCGTCGAATCCACACGGATGCTCGCCAGCGTGTTGTCGTTGTCGCCCTCCAGCGAGAAGACGTAGTTGGGCGTGGCGGTCAGGCGCATCTCGCCGTTGCCGGACAACGGGCCGCTGAAGGTGAGCAACATCGCACTGCTCGGAAACCCGTCCGTGCCGACGTTCAAAAATCCGTCGTCAATCTGCACCGGACCGGCCCAGGTGTTGGTGCGGTTCGAAGGCGTGGAGAGCCAGGTGAAGGCGTCGCCGCCGGTCACGGTCAGCGGTTCGCCAATCGTCGCGTTCGTCGTGGACACCACCACGACGGCTGAGTTGTGCAGGAGCGTCGCGCCGTTGGTGCTGCCGAGGGCGTTGGCGGACAAAATTTCCACGTAGCCATCCATCACCTCGGTGAGACCGTCGTAGGTATTGTTGCCGGACATCGTGAGATAACCTCCGCCGCTCTTGACGAGCTTGGTGTTGAACGGCCCGCTGACGACGCCTTGAATTTCAATCTCTGAATCAGTGGGCACATTGAACGTGCGCGTGTTCGCCACCTGGCTGCCGCCGAGGTTGATGTTGCCAATCAGTTTGCCCCGGCCATAGACGTAGCCGTCGAGCGTCAACTGCCCCGGGCCGGTTTCAATCCGCGCGTGGCGGTCGTAACTGGCAAGCTCCAGCGCGCCGATGGTCTGGTTGTAGCTGTTCAAGTCCCACACGCCGTCGCGCAAATCAATCATGGCATTGGATGCCACTTGGTTGTGGCCGTAGCTGACCACGTCGCCGATGGCGACGAGTTTGCCCGCGATGGCCGGGCCGCCGGTGCGCGCCAGATTCAAACGGATATCTTCATACACGCCGGTCGGGCCGGGATAGGCCGCGCCCGCATCGCCCGCCAGCGTGAGCGTGCCGCCCGTCAAACGATTGAACTGCACATCGAATTCCTCCGCCCCGATAATCATCAGCGAACCGTTGCCGATGAGCTGGGCCTGCATCAGGCACGCCGGATACCTGGTGCTCCCGGGGAATACATTCGTCGTGCCCATGATGATGTCGCAGAAGTTCGACACCACAATCACGAGTCCGGCAGAGAACGTCGTGTTGCTCGCCTGAAGAATGATGTGCGCGCCGCCGGCGTCGCTGAATGTGAACTGCGTGTAGAGGCTGTCCAAGGTCAGCGGCGCGTTCGGAAAGCCGCCGATTACCATGTCCGCGCGCTGCACGGTGAGGGACTTGAGCTTCAGCCCCGTGACATCGTGGATGGCGTTCGTTGTTCCGGCGGGCGGGAAGACGAGGTGAACGTCCGTCTCGGCGGCCGTGGGCGCGCCGCCGCTGGCCCAGTTGGCGGGATTGGACCAGAACGGTGTGCCGCCCGCGCCGGACCAGACGTGCGTGGCGGCATCCACTCGCGCCGCGAACAGCGCCAGCAGAAGAAACAACAGGGCGACTCCGAAACTCTTACTCTCCCCACGCCCCGGTGCGCGGCTGGTCTGCGACACAGCCATGCTCCGTTCGCGGCCCGGATGCGCGGCCATTGTCCGGCATGCGAACTCACTCTGCTCCACTCCAGAACTCCGGAGAGTAAGAGTGATAGTATGAGGTTGAAGTTGCGCCCCGGAAAACCGGCGGCGGTTTTGATTCGCTTGCGCGATGACGACGACCGACAGGATGTGCTTGATGTGTTTCATCGTGCTGACAGGAGTAGCAGCACGCGCGGGGTGTTGGGTATGGGCCGAAGGACGATTCGACTTTGGGCGAAGGTGACAGGGATCGACGAAAGACTGGCACAGTGGCTGCGGTGTCTTCGTCGAAAGACGAATTCCAAAATCGCCGCGCCTCGGGCAGCCTCGCGCGGTTTGGCCACTGCGATGAATCGGTCCTCACCAACCGCGACGACGAAGCCGCCCACAGGAGCGGGCCGCACCCGCCGTGCGGCGGCGGCGGAAGGCCGAACCTGAGTCCATGAACTCCGTTCAGACCATCGCGCCAGAACAGCCAACGCCTCCGCCTCGCGACGAGATGCGGCGGCGTTTGCTGCGCGCCAACACCGCGATGGCGATCATCCTCGGGCTGCTCGTGGCGCTTGCCGTCGCAACGGTGCTGCAATCACTCCGTTCCGCGCGCAGCCAGCGCCGCGCCGAGGTGGCAGAGCAGGACGGACGCGAAAAGTTGCGTCATTCACTGCTCGCGCAAGCCCGGGCCGTGCGTTTGAGCGACCGCATGGGGCGGCGCGCAGAGGGGCTGGAGGCCATTCGCGCCGCCACCCTCATCCGGCCCGGCCGCGAATTGCGGGACGAAGCCATCGCCTTTCTTGCGCTTCCCGACCTCGAAGAAACGGGCTTTTCCTGGCCGTTTCCGGAGGGGGCCGGCACCGTGGCTTACGATCCGGCGCATGAGCGTTTTGCGGTCGCGCTGCCCGGCGGCGAGATCATTCTCCATTCATTCACGAACCCGGCTCCGCTGTGCAAACTGCCGCAGCAGACCACCTCCACGAATGTGGACATCATTTCCTACATGGGCTTCAGCCGCGATGGCCGCCGCCTGGAAGTCCGCTACTGGCGGGCGGCCGTTCTGGTGTGGGACGTGGCGGCCCGCGAAGTCATCTGGCGCGGGCGCGTGGACCAATCCAAAGGCCCCCCCGCGATCGCGCCCGTGTTGTCCGATGACGGGCGCTGGCTCTGCCTTTACGACCGCGAACGGGAAGGCCGCCTGACTCTGTTCGACGCCGGCACGTTGCAGGAACAACCATTCCACCGTCCGCCGCAGGAGGGATACTTCGCTTGCGTGCAGCCGGGCCGCCCCGTGCTGGCGGTGGTCAACGGCAGCGAGGTCGTGCTGTGGGACTGGGAGCAAGGCCGCGTCGTGCGCACGTTCTCCCACCCCGCGCGCCTCCGCCGGGTGACGTTCGATCACGCCGGCGGACGGCTGGCTACCGCCTGCTACAACAACGACGTGTTTGTGTGGAACGTGGCCACGGGCGAGTACCAAATCCTCAGCGGCCATTCCGCGGTGACATGGCACCTGGCGTTCAGCCCCGACGACGCCATGCTGCTCACCGTGGCTTACGACGAAACTTCGCGGCTTTGGGACGTGAACCTCGGCCGGACCCTCGTCACCACGTCTCAGGGTTACGGTCTGGGCTTTAGTGGCAATTCCGGTCGCATCGTGGCTGTGGCGGAGAACCGTCGCCTCACCCAATGGCGGGTCATTCGGGGCGATGGCTACCAGATCCATTATGGCGAGGGCCGGCGCGACCTTGCGGCCTGGCACATGGACCTAAGCCGCACAAACCACTTGCTGGCCCTGCTGGCCGACGAAACCTTGAGCCTCTGGAGCCTGGGCCTGCCCGCCGCCACATTCCGTCAGATCCTGCCCGGCGCGCGGAGCGTCCTGCTGGAACCGGACGGCCAGGGATTGTTCCTCTGCCGCAGCAACGGGCTGGAACACCGTGTCGTACTTCGTGAGCACGTCCAGGGCAGGGTCGTGTTGCGACTGGGGGAAGCGCGGTTGATCCCGCTGCCGCAAAATGCGCGGCCCTACCGCGCCGGCTTGAGCGCCGATGGACACATGGTGGCCGTCGAGACGGAGGAACAGGGTGGTTTCGCCGTGAGACTGGCGGAGCCGACGCGCGCCACCAAACTCGAAGGCCACATGACCTTCCGCATGGCGCGTCCTGCCGCGACCGCCACCGGAGGGGGTATGACCGCCGTGAGCGGCGACCAGCGCTGGGTGGCGAGCGGCTACGGCAGCATTACCGGACCGCGCGTGTACGATGCGCGCACGGGACAGACCGCCAGGGAGTTTGGCAAGACGTCGGCCCACGTCGCCTTCAGTCCGGATTCGCGCCAACTCGCGGTCGCCACCGCCGAACACCTGCGCGTGTTCGACACCGGCACCTGGGCGTTGCGCTGGGAGAAGCGGCGTTCGGCCCACGCCAGCCGCCAGGGCCTGGCGGCCTTTGCCGCCGACGGGAACACGCTGGCCTTCGACAGTGACCGCCGATTCGTGCGGCTGCTCGATGCCGCAACCGGGGAGCCTCTGGCCGCTTTCATGGGACCGCACGCGCAGACAGCCCACACCCTTCGTTACACCGCCGCCGACGGATTCCTAGCCATCGGCACGGCGAACAACCTGGTCGAGGTCTGGAACCTTTGGCGCATCCGCGAACAACTGCGGCCGCTGGGGCTGGACTGGTCGCCCAGCGAACCGCCGGCGTCGGACCCTGTGAACGGATCGCCCCCGCGCTCCGTGTGGCTGGCCTCGCTGGCGGTCAGCCTCCCGCTCGCGTGCGTCAGCGTCGCCGCGGTGCTGGCGCTGCTTTCGCTGCGGCGGCACCGCCACCTGGTGGAGGACTTTGCCCGCGCCGAAGACCTGGCGGCCCAACGCGAGCGAGCCCTGCGGATCGAGCGCGAAGTCAGCGCGCTGAAGACAACCTTCGTTTCCATGGTGTCGCATGAGTTTCGCACCCCGCTGGGCGTCATCAGCGTCTCCGGCGAAGTGCTTCAGCGCTACCACGAGCGCCTCACGCCACAGCAGCGCGCCGAGCACCTTGACGCCATCATCGACAGCGTCCGCCGCATGTCGCGCATGATGGAGGACGCTCTGCTGCTCAGCCGGGTGGATTCGGGGCGGATGGAGTTCAAGCCGGCGGCGATCGATCTCGCAGGCTTCTGTCGCAAGCTGGTGGATGAAGTCCTGTCGGCGACGAATCATGCGTGCCCGATTCAACTCGACTGCCGTCCGGAGCCGGACGGCCCGGGGCAGGCCGATGAGGCGCTGCTGCGGCACATTCTGACCAACCTGCTGTCAAACGGCGTCAAATACTCCCCGCCAGACAAGCCGGTGAGACTCCAAGTTCGTCGCCAAGGCACGGAGGCCGTGTTTGTGGTGTCGGACCAGGGCATGGGCATTCCACCCGCAGACCAACCCCATCTGTTCACCGCCTTTCACCGCGCCCCGAACGTGCAGCACATCCACGGCACCGGCCTGGGCCTGGTGATTGTCAAACGTTGCTGCGACTTGCACCGGGGAAGCATCCGCGTGGAGAGCCGGTTGGGTTGCGGCACGACCTTCACCGTCGCGCTCCCGATGTTCGATCCCGACTGACTCCTGCTCGTGCTCCCTCCTGCCCATGAAAACTTGCTTCGATCACGAACGGCTGCAAGCCTGCCCAACCTCGCTGGAGTTCATCCGCTGGAGCGAACTCGTTCACGCGCGGTTTCCGAGAACCTCCGCCATCGCTTCCCAACTCGGTCGCGCCCGGAGCACGTTTCCGCTCAACCTGGCCGGGGGCAAAGCCAAGTTCACGCCGGAGGACAAAGGCAAGTTCATCGACATCGCCCACGGCTCGACCGTTGCGCGCGCCGCCGACCTGAATGTGTCGTTCATCAAGCCGATCCTGAATGCCGCCGAACTCGAAGCCGGCAAGACGATGCTCGCGCAACGGGTCGGGCTGGTCGGTGGCCTTGTGAAGAGCAAGCTGCCTGACCGGTCTCGCGAGGATGAAGCGCCGTATCGCGTCGGGGGAGAGGAGCAAGAGTAGGAGTGTGAGGAGGGAACAACTGCCATGACGAAAATCCTGTTGATCGAAGATGAACCCCAAATGCGCCGGGGCATGGCCACGGCGCTGGACATGGAAGGCTTCACAGTGACCACTGCGGCCAATGGCCGGCTCGGAGTCGAGGCCGCCCGGAAGGAACGGCCCGACCTGATCCTGTGCGATGTGATGATGCCCGAACTGGATGGGTACGGCGTCCTGGAAGCCCTGCGCGCAAACGCGGGCACGCTCGGCGTTCCATTCATTTTCCTCACCGCCAAAGGCGAGAAGCCTGACATCCGCCACGGCATGAACCTGGGCGCCGATGATTACCTGACGAAGCCCGTGGCGATTGACGATCTGATCAGCGCAATCCGTGCCCGCCTGGAGCGCAAGGAGCAGCACGCTCAGGCGGCGACATACGGACTCAAGTTTGAGCCTCGATTCGACTCGCCTGAGCCTCTCATCGCCGGGTTCAGCCTCACTCCGAAGGAAGCCGAGGTGCTGCTCTGGGTCGCCCAAGGCAAGGCCAACGCGGACATAGCGACTATCCTCGGCGTGGGCGAAAGCACCGTGAAGAAGCACCTCGAACACGTCTTCGAGAAGCTGCAGGTCGAGAACCGGGGCGCGGCGGCGTTGTTGGCGATTGAAGTGTTGAGCAAGCTCTCGCCCCCGAGTTGAGTCGGTGCCGGCCCCCCCGGCGCTTCACCACCGGATCGCGATGTGAAAGCCCGGCCCGCCCTGCTCCTTCAAATGGCCGCCGCTTCACAGCGACGGTCACGCGGGCGCGGTTCATGATGAGAATATCCCGCAGCCTGCTTGCGTCGAAAGCCGCTCGGAACCACATGACTCGTTTCTTTTTCGCCGTCGGTATGTCGTTGCTCGCCGCTGTTTCTGTCTCTGCCCAGCGCGGGGACAAGAAGGGCGAGGTGCAGACCGCGCGCGTGCCCAAGGAGAAGATTCCGCCCGCACCGCCGCTTTCCGCCGCGGACGAACAGAAGACCTTCAAGCTCCCGCCCAGCTTTCGCATCGAACTGGTCGCCGCGGAACCGCTCGTCGAGCTTCCCGTCGCCATGCAGTTCGATCCGGACGGGCGCATCTGGGTTGTCGAGATGCGCGGTTTCATGCCCAACGTGGACGCCACGGGCGAGAAGGAGCCGGTCGGCCGCGTCTCGGTGCTGGAGGACACGGATGGCGACGGGCGGATGGACAAGCGCACGACGTTCCTCGACGGGCTGGTGATGCCGCGCGCGGTGTCGCTCGTGCGGGACGGGGTGTTGATCGCCGAGCCGCCGCACCTGTGGTTCTGTCGCGACACGAACGGGGACTTCCAATGCGATGAGAAGATCGAGGTGTTCAAGGATTACGGCGGGCAGGGGAATCCCGAGCACACCGCCAACGGACTGCTCTGGGCGCGCGACAACTGGATTTACAGCGCCAACTGGAGCAGCCGCATCCGCAACACCGACGGCGCGTGGCGCCGCGAGCCGACCAGCGGGCGCGGCCAGTGGGGCATCTCACAGGACGATTTCGGACGCCTCTTCCATAACTCGAACAGCGACCAGCTCCGCGCCGATCTCATTCCATCGCATTACGGCAACAAGCGGGGGCCGGCGGCGAAGTTGAACGGCCTGAACGAGAAGGTCGTGAAGGACCAGAGCACCTGGCCCAGTCGCGTGAATCCCGGCGTGAACCGCGGCTACCAGCCCAAGCAACTCCGCGCCGACGGCACGCTCGCCACCGTCACCGCCGCGTGCGGGCCGTGCGTCTATCGCGGCGAAAATTTCCCGGCGGAGTTTTACGGCAACGGCTTCGTCTGCGAGCCGTCGGGCAATCTCGTGAAGCGCAACGTGCTCGCCGAGAAGGACGGCGTCATCTCCGGCAGGAACGCCTACGACAAGGCCGAGTTCCTCACCTCGACCGACGAGCGGTTCCGCCCGGTGAACCTCTTCACCGGTCCCGACGGCGCGCTCTACATCGTGGACATGTATCACGGCATCCTTCAACACCGCGTCTTCGTGACGAGCTACCTGCGCCAGCAGATTCTGGATCGCGGTCTCGACAAACCGCAGACCCAGGGCCGCCTCTGGCGCGTGGTGTGGGAAAAGGGTCCGCTGCCCAAGCCGCCGCAGCTTGCGAAGGCCGGCGGCGCGCAACTGGTGAACTACCTCTCGCACCCCAACGGCGCCGTGCGCGACACCGCGCAGCGTTTGCTCGTGGAACGCGCCGATAGGGCCGCGATCTCGTCGTTGCGGGACTTGCTGCTCGCGCACACGAACCCTGTCACACGCCTGCACGCGCTGTGGACGCTCGACGGTCTCGGCGCGGCGGACGCGGCGGTGTTGCTGAAGACCATGGAGGATTCGCACCCGAAGCTTCGCGCCGCCGCGCTGCGGCTGTCCGAGCCGCTTCTGCGCACGAATCTTTCGACGGAGTTGCCGCTGCGGAAAAAGGTGTTCGCGCTGGCGCGCGACGCGGCGCCGGACGTGCAAATCCAGCTCGCGCTCACGCTCGGTGAAATGCCCGCCGACGCGGAGAACAAGGCCGCCGTGGCCGCACTGGCCGGCAGCCCCATCACGCTGGCGCGCGACGCGGCGAAGTATGTCCTCGCGGGCCGCGAACCGGTGAAGGCGGTTGCGGCGCGATCCACCGCGCCGCCGCTCCCGCCGGCGGACCAGAAGCGATTCGAGTCCGGCAAGGCCGTCTTCGAGCTGACGTGCATGGCGTGCCATCAGCCGCATGGGCTGGGACAGGAGGGCCTTGCTCCGCCGCTCGTGGATTCGGAATGGGTCGCCGGCAGCGAGCAACGCATTGTGCGCATCGTCCTCCACGGCCTGCGCGGGCCGGTCAAGGTGAAGGGCCGCAAGTACGAGCTCGACATGCCGGCGCTCGGCGCGTTGCCGGACGAGCAGATCGCCGACGCGCTCACGTATGTCCGTCGCGAGTGGGGCCACGGCTTCGCGCCCGTGACGGCGGAGACGGTGAAACAAATCCGTGCCGCCAACGCGCAACGTGAGGACGCCTGGACGGAGGCGGAGTTGAAGACGATCCGCTGAAGCGTCCGGAGTTCCCGCCCGGTCATGGCCCGGGCCGGTTGCTTCTTCAGACGATGGCACCAAGGCGGCGCGCTTGCGGAGCAGGTGAGGCGGCGGCTAGCTTTCGCGCCATCCGCAAATGATCCCCGGTTGCACATTCGGGTTGGGCGCGCGAATCGTTCTCGCGTTGGGGACTTTCCTTCTGGCGGTTTCGGGCCCGCGAATCGGCCTGGCTGCGAACGAGCCTGGATTGCTGCCGAAAGAGTTGCTGGCGCAACAGCAGTTCACTTACGCCGCCTGGCAAAGCGAGCAGGGGCTGCCGCAGAACTCGGTGGTCAGCATCGCCCAAAGCGCCGACGGCTATCTCTGGATGGTGACTTTCAACGGGTTGGCACGCTTTGACGGAATACGGTTCACTCTCTTCGATGGCGCGAACACGCCGGCGTTGCTCGGCCTGGCGCCGCAGAGAACCTATGCCGGGCCGGACGGAGGTGTGTGGATTCTCGGCGGGGGCGGACTGGCACATTACGCTAGCGGACGATTTCGCCGACTGACAGCGAATGACGGGATTCCACCTGATGTCTTCTCACTCGGCTTGGGCAAGGACGGTACGATCTGGATCGGCGACACCTCCAACCGCGTTCGTTCGGTCGGTCGCGATGGTGTGCCCCGGTTGCTCATGCCGCCGGAAGTGCAGTTGCCCGACGGTGCCATGACCAGCGCGGAAATGCTGCCGGATGGCGGCCTCCTCGTGGCGCATGGCATGGGAGCAAGCGTGATCAGAGACGGAGTGGTGACACGAATCACCGGGCCGGACGGAAGAGTGCTCAAGGGCGTGATGGGGGCGAGAGACTCAAACGGCGGTCAGTATCTGGTGCTGCCGGGTCGGATGTACCGTTTCGTGAACGGGCGCGCGACCGAACTGCCTGATGAACCGGTGCCGCCGATTGAATCCCGGTTCCTGGTGGGAAGGGACAGCCGCGATGCATGGTGGATGGGAACTGATGAAGGGATGTTTTTCCGGCCCGCAAAAGGGGACTGGACCTTGCTTTCGGCGACGAACGGACTGTCCCACAGTTCGGTCCGCTCGATGTTCGAGGATCGCGAGGGGAACATCTGGATTGGGACTGACGGTGGCGGGGTGAACAGGTTGAAGCGCCGGGGCATCCGGGCGTTGACGCAGACGCAAGGGCTGCCCGGGAGGATTGTGAAATCCGTGTCGCAGGCGCCGGGCGGTGAATTCTATTTCGGATTTCACAACGCGGGCCTGGCGAAGTGGAACCGGGGCGAGATCATCCGTCTCGCCGCATCGCCTATTCCGGGAACGAATGATTTCGTCCACGCCGTGCTCGCGTTGCGCGACGGCGGGGTCATTGCCGGGACGTACGGCGAGGGGGCGATGCTGTTCCGCGACGGACGTCCCGTCCGCCATTTCCACAAAAGCAAGGGTTCGCTGAACGCCATCGTGAACGTCCTGCACGAGGACCGGAGCGGAAAGCTCTGGATTGGCGGCGAATGGGGATTCGACCGCGTGGAGGAAGGCGGCTTCACGCGGTTCACCACCACCAACGGCCTGGCTGGTCCGCAGGCTTCCTGTGTGGTCGAGGATTTCGAGGGCGATCATTGGCTGATTGCCTCCGGCGTTCTGCACCGCGTCGCGCGCGGCTCGAATCGCGCGGTGGCGGTCACGCAAACCAACGGCTGGCCCAAGGCAACCGCGCGCACGCTCTACGTGGACGGCGACGGGACGCTCTGGATCGGCACGCGCGGCGCGGGCCTGGTGCGCCACCGTCACGGCGTCTTCCAACACATCGCGCCGACGAATGGTTTCCAGTGCGAGGTGGTCAGCTCCGTTCTCGAGGATGATTCCGGCAACTTCTGGTTCAGCTCGTTCCGTGGCATCTTCCGCGCCCGCAAACAGGAATTGAACGATTTCGCCGACGGAAGAATTCCCTCGGTGAACCTGCTCCAATACGGGCCCAACGACGGCATGGGCAGCCTCGAATGCAGCGGCGGCCTACAGCCCAGCGCGTGGAAAGCCACCGACGGCTCGCTGTGGTTTCCCACCCTCAACGGCGTCTCCGTGGTCAGCCCGCGCGAGATGCCCTTCAACCCGCACGCGCCACAAGTAACGATCGAACAAGTGATCGCCGACGGAAGGGTGATCCAGCCGGAGGCTCCGGCCCCTTCGTCCGTGACCAATGAAA
>CAYQWK010000093.1:0-16804 GCA_964420805.1 uncultured Bifidobacteriaceae bacterium | reverse complement strand
GGTGTGGCGGTGAGGGTCACGGACTGGCCGGGGGCGTAGTTCGTCACCGCCGGATCGGCGGTGATTACGCCGCGACCGAGCGCGGCGAGTTGCAGCGTGGGAATGGCGAGGCGCGCGACGATGCTCGTGGTGGCGGCGAGAGCGTTCGTCACCACCACGGTGTAGTGACCGCCGTTCGTGATTTGGAAATCAACGATCTGCAGCGTCGCGTTCGTCGCGCCCGCGAGCGGTACGCCGTTGAAACGCCATTGGTAAGCCAGCGGTTCCACGCCCGCCGCCGTCACTTGCAACGTCACGTTCGAGCCGGGGGCCACGGCCTGGCTGATGGGTTCGTGGCCGATGACCACTCCGAAGTCCGCGCGACGGATGTTGTTGAAATCGTAGTCCACCACGTAAATCCGCCCCTGCGCGTCAAGGGCCAGACCGCCGGGATTACCGAGGCCCGCTGCCGCGCCCACGCCGTCGGCCGTGTTGCCGTAGGTGCCGGCCAGCGTCGTGACCAGACCCGCAGGGGTGATGCGCCGCAAGACCTTGAAGAGGTAATCCGACACCAAGAGGTTCCCTGCCGGATCGAACGCCAGACCAGCCATGTAGCCGAGGCGGGCGTCCGCGCCCAGACCGTCCGAGAGGCCGGACAATCCCACCTGGCCGGCAATAATAGTCAGCGCGCCGTTGGTCCCGAGCTTTCGCAAAACGAAATTGGCGTCGGTGTAGTAGATGTTGCCTGCTGCATCCAGGGCGATCGACTGGGGCTGCCACACGTCGGTACTGAGCAGCGTTGTCACCACGCCTCCCGGAGTGACCCGGCGGATGCTGTTGTCGTCGCCCACGTAAAGGTTGCCGGCCGCGTCGGTGGCCAGGCACCTCGGCGCGACAAACCGGGCGGCGCTGCCGACGCCATCGTCGCTCGCCGAGAAGCCGGCCAGACCTGCCAAGGTAGTGACATAGCCGGCCGGAGAGATTTTGCGAATGGTGTACGCGTTGCGATCCGCCACGAAGACATTGCCCGCGCCGTCGCACGCCAATCCAAACGGCTCCGTGAAACGCGCCTGCAGGCCCGGCCCATCGTTCGTCCCTGGCTCGTTGTTCACGCCAGCGAAGGTGCTGACCAAGCCGTCCGGAGAAATCTTCCGCACCTGCCTATAATAGTGATCCGAGACGAACAGATTTCCGGAGGGGTCGCGTGCCAGCCCGTACGGATAGCCAAAGGTGGCGAGAGGCGCAGGCCCATCGTTCGTGCCGAAGCCGTAGAGCGTGCCCGCGTAAGTCGCCACCGAGAGTGGCTGCACCACTGAGAGCGTGACCGGCGCGCTGGTGGCCATGCCGTAGAGATTCGACATCAGCAGGGTGTAGCTCCCGGCGTCGGCGGGCTGGACGTTCGTGATCGTGAAGTTGGTGCTCCCGGAATTGGCAATGGGCGAGCCGTCCTTCCGCCATTCGAGCAACGCCACGGAACCAGCCGCGACGGAGAAGGTGAATGGATAGGTGGCAGCGATGACGTTTGTCGAAGGCGAGTTGGTGAAACAAAGCGGTTGGAGCCACTCCGCCCGGTAGCCCTGGCTGAGGGCGGAAATCTCCGAAGGCGTCAGCGCGCGGTTAAGAATGGCAATTTCGTCCAGACCTCCTGCCAAAGTGTAGTCGCCGGAGCCAGTCAGTGAAGCGACCCGCAAGTCGCCGATGACTTCCGGCACCGGGTTCGCATCCGCTTCCGCGCCAGCCAGTTGGGCTCCGTCGGCAAACAGCCGGTAGGCGCCGTTGCTGCGGGTGACCGCGACGTGATGCCAGAAGTTGGATTGGGGCGACCAGGCACGGAAAATGGCGGACGCGTTGGTGGCGCTGTTGAAGAAAAGCCCGCCCGTTCCACCATTGGTCTGGAAGCCGAACTCCCAGCCGCCCGGGCCGGAACCTTTCCGGTGAAATAAGAACATCGAGTTGCGCACCTGCGAGAAGCTCACCCACAACTGAACCGTGAAATCGTTCGTCCCGAGATTCCACGCCGCGCTGTGCGGGATCGAGATGTAGTCGTTCACGCCGTCGAAGGTGAAGCCGAAGCCGACTGCACCGTTCGTGGTGCCCGCGCCGTTGTGCAGGAGGCCGCTGTTGAGGCCGAGCGTATCGGTCGCGTCAGCTTCGCCGCGCCAGAGCCCGAGGAGCGAGGCGGGCGGATCGCCGCAAACGGCCGCGCGCGCAGGAATGAGGAGAAGAGAGCCAAGCAGCAACGCCAGAAAAATTCTGGGACCAGAACGTACGCGTACGCAGCGGCCTGAGTGTTGGGAGTTCATTTGGGCCAAGGGCTCGTGCCTGATAGCCCAATTTGCCCCCGGCGGCAATTTCAAACTCCGTGCGGCGCGCGGCGCGCCGGGTCCGCAGGGCCACGCACGCCGGGGCGGGCAGACGGAGGGAGCGGTTCGGGCGGACCCGGCGGCGCGGGCGCGAAGCGAAGCGGATGTATTCCGGCTGTTCATGGCGAACCTGATTCAACCAATGAAACGGAAACTCCCGCCCGCGGTTACGCTCTCGGCTATGGTTTGAAGAGCTGGAGATAGCGTGTCCCGGGCGCGACAGGGATGACCGCGCCGTTGGTGTAATTCACCGGTGCGTTGCTCCACACGACGGGAACCGGCGTGAGCGCGGTGACTTGCTGGACAATGTAGCCGGGCATGTCGGGCAGCCAGATCAACCGCGCTGTGCCGTTCAGCAAATTCGTCAGGTGCAGCACCGGCGCGCCCGGCGTCTGGATCACGTTCAGGCTCCAAAAGCCGCCAGTGAGCGAGAAGGCGCCTCCGCTCATCGCGCCCGCTTCCGGCTGGCCGATGCTGCCGCTCATCGCGAACACGCCGCCCGTGCTGGTGCCGCCGCCACCGTCCAGGGTGAACCAGTCGAGCGAGTAACTCTGGGCAAAGGCCGGGAGGCAGGAGGAACAATTCAGCAGGCAGAAAAGGAGCCAGCGGCGGACACTGGAAGACTTTGGATTTCGGACTTCGGACCTCGGGCTGTTCATCGCGCGCCTCCGCTCTTCTCGCCCAGTAATCTCTCCAGTCTCTCCAGTCGCGCCTTGAGTTCCTCGTTTTCCGTGCGCAGTTGCTCACGTTCCTTTTCCGCTTTCTGCCTTTCGCTTTCGACTTTCTGGTTCAGCCCCTGGATCGCCGCCAGTGCCACGCCGTCCGGGTCAATGCTCGTGATGGTCGTGTCGCTGCCGCCCAGGCCGAACGCGGCGTAAAAGTCCTGGGCCATCGGCCCGAGGTGCCGGCCATCGTGCAGTTCCTTGAAGGTCCAGGTGGTGAGGGGCAGTGCCGCCACCTTGGCCAACACCTCCTGCGTGTTGACCGGCGCGAAGTTTTCCTTGGCGTGGCGGTCACTCGTGCTGACGAAGGCGGTTGCGGACACGCCGCCGGCCACGTGCAATTTGTTGGTCGGCGTGATGTTGCCGATGCTGATGTTGCCGTTGGTCCAGAGCCGCATGACCTCGTTGTTGTTGACACGGAACTGCATCTCATGCGCGCTGGTCGTGCCGAAGATGCCGCGGTTCTGGCTCACGTCGGCCTCCAGTTGCACCTCGACCCGGGTGGCGGAGACGCTGGAACCGGGGCCGGCCAGGGCGAGAAAGGCGGCGCGTCCGTTCGCGGCTGAATTCTCCACCACGATCTTGTTTCCAGCGCCGCTGATCGCGGCCGTGCCGGCGCTGGTTCCGGCGTGAATGGTATGCAGTGCGGTGCCGACGCCGCTGCCAGCGGCCAGATTGCCGCGCGAGGTCAGAGTCGCGGCGCTCAAGTTGTTGCCGACCCAGGCGTTGCCGGACAAAGTTTGATCGCCCGTGAAGGTGTTGCCGCCGGCCCGCCGCGCCACGTTCGCGGAAAGCCGGGCGTCGTCGAGCGTGCCGCTGACGATCTTGGCCGTGTCCAGTCCGGGAACCTGGGAGGCGTTCAACACGCCGCCAATCTTGTTCGACGTCACCGCGCCATCCGCCAGGTCGGCGGTGGTGATGGTGGCGTCGGCAATTTTACTGGAACTGACCGCGTTGTTGGCCAGGTGAGCGTTCGTAATCGCACCGTCCGCAATCTTGGTGGAAATGACCGCGCCGTCCTCAATCTTGATCGAGTTGATCAATCCATCTACGAGGTCAACGCGGGTGATGCTCCCGGCCCGGACGCCCGTCGCGATCACGCCCGGCGAGTAGTCTTCCATCACGAACAAATACGCAGCTCCCGACGTGTCCCCTCCCGTGCCATCGTAGAGCGCGCCTGCCAGCAGCCGGTCGTTCCCCAGCGCGGCCACGGAGGTGCCGAGGTAGGCGCTGGATGTGGGAGTGGGAGAAGTGAACGTGGCGAGCAGCACTCCGTTGGTTCCAAACAAATATACCGTTCCGGCCGCAATCGCGCCGTCACGGGGGGCGCTGATCAACATGCGGTTGTTCCCCGCCGCCGCCACGGCCTGGCCGAAATTGTCCCCGCTCGCCGGCGTGGGATTGTTAATGGTGGCGAGCAACGCGCCATTGGTGCGGAAGAGGTAAGCCACGCCTGCGCGAATGGCGCCGGAATAATTGTCAGGAGCGCCAATCAGCACCAGGTCGCTACCCACCACCGCCAGGGAAATGCCGAAGGCCGCGTAGTTGGTGGGCGCGGGATTGAGGAAGGTGGCGAGCAACGCGCCATTGGTGCGGAAGAGATAAGCCGCGCCCGCCGACGGCGCCCCCGTGCTGTCGCCCGTAGCACCGATCAGCACCCGGTCATGGCCCACCGCCGCTACCGTCGCGCCAAAGTGGTCGTCCACCGCCGGCGTGGGATTGGTGAAAGTGGTGATCAGCACGCCGCCGGTGGTGAAGAGATATGCCGCGCCGGCGTCCGTCGCGCCGGTGTCATCCCCACGCGCCCCGATCATGACCGCACGGTTTCCCACCGCCGCCACGGGGGTGCCGAAAGAATCGAGCGCCGCCGGCGTGGGGTTTGTGAACGTGACGATCCGCGATCCGTTCGTGTCGTAGAGATGCGTCACTCCTGACCCGAAGTCACCCGTGTCGTCATGCGGCTCGCCGATCAGCAATCGGTCGTTCCCCACCGCCGCCACGGCGTCACCGAAACTGTCAGTGTTGCCCGGGGCCGGATTGGTCAAGGTAAGCAGCAAGTGGCCGTTAGTGCCGAACAAATAGGCCGCCCCGGCTGAGATTCCGCCCGCGCTGTCACTGGGCGCTCCGATCAGCACGCGGTCATTCCCCACCGGCGCGAGCGCCGTGCCAAAGACGTCGAAACGCTCCGGCGTGGGATTGATGAACGTCACCGCATACCAGTTGGACACGGTGGACAGCTTCGCGGCCGTGACCACGCCGTCCGCCAGCGCGGCGGTATTGACGGCTCCCGCCGCCAACTGGCCCGACCCAACCGCGCCCGCCGCGAGCATGGCCCCCGAGATGGTGCCGTTGGCGATGTTGGCCGGCGCAATCGTCCCGGCCAACTGGCTGGCGCTCAACGCCCCGGTGATGTTGCTAGCCGTAATCGCATACGGCGTGGGGGTGATTCGCTGGCGCGGGCTCAGCGTGGTGAAAGACGCCGCTCCGTTTGTCCTCACGGCAACTTCCAACCAGCGTCCGGCGCCAGGAAACTGCGCGCCGAAATCCAGCGCCACCGTGAACAGCCCGTTGGTCACGCCCACGGCGGTGTTGGTGATGGTTGAGCCCACCTGCCCCGCGCCACTGCTCACGTTGAACAAGGCCACGTGGAAGTCATAAAGACCGGTCAGATTGGTGCCACTGCTGTTGAGCCGGCCCTGATAGGTGAAGGCCGTGCCCTGGGCATGACAGGCACAGACGACGGCAAGTTGTCCGAGGAGCAACAGCAGGAGACGACAGGATTTTTTCATGGGGTATCTCTTCCCGTTTTGCGGACAGGGTTCATGGCGTGTCACCAGCCCTACCGCAGCGAGCGGCGGGCTGGTGACGGGCAAAGGCGGCTCGTGCTTTTCGGCTCGTGTTCAAGGGTTCACGGTCACATTGAAGGTGTTGTGGAACTCCAGTTCGGGGAACACGGGCGGAGCGGCTGAGAACTTCACGTCCAGCTTGATGACGTGGGCCCCGGGTGAAAGTCCTTTGTGTATGACGCTGAGGCCTTGCTGATAGATGATGGCGTTAATGGGCGCGGCATCGTACGGAATGGGCGGCTCGAAGTTGAACTGCGTCAGGAAATCGAGCGCTTCCCGTCCCACCAGCACGGTCCGGCCGTCCACCTGCAGTTTGAGTTGCTTCAAGTTCTTCCTGAACACGGTTTCGCCCAGCACGGGGTCAGGCGGGGTGCCATCGCTGTAGCTGGTGCCGAAGAGCGCGAGAAGCGGCAGGAAAAAGGGCTGCCCGGCCCGGAGCGTGACGTCGATGCTGGCCGTCGTGCTGGCGGAGTTGTCTGGAAGCGGCAGCAACGCCACGCCTCCCACCACGGCATTGCCGTTGGTATCGGCCGGCAGCACCACGCTGCCAAAGGCGTTGCGCCAGTAGATGTCGCCCAGTGCCTTGAGCGTGCCGGCCGATCCGGTCAGGCGGTCGGAACTTGAGTCGCCGCCCAGGGTGACAGTCGGGCCGGCGCCCAGTACGGCCACGGCGAGAAGCAGCGCGGCCAGGAACTGGCGCGCGCGGATGGGTGTTGCGATTTTGGTCATGGAGTTTCCTTTCACTGTTTGGAGCACAGAGTGCACGCTTGGTTTGTATTGGCTAAGAGGTTGGAGAATTTGCGGCGTTCAGCCATCACCTGGAGGGAGTCACCGGGTCCAGGCGTTCACCGTCACCGGCACGTTGGCCGGCAACTGGACTGATACGCTGGTGGTGGCGGGGTTGGCGGTGCTGTTGTCGATGGTGGCGTTCACCCCGGGAAGGGCTGGGCCGGTGGCCGGCGTGACCTTCACCGTAATATCCACGGGGGTGCCGAAATTCTCAGCCTCGACCACGACCGGCTGGGAGGCGGCAGAGTTCAGGGGCAAGGTCACAGAGTAGCCGGCGGGCGCGCCCGGCGGAATGGCGATGCCCCCCACACTGACCACGCGGAGAGTAGGGCCATTGGGCGGGAAGAGCAGCGGGAGATACTGATCGGCCGTGAAGGCCGCGCGATGCTCAGGAATGGCCGGCGTCGGCGGCGTGGCCATCGGGTTCGCCGGAACGGCTGGAAAATTGGGGTTAAAACCAAGGTTGAAGCCGGTTCGATCCATCGCGTCGCACCGAATGCGCCCCGCCCCGCCATTATTGTTGGTGTTAAGGATAGGGTTCGGACCACCGTCAACGGAGCACCCGCCGGTGCCGGCAATAACCGGAGCCACAAGACGAATGGCACCGCCAGAGCCAGCACCGGCGACACCTTCAGCGGAACGTGCTCCTTCCGAAGAAATGCTGCTGTTCAACTCAATGCGAGTACTTGAGGCGATCAAGATCGCGCCACCGCCACCGCTACCGCCACGGTTGGGCGAACCGCCGCCACCCGAACCGCCCACAAGGGGCAGGAGCAATTGACTGCCGTAGGTGGCGCCATTGCGCGATGACGGCGTCGGGAATCCCTGCCCGCCCCGGTTCGCATAAGCACCGCCACCACCAGGAATCGTGCCGTCGGCGCTGCCACCGCGGCCCGCTCCGGGACCATAGCCATCCCCAGGCTCCCCGCCCGAAATCCCGGGCATGCCGCCATCGAACCCGCCCGGTCCACCGAAACCACCGCGCAGAGGCGTGCCCTCCTCGCCAGAGAGTGTGATGGTGCCATTGATGAGCACATCGCCTTGCGCGAGCAGGTAAACCGGCGTGTTGGCGGCATTCCGTGTGAAGGTAAGCCCAACCCCGGGATGGATGGTGATGGTGGTGAAGTTGAGCCGCCCGTCCGGTGGCAGCACAATGTTGGTGTGTGCATTGACCACAAGCGGGCCAAGAACCCCGGTGCTGACGCCCGGGAGGATGAGATTCTGGTTGGCGGCGATTGTATGGCAGGCCAGGGCCAGGATCAGGGAGGCAACAGAGAGAAACGTTTTCATAATTACTGAGTTATTGGTGGGTTCAACAAAGAGTTTTGATTCAGGGAACAGGACGCAGCACTTCAATGGATTGGGGTTCGGAAACGGTGATGTCCGGTGGCACACCCTGCGCCGTCCCAAAGACCGGACGCACCGCACGAGAGCTTTGGGGCGTGGCCACGGACATGTTCGGGGGCACCCCTTGCGCGGCTCCGAACACCGGACGTGCCGCCCGGAGACCATGGGGCAGGGCTATGACCTGGACGTGGATCAATGGGGTGTCGGCCGGGTCGTACGGGTCCGAGCCGTAGCTGATCTCCTCTGCGGTGGAAAAGCCGTCCCCGTCCGGATCATCCGGCGAGAAGTTGCTGGTGCTTCCGGCCAGCCAGTCGTCCGCATCGGAGCGGCCATCGTTGTTGGAATCCGCCTGCGTGGGGTTGTAGCCGAGCGCAATCTCCTCCTCGTCGCTCAAGCCATCGCCATCAGTGTCCGGCGTGTTCAGCACCACGACGTGTCGGTTCAACACCGAATGCTCGGCCAGGGTGGTGACCGCAATCACGTTGGTGCCGGGCTGGAGCAGGATGCGGACAAATCGTGACGAAGGAGTAATGCCGCGCAGTGCGAAGGTCCGCTGACCGGCGCTGCCATGCACCGTGACGGTAGATCCCTGCCGGAGCGGATTCAGAGCCCGGGCCTCAACGGCTCGCGCGGTCTGGATGCCCGTGCGCAAACCAGGCGTCACCGGCCCCGGGACCGCCGAAAAATCCGGCCCGGCTGCTTCGGCCTCCGAATAATCCGGCACCTCCTCGATTGGCTCCATCCATGTCTGCGGCCGAGCAAGGTCGTGGGAATTGGCTCCCATCAGGAATCCGCCCCAACCCCAGGCTCCGGCGGAGTGCCGGAAGTGGGAAAACCCATCGGCCCGAGTCAACCGCTCGCCCGCAAGGAGATGGATGGTTCCGGCCCCTCCGGGACCACCGCCACCACCGTGCCCGGCCAACTCCAGTGCATGCGTGGTGTCAAAAAAGAGGCGCAATCGAGGGATACCAGGCTGACTCGGTGACGGCGGAGAAATCGTTTGGAATTCGGAAACGATCATGTTGGCACCACTGCCACCATCACCACCCGAAGTATTTACCACGGCCGAACTGCCCAGCACCAGCTCACCGCCCGCAACAATACTGACAGCTCCCCCCCCGCCGCCACCCGACCCCCCGCCCAAACCAATACCCTCAGCGTCGGGCGGCTCGACTATTCTGCGAAACGAGGCTCCGCCGCCGCCGCCGCCACCACCTGCTTCAATGCGACGCGATGTGGGGGAAAGCCCACGGCCCCGGGATCGGGCGACAAACCCGCCCGGCCAGCCTTGCTGCCCTTTGCGACCCTCGGGATGCTCACGCGTGGATTCGTATTCGGAGGCGAATTCAGACCAGAAGTTGAAATCAAACGGATCCCGCCCCGGCAGTTCCGCAGCCAGGGCCGCACGGTAGTCCGCAAGAACGCTTCTCCCCGGGATCGGCAACGGCATTTCGTAGCCAAGCGGTAATCCCGGGTCTATGCCGGGGGCCCCCGGCTGTCCGTAGAGCCGGTTGAACGTTCCGGGCTGGTATTGGTTAAAGTCGATCGTTCTCGTCGGAGTGCCCGCCGTGGCTGGCGTGGCCGTCGGAGCGAAGTCGTTGTCGAACATGGAGCCGCCCAGACCGGCTCCCGGAGGTGCGGGTTGCGTTTCGAGGATGCCTGGAGCGATAAGAGGTCGAGTGACACCACCTCCGGTGCTCCCCCGCCCGGACGAACCCTCACGAGAGAGATCGCGATCCCAATTGTCGCTGTTGTTTATCCCGACCAGAATGGATACCCGGTCTGTCGCCTGCCAGATGATGTTCGATCCCAATCCTCCACCCAGCCCACCATCCAAGCTAATCTTGGAGTAGAGGATGCGATTCGTGCCGTAATGCGCGATGGTGCGGAAATCTTGTTGAGGAACAATCACCTCATTCAATCCATCGATCGTGATGTTGACCATAGCCGGCGGTCCAATGAGCGGGCGAATCCTCAGTGTGTAATCTCGGCTCTGGCCCTCGGGCAGCGTGGGATCGGGAAACGACTTGAGGAGCACGGCGATTTCGTTGTTCAGACCTGGCGCCTGGGCGACCTGTTGCACCTGCAAGTAGGGCGACGAACCCACTCCCCCAAGTGGGTGCGCCGTCACACGGATGCGTCCGCCCAAGCCGCTGCCGCGCAACAAAATGGGCCGCAACTGGCCCTCGAGAATCCGATCCGGCGATACGCTGGTGATGGCCGGGGCCGCAGGAATCGGGCTCACGTCCGGCAAACGCACCACGCGCCACAGGGAAAAGTGGAGCGTGTCGAAATACAGCGTGATGCCGTCCGCCTCCACCTGTCCCGGCACCCCCGCATCGGCCCAGACCGATCCTGCCGGGTTCCACAACTGCACCGGCAGCACTGTGCCGGGAGGAAAGTGCTGGTTGAGCCGCACCCGCACCCGCACGGGCGCCGTGAAGACCGCCCCGTCGGGCTGCAACTCCACGCGCGCCAGCACGTCGTTGGTGGAGGTTTCATCATCATTCAGCGCGTTCAACTCATCCACCGTGGCGGGGGTGACCCCGATGACCGTATCCTGTGCGAGCGCACCCGGCGGGACCACGACCACAGCCCGGCCATCCGCACTTTCCACCGAGCCCCCGGGGGCAGACGGGATCAGCAGCGGACTGATCGTGGTGGCTGCGACAATCTCCGCCACCGTCTGGGCCTGGAGACGATCCCCATTCGCCGCCACCACTTCCGCCCGAATCTCCACCACGCGGTTCGTGCGCAGGGCAGGTGCGACGTAGCGCCCGAGGGGAGTGATCCGGCCCAATTCCTCCGAACCGCCCGGCTGGTTGTTCACAAACCACTGCGCGTCCGCCGGAGTGCGGGCGAGTCCTTCGGCGGTAAACTGCACCGCCTCGCCTGCGCTCAGTCGCACCGGCCCCGGCGCCAGCACGAGGCCCCCCAAGTGGTTTCCGGACGCCGCCGGGGGCGGAGCCGGCACCAGCCTCAACCGGTAGAAGCGGACGCCCGTCTGGCTGACGAGGCTGTCGCCGAACGTCTGCGCAGGCACCCAGCGGGCCGCGTTCCCCAGGTTGCCTGACTCCTCAAGCACCGCCCGCCCGGTGCTGTCTTCGGTCTTGATGCGCAGGTTGGCATTCCCATCACGTTGGATGTCCAGGCGCAACGTCGGTGTTTCAGCTGCGCAGGCCGCCGCGACGGCGGCCCCCAGAAGTGCCAGTGACAAGAGCCGGGCTCGGCCGGCCCACTGGGGAACGAGATGACGAGAGTAAGTTTTCATGGTGCGGAGAGTTGGAATGAAGCCGCCTGCTCAAGACGGAGGTTGGATTCACGGTTTGTTTTCATGTGCGCCGTCTAACAGGACGGCATCGGGTGAAACGGGAAATGGAGCGCCGGGTTACGGCCAGGCTGCGCGGCGACAGGCGATTGGTTTGCAGTCATTCAGGCGGCCTGCTGGAGGCCGCACCCGTTACTTCCGAAAACGCGGCGCAAGGTTGCGAAAAAATTTTGGGGCGGAACCGGACTCGGATTCCGCGCCAAGGAGGAAGACACCACTCGGTCCCGGTAAGGATGGCTCACTGGGTTCAGCCCAAGTTACCAGTCCAATCCCAGCTTGCCGAGTTCGAGCCGTAGCGCGGGCAGATCCCAGAGCTGAATGACTGGGCCAAGCGTTTGCCCGGCGAGGTAACGGCTATCCGGGCTGAACCGTAGGGTGACGATGTTCAGCGGCACCGGGGCCGCCAAAGTGGCCTGCGGCGCAAAAGTCCGGGCGTCATACAATACAATGTCCTGTCGGTTGCTCGCGACCGCCAACAGCCGCCCGTCTGGACTGAAAGCCACCGGGAGTTGGATGGTGCCGGAGAGCCCGATCTCCATTCGGTGGCGCGGCTTCCATGTGGCGGTATCCCAGACGACCAATTCCGCCGGGGTCGCGGTCGCCAACATCCGGCCGTCCGGACTGACGGCGAGTCCGGCGTTCTCCCGCTCGATCAAATGATGCAGCTTCGTCCCGTTTCGGGCGTTCCACACACTCACACCTTCCCCGGCGAATTCCGCCCCGGCCAGCCAAGTGGCATCCGGACTCAACACAGTCTGATCGTGACGGGTGCCGTACTGGCGGGGGTTCAATTGAATGTGCTCGGCAAATGACTCCCACCGGCCCACCAGCAGTCCCATGCCGGCACCCACCGTCATCCAACTCCCGTCAGGCGAAATGTCGAGGCCGGCAGGTTCCAAATCCTTGCGGTCGATGATGGGTTCGGGTGTCCCGAGGCGGACTCCGTCGGCATGCGCCACAAACGGCCAGCGGAGTAAGGCGCCCTTGCCCATGCTCACCACATGGCGTCCCCCCGGGTGAAACCGGGGGCGCAAGGCGGAGGGAGATCTGACGAAAGCCACCTCCATCCCGCGGCTCATATCCCAGATGCGCAAACCCATCTTGCTCCCCGAAACCAGCCACCGCCCGTCCGGGCTGAAATCCACACCCGAGGAATGTTCATCCAATTCCGCGAGGGCCACCGTCCTGAACACGGAACTGGGTAGGTTCTCCCGGGCTCGAATCCCACCATCATCATCCAGGAAGACAAACCACCGCCCGTCACTGGTGGACTCGATTTGGCTTCCACCCTTGGTTTCAAACAACGTCCTGCCCGTCACCGGATCGCAGAAGCGCTGCGTGCTGTCCCACGACGACGAGGCCACCATCTGCCCGCCCGCCTCGAACGTGATAGCGGACACATACTGCATGTGCGAATGCAGCCAGCGCCCGCGGGATCGGACGGTGTCAAAAAGCAACAGATCGCCATTACGATAGCCCACGGCCAGATATCTGCCGTTGGGATGCCACGCCAGCGCCGTCAATGTGGAAGTATGGGTAAACTCGGCAATTTTCGCAGAAGTGGCGATGTCCACCACGATGAACCTCATGAAGGCTTCGTAGGCCAAGTATTTTCCATCAGGCGAGTGTTCCATCCACTGCGGGGTGGAAGCCAGAGTCACGCGCACCCGTTCCGTTCCATCGTTCAAGTCATACCAGCGCACTGAATTATCCTGGCTCACCAGCGCGACACGTTGGCCATCCGGGGCGAAGTCGGCACAATAGTTAAAGCGGCCAGGAATGGAACGAACGGGCGGAAGGAGCCCATCCGCCGGTTCATTGATACTCCAAAAGTGCGCCGCGCCCATTCGATCGAATCCGACGAGCCAGCGTCCATCCGGACTCATCCGCCCGGTATAGACATGCTCCGGCGGTGTGGCCAGTTCGACAAGCACGTCGCCTGTCTCCCTTTGATAGACCTTGATATTCTTCTTCTCGCCAAAAACCGCGAAACGATGCCCATTGGCAGCAAGCATCCTGCGATGCACCTGACGCTGTCTTGGTGATGGGAGCCACGATTGCACCGGCCCGAGCGCGGGCAGGGCGAGGTTGGCGATGGCCTCGTTGCGCATCGGGAGTTGCGGCCCGAGCATCTTGGCCTCAGAAATGATCTGCAAATTCTGCCCACGCCGCTCCGCTTCGACACCGCGGCGCTGTGCCTGAGCCCGAGCCAGCAAGGAGTCGCCGAGGTGGCGGTTGATCTGATCGCGCTGGCCGCGCAGGCGCACCGCCGCCGCACCAGCCCCCAGCGCCATGACCAGCAATAATACGCCCACCGTGGTCGCCAGCCGGTTCCGGCGGGTCCACATCCCCATTCTCTCCAACGGCCCGGCCGGGCGCGCCAGGATGGGCCGCCCGGTCAGCCAACGATCAAGTTCGTCAGCCAGCGCTTCGGCCGTGGGGTAACGCTGCCGGAAATTCTTCCTCAAGCATTTGAGACAAATGGTCTCGATGTCGCGGTCAGGCTCCTCCGGCGTCACGGCGACAAGAGAAGGACGCGCCGGCTCCTCGTCCGTCACACGGCGCAGGATCTCCAAAGGACTGCCATCCGTGAAGGGCGGACGTCCGCTCAGGATCTCATAAAGCACTGCTCCCAAACCATACACATCCGCAGCCACCGTGACCGGCATGCCCAGTCCGGCGGCCTGCTCGGGAGCCATGTAACTCGGCGTGCCCAGTGTAGCCGCGCTCGGCGCGGAGTGGGCCGCATCCTCGATAATCTTCGCCAGCCCGAAATCCGTGAGATGTGGCTCGCCGTGCGTGTCAATCAGGATGTTCGTGGGTTTGAGATCGCGGTGCAGCACGCCATGCTGGTGGGCGTGGTGAACGGCGCGCGCGATCTTGACGAGCAACCCCACCCAATGCCGCCGGCGGGATGGAGCCAGCCCGTGCTGCCGCTCCGTGCGCAAAGCCTGAGCCAGATTCCGCCCCTCGACCAGCCTCATGCTGAAGAAGTAGTGCCCTTCGTGCTCCCCGACCTCGTGAATCGGAACAATATGGGGATGATCCAGCCGGGCGGCAGCCCTTGCCTCGGCCCGGAATCGTGCAATCTCTGCCGGGCCCGCCCATTGGCCGACGAGAAGCAGTTTCACCGCTACAATTCGGCTCAAGCTCTTCTGCCGGGCGCGATACACCACCCCCATGCCGCCCCGCGCGATCTCCTCCAGCAACTCATAATCGGCCAACTGCCTGCTCCCGGGCTCATTTGGAAGTTCAGCAGTGTCGGCGAGTTCCTCGGCGTACCCATGCAAACCAAACTCCAGGAGGCAGGCGGAGCAAAAGCCCGGCGGCGTTCCCGCCGGGAGGCGGGAGCCGCACCGCTCGCATGGATGCACCGTGGACATGGACTGATGTTCGGGACGCTGACTTCTCTTCTATACTTCCGGAAGAACCTCCCGAGGTTGCGCCGACTCCTCTCTCGGCTCATCAACTCCGCAAAACCTCTAGGAGATGACGCAACTCGTCCTCCACATCAAGGCTGCGAGCCAGCGTTCGCGCCACCTCATCCCGAAGGAGCACGCGGTAACGCTGTCGCAGCCTGTGGACCCTGGCTTTGACAGCGGACCCGGTCAGGCCGAAACGGTTCGCAATCTCGCCCTGCGAGACCGCTCCAGCGTCGCCGTAAAGGAATGGTTTCAACTCCTGAAACAAGGCCGCTTCCATCTCTCCAACCTGCTCCCGCCTCAGGTTCTCCATCACCGTGTCGAGCACCGTCAACGCCCAACGCCGCTCGTAGATTCGTTCGGCCGTCATGGGGTCCACCGGCTCCAGTCCGTAGCGGTGCTCCGCCTCTTCGGCATCAAGCGACACTACTTCCAATCCCCCACCACGTTTCTGCGCCCGGCCCCGCTGCCACTCGTCAATCAGGAACCGTTTCAGGGCAACCAGCAGAAAGGAGCGGAAACGTCCCCTTTCCTGCACCGCGCCCGCCACGAAATTCTCCGCAATCAAGCGGCAGAAAAACTCCTGGGTCAGATCCTGCGCATCCACCGCATCCCTTCCGGAGCGACGCACATAGGCATACAGCGGATACCAGTAAGTTTCACACAAGCGCGCCAGCGCATCGCGTGCCTGTGGCGAGTCCGCCTTGCCCGCCGCATCCACCCAACTCCAATGCGTGGTGGGAAATGCCTCCGCTGGTGGACCACCTGCTCCGGGATTGGAATTTCGCGGTATCATGTCTCAGCACAAGGTGAAAAAGCAGTAAGGCAGTTGGATTCAGGCCGCTTCATCTGCACCGTCAAGCGCGCGGCTCCAGAACCAGCACCCTGACCACGCTGCCACAAGCAGACATTCTCCAGCCCGACTCCCATTCGAAGCCAGTAACAGCTCGCAAACTGGCCACTAGGAACCGTGGCGAAAACGCAGCCGGGCGCGCGAACCCAAAACCGGAAGATGTTCATAAAACCGTCCATACCAAACCTTTCTGACTGTTGAAACGGAATCGGTCCCAACTGGTTACCCGGCTGGCCGGCGGGCATCGCGCGGACGACAGCGGTGCCGCTCAAAGCCAGCCGGACCCGGATGGAGAAGATCCGCGGCGACGAGGAAGACGTGGATGCGGGAGCCCTTCATTCGTCAGAACCGAAACCGCACGCGGCCGTAGAAGACGCGCTCGTGCGGCATCTCGCTGTAGAAGTTCATCGGCGAAAGCCCGTAGTCCTCACCCGTGAGATTCAAAACGCCGAACGTCACGTCGCCGCGCTGGCGCGGGAACCTCCAGCCCAGGGCAAGGTTCCATTGCGGGAAATCGTCGGAGGGCAGGTCGCGGGTCGTGAACCGCCCGCCGGAATAACCGCGCTCGCGATTGTCCTGCGCGTACCAGGTGAAATCCGTCTGCGCGAAGAAACCGCAGCGAAGGTTGCAGCCCGCGAACACGCTGGCTGCGTGCAGGTCCGAAGTGTCGCGAATATTCCCGGCGGCATATTGGGCCAGCGGCACCTCCGGCAGCTGGCTGCGCAGCTCCGCGCGAGTGAAGCGATACCGCGCGCCCGCCGACCACGAGTCTCCCAGCAATTGCGCCGCAGCCAGTTCCGCCGAGCGTTCCTCGAAGTCCAGCTTCTGGCGCGTGCCCGTGCCACGGATCGGCGTGCCGTTGGGATCGGTGCGAAGGTCCGTGAACAGCATGCCGCGCGTGTGGTCCGCCTCGGCGGCCAGATTCTCGAACTGCACCGTGATGTAGGTGCGCGTGGGCAGCTTCCACTCCAGCGCCGCGCCGGCGGTCTCGAACCGTTGCGCGGACACCGGCCCGACCAGCGAGATGGGGAACAGCGTGCGGTAATTCTGCACGAAGCCCGCGATCTGCGTCGGTTCGAGCCGGTAACTCTGATCCAGCGTCACGCCGCCGAGCGACTGCGCATAGGCGCCCCGCAGCGTCAGAGAATCCAGCGG
>CAYQWK010000092.1:0-16809 GCA_964420805.1 uncultured Bifidobacteriaceae bacterium | reverse complement strand
CTGATGGCTCCCGCCGGCATGTTGTTACGCCAGATTTCATTGCCATTGAGGTAAACCACCACGCCGTCGTCGCGCACGACGCCCAGCACCAGATTCGTGAAGCTGGCCGGCGCGACCGCGAACGTGTGGCGGAAATACGTGGTGATGTATTTGGCGCTGGCGTTTGTGCCGTAGCTCACGACGGTCTTTTCCGGGCGCCCGTCGGCCACGTCGCCGTACCCCAGTTCCGCCGGTCCGCTGGCCCACGCGCCGGCATTGAAATTCGTCGCGCGCCATGCGGTGCCCTGGTTCGAACCATCGTCGAGGAATCTCCACGTCGCTCCCGGCGGGATGAGGAAGGTCTGCGCCTCAATTGCTGGTGACCACAGGACCCCGTAGAGCGCGAATATGGCTAGGAAACGAACGAACATACTCAGGTAAACCTAAACAGCAATCCCATGCCGAGTCCATCATCCGATCGGTCGATGGCCGAACGATTTGGCCGTCATCAAGGTGTAGGCGATGACGGCAACGAAGTCGTGCGCCCTCCTTCCGAATCCACTGCTCGGTGCACGGGCTTTTTCAACTATTCTCTGCTTGTGGCCTCCACAATGATGGACGACAGGCATCAACCAATCATGAACCGCAGCGTAACCATAATTATCGCGAGCGCTTTGGTGTTGGCGTCGCACGCCGTACTCGCCGTCGAACCCGCCGGCTTTTCTGGCGGCATCATCACGACGGTCGGACTGCCGTATTTCGACGGACTGACCATATGAGCATTCACAACCTGCATCTCCTCGCCCGCCGCTCGTTTCTCCGCGCTGGCGCTGTCACCGTCGGGCTTCCGCTGCCGGATGCGATGCTGCCTTGCGGATTGCGAGCTGCGGAAAAGGCGGCGGCGCTGCTCGTGACCGGCACGAATGTCGCCGCCATCGAAGTCCACCAGAACGCGCTGACCAGCTCGGACCTCTCGATGGACTTTGAACTCAGCGCCACAACCCTCGTGCCGACCGCGATGACGCTCGCGGTCGCGCGCGCGTCCAACGCGCTGATTCCTTCGTGGCCGGCGGCGGGCGCATTCGGCGTTCAATACGCCACCAACCTCACACCACCCGTCGCATGGCTCTCGCTGACGAACAGCCCCGTGTTCACAAACAACGAGTGGTGTGTAACTCTGCCCGTGGCCTCGAATGGCCAGCGCTTCTTCCGCCTGCAAACACCATGAACGTGTCGCGAACTTCCATCTTCAATTCTCTCCGTTCGTGCTTCAGCGGATTCGCGCTTCTGGCCGTCGTCCTCGCGCCGGCTGCCGCGCCAGGGGCGGCTTCCACGGTGACCGTCAACGCCGACCAGAGGTGGGGCGTTTGGGAAGGCTGGGGCACGTCTCTTTGCTGGTGGGGCAATGCCTTTGGCGACCGCGATGACTTTGCCGACCTTTTTTTCACAACCAATTACACCGACTACAAGGGCAGCAGCCGGCCGGGGCTGGGCATGAACATCGTGCGTTACAATGCCGGAGCCTGCTCTTCGAACACGGTCGGTGGCCAGACGATGGTCGTGCCGGATGGCACCACGCCCGCGAAGATGATTGAGGGGTTCTGGCTCAATCCCGCCAGCACCGATCCGGCTTCGCCTAGCTGGGACTGGAGCCGCGACGCGAACCAGCGCGCCATGATGCTCAAAGCCAGGGCGCGCGGGGCGGACCGCATCGAGTTGTTCTCCAATTCGCCCATGTGGTGGATGCTGAAGAACTACAATCCTTGGGGCCAGGATGACGGCAGCGACAACCTGGCCTCGGCCAACTTTCAGAAACACGCACTTTACCTCGCGACCATCGCCAAATACGCGCAGACCAACTGGGGCATCACCTTCGACTCCGTCGAGCCGTTCAATGAGCCGACCGGCAATCCGTGGGCCTACTGCAATTTCGCCAACGCCTCGCAGGAATCGGTCATCGCACTCCTGCGCAGCGAACTCGACAGCCGCGGGTTGTCCGGCATCCCCATTGCCGCGTCCGACCAAACCACCTTCGGCTCCGCCCTCTCGACATGGAATTCGTTTTCCTCCGCCACGAAATCGATGGTGGGCCTGGTCACCGTCCACAGCTACGACCCCGGCGGGGACCGGGCCGCGCTCTACAGCGCCGTGGGGAGCAAACCGCTCTGGATGTCCGAGCATGGCGACGGCGATGCCGATGGCACCACGCTGGCCGCCGATTTGACCCGGGACATCCGCGAGTTGCACGCCACTGGATGGGTCTATTGGCAGGCACTCGATTACGGCGGCTGGGGGCTGATCCAATCCGACATCGCCACGGGCTGGCTCGGGTCGCCGCGGGACAAGTATTACGTGCTGGCGCAATACTCGCGGCATGTCCGTCCCGGCATGGTCATCGTGGACAACAACCATGCGAACACCGTGACGGCTTACGACGCGGCGAACCGCCGGCTCGTCATCGTCACGGCCAACTTCGGCGCGGCCCAGACCGTGACTTTCAATCTCAGCGCTTTTCACCAGGCGTCCGGCCCGGCGCGCCGCTGGCTGACCACGCCGGGCACGTCCGACCGATACATTCGCTCCACCGACATCGCCGTCTCGAGCCGCCAGTTCAGCGCCGCTTTCCCGACCAACACCGTCATGACGTTCGAGGTTGAGAACGTGTACTTGGAAGCGCCCGGCCCTTATTACTGGGACAGCGACGGCGCCACCGCCGGCTTCGGCACCGCCACCGGCACGTGGGGCAGCAGCGCATTCCTGGGCCGCGACAGCACGGGCGCCGCGGTCTCCGGCATCGCCCACACCACCACCGGCGATGATGTGAACTTCGGCAGCGCTTCAGCGACGTTGGCCAGCGGCACGGTGAACGTGACCGGGTCGTCGCAAGGATTCAAAACGTTGACCTGTGCGTCGGCGAATCCGGGGCGCATCACACTCGGAGATTCGAGCGCCACGCTCAACATCGCCGGCTCCACCATCGCCGCGCACAACGCTGGAGCTCCCGCGCTCAACATCTTTCCCAATCTCGCCGGCTCAGGAGGACTGACGATTGCGTCGGGAGATGTTCAGTTCAATGGCGACAACCGTTATCAGGGAGGCACGACGATTGCCGTCGGAGCCACGCTGCGATTGAGCAGCGCCAACGCCCTGCCTCTCGACACGGATGTCACGGTGCAGTCCGGGGGATTGCTTTCCACGGCGGGTGAACCGTCCATCCACATGGGGATGGGAACGCTTCACCTCAACGGCACCGCCGGGAATGGCGCGTTGTATGACGGAAACGCCGGCACCGGCTGCGTGTTCACCGCGGACAGCATCGTCCTGCAAAGCGACGCCGGCATCGGTCCGAAACGGGCGGGATTTATCATCAACGCCCCCGTCTCCGGCGCGTTCGGACTGACGAAGGTCAACAACGGCACGCTCATCCTTCAACGCGCCAACGCCTACGCAGGCCTCACCACCATCAACGCAGGCGTGCTGCAACTGGGCGTGAACAACGCTATCCGTTCCGGCAACGATGTGGCCCTCAACGGCGGCACGCTCGACGTGAATGGCAAAACGCAGACACTCGACCAACTCACCGGCAGCGGCAGCGTCCTGCTCGGCGGCGGCGCGCTCACCCTCGGCAGCGGCGGCAGCACATTCAGCTTCGGCGGAGTCATCAGCGGCGCGGGCAGCCTGACCAAGAGTGGCGCGGGCATGGTGACGCTCTCCGGCACCAACACCTACACCGGCACTACCACCGTCAGCGCCGGCACGTTGTCCGGGAGCGGTGTCATCAATGGCCCGGTGAGCATCGGCAACGGCGGCGCGTTGGAGGCGGGAACTTCCACCAGCTTGAACGAAGCCCTCACGCTCAACAGCAACCTCACCCTCGCTGGCACCGCGCGTTTCCAAATCGGCAAGTCAGGCGCCACGCCGGTGAGCGACCGCATCGTGTGCGCGGGCAACATCACTTACGGCGGCACCCTGATCGTCACCAACACGACGGGCGCGGCCTGGACAACAGGCGATAGCTTTTTTCTGTTCACAGGCTCCGGCACACGAACTGGCAACTTTACCAACATCATGGTGCAGCCGCCGCTGAATGGACTGAACGCCGTGTTCAATCCGACGAATGGTGCGCTGATTTTCACGACTTCATCCGGCTTCACGCCCATGCCCGTGACGTTCCTCGCGACCGGTGCTATCTGGAAATACTTCGCTCTCACCAACGACCTCGGCACGGCGTGGCGGAGCAACTCCTTCAACGACGTAAGCTGGCCCAGCGGCCCCGCGATGCTCGGCTTCGGCGACGCGAACGGGCTGCTCCCCGCCACCGTCATCGCGAGCAACCGCCAATGGACGACCTACTTCCGCCGCGCGTTCCACGTGCCCAAGCCCGGACTCGTGCAATCGCTCGACGGCCGTATCCTCCGCGACGATGGCGCGGTGGTGTATCTCAACGGCGCGGAAATCTGGCGCGACACCAACATGCCCGCCGGCGCCATTACCAACGCCACGCCCGCGCTCTCGGCACTCGGCGGCACGAACGAGTCGTTGTGGTTGCCGCTCAACCTCGCGCCCGCGACGCTCAACCTCCTCGTCACCGGCACGAACGTCCTCGCCATCGAAGTCCACCAGAACGCCGTGACCAGTTCCGATCTTGCGATGAGTTTCGAACTCACCGGCACCGCCTTGGTGAGCACCAATACTCCACTAACCCTCGCGCTGAACCCCGGCACCCTGCTGTTGTCATGGCCTGCGGATGCCGGTCCATTTACCCTCCACTCGACGACCAACTTGACGCCGCCCGTGACGTGGCTTCCGCTCACCAACACACCAATTCTTACCAACAGCGAGTGGCGTGTGATGTTGCCAGCGGCCACGAATGGCCAGCGCTTTTTCCGGCTGCAAACATCATGAATCATCAGCCGCTGGCCACTTGGATTTCCTCTGCGTTTGTGTGGCGAAAGAATTCCTCCCACTCGACCTCAGCGCGGGTCTTTGGTGTGATGTCTCCTGAATGAACTGTTTCCTCTCACGCCAAACAGCAGGGCACGCCGTCGCGTGGTTGACGTTGCTCGCGTCGATGTTGGGCGTATCCACACAGGCCGTGCCTCCCGCCGGCTATTACCTCGTGTGGGCGGATGAGTTTAACACCAACGCCATCGACACGACGCAGTGGACGCGCGTGACGGGCGCTCGGCGCGACGCGGTGAATGCCACCAACACGGTCACGCTGAATGGCTCGAACCTCGTCATCACGACTTACACCTCGAACACGACGCACTACACGGCTTACGTGAACACGTCGGGGAAGTTCCTGATGCGCTACGGATACCTCGAATCGCGCATCGATTACAATGATTCACCGGGCGAGTGGTCGGCGTTCTGGATGCAGTCGCCGACGATGGGAAAATACATTGGCGAGCCTGAGTTGTCGGGGCTGGAGATCGACATCTGTGAGCATCGGTTCGTGGACAGTGGCGGCGCCAACTTGGACGGCAAGGTGCAGCACACGTTTCATTGGGACGGCTACGGAACTAATCACAAGAGTTCGGGCAAGCTCACCGCGGACTTGGGGTTGGGCAACGGGTTTCACACCTACGGCTTTCAGTGGACACCCACGAACTACAACTTCTTCATCAACGGCGCGAACACGTGGGTGCCGTCCGCGTCCGTTCCCATCTCGGCGCACAGCACTTACATTCTGCTCAGTTCCGAAGTGGAAGACGCCAGTTGGGCCGGCAACATTCCGGTCGGGGGCTACGGCACCATGAGCAACAGCACCACACGCATGGTCGTGGATTACGTTCGTTACTATGCGCCCACGTCGATGGTGTTTTGGGATGGCTCGGTGTCGTCCGACTGGACGGACACGAACAACTGGAATTCCGGTCGTGCGCCGCAGTCGGGATTCGACGTGGTGTTCTCGTATCTCGCCAAGTCGAACCCGGCCACGGTGGCTGGCGGCAACTTCAACGTGCGCAGCCTGACCATCATGGAAACGCCGGCGGGCATCACCATCAGCAGCAACACGCTGACGATTGGCGCGGGCGGCATCGACCTGCTCTCCGCTTCCACGACGGCAAAGATTTTTTCGGACGTTGCCCTCAGCGCGGCGCAGACGTGGAGCGTGGCGGAGAATCGGAAGCTGATCGTGAGCGGCTCGGTCAGCGGCAGCGCGGCGCTGACCTTTGACGGGCGCGGGACCAATGCCCTGACCGGCTCGAACACGCTGAGCGGCACGGTGCGCATCGCGCAGGGCGCGCTGGAAATCAGCAACGTCTTCGCGCTCCAGAACGCGACGGTGGACCTCAACACCAACGACACGGGCGTGCTGTACCTGCGCGGACTCGATGCCGTGCTCGGTGGGTTGCGTGGCGAACGCAATCTCGCCCTTGGCTCCGGCGACATCTCGGTGGGAAACAACAACCAGAGCACGACGTTCGGCGGCGTGTTGAGCGGCACGGGCGGACTGACAAAGATTGGCTCCGGCACGCTGACGCTGACCAACGACCTTCTTTACGGCGGCTCAACCACGGTTCGAAGCGGGAAACTCGTGCTGGCGAATCAGGCCATGCTCGCCGCGCCCGCCGTGGTTTCCGTGAACGCAGGTGCGTTGCTTCAGGCCAATGGACTTTCGAACGGTCCGCTCATTCTCAGCACGTTGACGGGCGGCGGCTCGGTCGTCGGGCCGTTGGCAATCACGGTAACACTGGCGCCGGGCACGGAGACGAACGCCATCGCCACGCTGATCCTCACCAACGCGCTCAACTTGTCCGGCGCGTTGGAAGTGGACATTGCGGGCGCGGGGCAGTTCGACCGCGTGCTGGTGCGCGGCGGTTCGGCAGCCACGGTCACGTTCGGCGGAGCGTTGCGCATCAACGCTGCGGCGGGCATTCCTGTCGGCACGAGTTTTACGATCATCGACAACGACGGCACCGACGCGGTGCTCGGCGCATTCACGGGGCGTCCGGCGGCGACGACGTTCGCCGACAGCGGCTACACGTGGGAGATTGATTACGCTGGAGGCGATGGCAACGACGTCGTGCTCACAGTGGTGGCGTCTGTCACGCTGGTGAGCAGCGGCGCGGTTTGGCGCTACTTCGACGGCACCAATGACCTCGGCACGTCGTGGCGAACAGCGGCTTACAACGACACATCGTGGAGCAGCGGCCCGGCGCAATTGGGTTTCGGCGATGGCGATGAAGCCACGCTCATCAGCAGCAACCGGCAAATCACGACTTATTTTCGCCGCAATTTTTTCGCCACGCCCGGTACGTTCTCGAATCTCACCCTGCGCCTGCTGCGCGACGACGGCGCGATTGTTTACCTGAACGGCGTGGAAGTGTTTCGCAGCAACATGAGCAACGGCCCGGTGAGTTTTCTGACACTCGCCTCGAACGCGCTGACCATCGACGAAACCACGAACTACTACACCAAGTCCGTGAGCCCGACGCTCCTCGTGCCCGGGCAAAACCTCGTCGCAGTGGAAGTGCATCAAGCGAGCGCGAACAGCAGCGACCTCAGCTTCGACCTGGAGATTCGCGGCGAGAACGTAGCGAACGCGACGTTGCTGGAGGTTTCCAACGCCAGCGGTGCTACCGATGTGGGCTACACCTCGGCTCAGCTCAATGGTGCCGTCACCGTCGTGAATGCTGCAGCCGCAGAGGTGGTCCTGTTCTGGGGCGCCGTCGATGCGGGCACCAACACCGAAGCGTGGGCGAATCGCGCTTCGCTCGGGCCGGTCGGCTATGGCGCATTCAGCGGCGCGGTCAGCAACCTGATTCCCGGCACGAATTACTTTTACCGCTGCTTTGCCTCCAACATCCTCGGCACCGCGTGGGCACCGGCCACAGCCGCCTTCGCAACCGCGCCGCCGACTCCCGTCACCATGATTCGCGCGGGCGCGATCTGGCGTTATCTCGACGACGGCAGCAACCAGGGCGCGGCGTGGCGCAGCAACAGTTTCAACGACGCCGCGTGGAAGAGTGGCGTCGCGAAGCTTGGTTTCGGCGGAGACGGGGAAGTGACCACTATCGCGCGGACAAACGCGAGCGGCGGCACGAACATCGCGTTCTACTTCCGCCGCCAATTTTACGTGCCCGACCCGGCGGACGTTTTCAGCCTGCAGGCGAGGCTGATTCGCGATGATGGCGCGGTGGTCTATTTGAACGGCGCCGAAGTCTGGCGCGATTCCATGCCGGCCGGCGCACCGACTTATCTCACGCTCGCGAATGCCACCATCAGCGGTGCCGGTGAAACCAACTGGCTGACCAACACGCTCAGTCCCTCCGCGCTCATCGCGGGATGGAACACGCTCGCCGTCGAGGTGCATCAATCCACCAACAACAGCAGCGATGTGGGCTTCAACTTCGACCTGACCGCCTCGGTGTTGCTGGCCGAGCTGCCGAGCCTTTCACTCAGCTCGCAATCCTCAACTCTCAACCTGGCCTGGCCCGCCGATGCGAGTTGGTTTGCGCCCCAGTTCACGACCAATCTCACGCCGCCCGTGACCTGGTTCGGAGTGACGAACGCTGTCGTGCTGACGAACAACGAATGGCGGGTGACTTTGCCCGTGGGCACGAATGGACTGCGGTTCTTCCGTCTGCTGAGCCAGTAAAGGCGACACAGCCTACGGTGCCTGCAGACGATAGAAGCGCGTGGCTGCGCTGGTGTCTTCCACGTGCCACCAGCCATTGCTCAGCACGGGCACGTTGGTGGCGCGCTGCCACAGCGCCGGCGGCGTGAGGTTGGTGGTGACCATGAGCGCAAAGAGGCCATCAGCGTCAGCCCAGCGAAGGGTGCGAGCGGAAACCTGCATGGACGGCGAGGCGTTGAATTGCGCCCTGCCCTGAAGAGCAAAATCAAAACTGACATCGCTGCTGGTGTTGGTGTTCTGGTGAATCTCCGCCGCAATCACGTTCCAGCCGTTCAGCAAATTTGAAGTGCCCTGCGTGCGGGTAATCCATGTTTGCTCGCCCGCGCCGGAGATGGCGCTGCTGGCGAGGGTCGCATAGGTGACTGCGCCGGTAGGCATGTTGTCGCGCCATACTTCCGTGCCGTTCAGGTAAACCACCGCGCCGTCGTCGCGCAGCAAGTTCGCATAAAGAGCGGTCACTTGCGCGGCATCGGGCACGTAGAACGATTGCCGGAAGTAGAACGCGATGTTCGTGCTGCCGCTCGCGTTGGTGCGGGCCAGCGTGGTGACTTCTCCATCGCCACCAAAGCCGAGCCGAGCCCAGCCGCTCTTCCAACTCGCGTCATTGAAGGCGTTGCTGCGCCAGGCAGTGCCGAGGTCCACGCCGCCGTCGTGGTAACGCCAGAGCGCATTGCTCGCTACGAGTGTGGCCGGGCCGATGAGCGGAGGCAGCGTGAGCACCGCGCGGTCGCGGATGACACCGGTTGGATCCTGCGGATTCCAAAAAGCTTCGAGTGTCAACGTGCTGGCCAGCGGGGCGCCCGTCACGGAAAGCGTGAAGGTCGTGCTCTGCCCCGGCGCGAGAAAGTTCGTGTGAACGTAGCCTTCGGCGCTGAGCGCAGCGGCGGTGATGTTCGATCCAACTGCGTTGGTAAGGAAGAGCGTGCCGCCGCCATTGATGAACGCCTGCAATACGGGCAGGCAGCGATACGTGCCGTCATTGCGCATCGTGACGGTGACGAGCGCACCATTGTTGGTCGTGAAAAGCCGGATCGGTTCGGGCGCGCCGTTGGTGTTGGCGATGCCTTTCAGGAAGCGGATGGCGTCGCGGGCGAGACTGGCATAGGTGCCGTCGGTGGTCTCCGGCAGCATCGTGAACGGGCCTTGATACCACGACTCGAACATGTAGCGACGCGCGCGTCCGCCTTCCAATTGGTGCAGGAACAACGTGCGCAGGCTGTTGGTTTTGTAAGTGAAGTCGTAAGCATTGGTGTTGGCGGCGGAACCGTTGTCCGAGCTGTTGCAAATCATGGTGTGGTTCGCACCGCGCGCCCACAGCCAGGCTTCGTAATCGCGAATTTTCTTCCGGTTGTTGAACTGGTGCGCCTGGGTCCAGCCGCCGGGATTGCCGGGATATTCGCCGAAATAATCCCACGGGCAGTCGCTCATGAACGCGAAAGGCGAGCCCAGTTCACTGCCCACGACGAGGCCGTCGCTCATGAAGTCGAAGAAGTCCCACGCGAAGGTGTAGTTGGTGCCGTTGCGCGTGAAACTGAAATCGCCGTGGTCTCCGCCGAGCGATGGACCATTCAACCAACTGAACCACACCGGCGACCACGTCCAGCCGACCTTCACGTGCGGACGCAGCGGTTTGTAACCGGCGACGAAATCGCGCCACTGACCCGAGGCGAAGGGATAGCCCGCCGTGCGCTGGTTCAAGTTGCCCGTGCCGGCCACGCGCAAATCATTCGTGGGCCATTCCGGGTGCCACTCGGAGAAGTCGCGATACATCGGGTTGTAATCCTGCGTCACGTCACTGAGCGTGAAGCCGAGGCCCTCCAGCGTGCCCGCATTGCCGGACTGTCCGCTGGCGGAACTATTCCCGTAATTCATGTCGTTCGTGCGCGCACGCCAGGCGTCCTCGAGAATGAAACGCGTGCGCAGCGGATTCAGTTGCGCGGCAATGGCAGGACCGACCGCGGCGCGATTGGTCATCTTCGCCACGCCGTTCACCCACACGTAACCGTGGAGCATGAAACCATCCTGCCAGCGCTTCACGTAGTCCCAGCCCGTGGTGTTCGTGAGCTGCGCGATGCGAGAGAACGTGCCGACGATGTCGCCGTTGGTGTTGTAGAGATTGTCGTGGCAGGAACCGCCCCACCAAATCTCCGCCGGGACCGGACGCGGACGCACGGGCGTGTTGGTATCGAGCGTGAGCACCAGGTCCGTGCTGTTGCTCGCGATGCCGCCGGTCGAAGGTTGAGCGAACACCGTCACGCGATTGGTGCCTTCGCGCAGGTGACGCAGGTTGAAGCTCCACGGCGATGATGCGGCGTGCGCGCCGTAATCCCACAGGCGATTCGTCGCATCGCGCACTTCAAACCACATGGCCTTCGACGTGGTGCCGTGCAGAATGACGCTGAGATTCGTGAAGAGCGTCGTGACTGTGGCCGGCGCGTTCGTGAACTCGATGAACGGAAACTTCCGCACCACCGCGAGCTTCACGATGCGCGGCGTGTTGGTATCCACCGTCACTTCCCAGCCTGAGAGCGAATGGAGCGCAAGCCCGTTGTTGGTCAGATTGCCCGTGTAGTAAATGGCGGCGTAGCTTTGCCCAGCGGTCAGCCCACCTGCGTCGGAGATCAGCAATTGACCATCGAGCACAACATTTCCGTTCACGCGAACTGCGGCGTTCGTTCCGCTATTCGCCGAGCCGAGCGACAGATCGAGGACGGACGTGTTTGAAAGTGTGAGGCCGCCAACGGTCAACGGGGCAGACCCGGCCGACAGCGCGGCACCGTCGCGCACGACCACTGAGCCACTGATAATGCCAGTGCCATCGAGCGTTGTGCCGCTGTTCACCGTGACGCTGCTCGTTCCATTCAATCGCCCATTCACCACCAGCGTGCCGTTCGAGACGATCGTCGGCCCGGTGAAACTGTTACTCGCCGTCAATGTCAGCGTGCCACTCCCGCTCTTCCGCAAGCCGCCATCCGCTGTTGCGCCCAACGCGGACAAATGCCCCAGCGCCTGACCAATCGTGAGCGACTGCGGTGTGTCAAACCACGCGCCGTTGGTGCTGACGTTGGCGGTGACATTGGCCGCGCTCCAGGTGTCGCCGCCCGCGCCGGAATAACGGAAGCATCCGCCGTTCAAGTTCAACGCCCCGCCGGTTGGGCTGCTCCACGTGTCCACAGCCAGCGTGCCGCCATTCAGGTTCACGGTCGCGGTCGCGGCTTGTCCAAAGCGCAACGTGTTCGCGCTGGCATTCGCGCTGCCGCTCACATTGAGCACGCCACTCGCCGCGTAGCCGATGAGCAGATCCGCGCCGACGTTGAACGTGCCGCCGCGCAGATCGAGCGTGGAACCGCTGCCGCTCTGGCCCACGCAAATGTAAACCGGTGAACTGAACGTCCCGCCCGTTTGCTCAAACACCGCGCCGCCACTCACCACCAAATAGCCATACGCGCCGCCGCCACCGGACGTTGTCAGCGAACCACCCGTCAACCGCAGGCGCCCGGCATCAACGTCCAGCGTGGACAGCGCAGCGGTATTCGAGAGAAGCAGCGTGCCGGGCCCCGCCTTGATCAACGTGTCGCCCGCACCGTTCAGCGCGCCGTTGAGAACGAGCGTCCGGCCATTCGCCACGCTCCAGGTCTGGTTCGCGGAAAGCGCGATGGAAGAATTCAATGCGAGGTCCTGCGCGGCATTGGACAAGTCCGCGCCGCTCGCTCCGAGCGAGAGCGTGTTGCCGCCCGAGAACGTTACCGGCCCGCCGACATTGGTGATGCGCAATCCAAGCCACGCCGCATCGGCACCGAGGGAAACCACACTCGTGCTCGTGACGACGCTGGACCACACCGCGACGTCATTCGAACTGGGAACCGTTCCGCCCACCCAACTGGAGGCGAGATTCAATGCGTCCGTGTTGTTGGTTTTCTCAATGAACGCGCCAGAGGCCGCCAGCGGGAGCAAGGCGACGACGAGGGCAAACGCGCGAAAGCGAAACATGGAGCGCAGAAAGTATCTGACGCAGACCGGCATGTCATGCGCCTGTGACGGCTCACGGCACGGTGGTGCGCTCGCTACGGGAAACGCGATTGGCCGCACTAGGGCATTGCGCTGACCACGCCATCGGCGAACTCAGCGGTGTTTCAGACTACAAAGTCAGTGACCCTTTCCGCAGCTCTTCGGCGGAACATCATCAGGGCGTAGCAATGCGGTAGAAACGCTGGCTGTTGGTGGCGACGGGATCGAGGAGCCAGTAGAGCCCGTTGGTGGAACCGTTGTTGGTTTGAACGGGCGTCCACGAGCCGGTGCCGAGATCGGTGGTCGCTTCGAGGACGTTGGTGCGCGCGGTGCCGCCGGAAACATTGAGACGGAAGCCGCCATTGGTCGGCGTGCTGGAAAGAATTTTGGCGTAGCCAGTTTGATCCTTCCATCGACGGAGCAGCGAGCGCAGCGCGGCAGGAGCGTTCGTCGCCAAAGGACGATTCGCCTGATCGGCGGTGTTTAGTCCATGGCACACAGCGCAGGTGCGAATCTCGCCCGGTTGATAGGTAATCCAGTAGCGCTCGCGCACGGCCTGCGCGCCGGAGTTATCCACGGTCTGGTGGGTCATGGCACGACGCGCCGGGACGAGCGTGGCCTGCGAGCCATCGAGGTGAATGCGTGTGGCGCCGGCGATGGGATTCGTGATGGGCACATTGAAGTTCGTGGCGGCAAAATCATGCATCGGCGTAGCGAGCACGCGCCGTCCCGGAACGGCGTTGGTCCCGCCCTGCGTCAGTCCGCGAAGCTGATCGGCCTGCAGGAACTGAATGTAGGTGATGTCGTAAATCTTGCCGTTGTTGGTGCTGCCCACACCGGTATTGGTCGCGAGCGTCTGCACGCCACCCGGCACGCGCAGGTTGAACGGCTGTTCGCGGTCAGCTCGATCGCGCGCCGTGACGTTGCGGCTGATGACAAGCGCGAGGTCATTGCTGCGCAGCCATGATTGGAAATCGCGCACCGGCACGCCTTCCTCAGTAAACACACCCGCTTCCACGGCTGATACGCTCGCGGTGGAATGATTGGTCGGCATCGCACGCGCGACGACTTCCGCGCCCTGCACTTCCCAAAAGAGGCTGCTGTTCGTCACGAGCTGACCACCGACGTAATAGACCGAGAAGTTCGTCAGGCCGGATGTGATGTATTCATTGGTGGTGTAGGTGACGAACATTTTTTCGCCGTCGAGTCCGGGCGGGCCGTAGAGCGTCACAATCTGCCCGCTGTTTGCGGTGTTGTGTGGGATTGTCGGATGTAGCACAGTCTGGGCAATCCTGATTCCGTGAAAAACCGAAGCCGAACGCGTTCTGTACTTGCCGTGGCCCTGCTGTTGACTTTAGTCGCGCTGGTGGCTCTGAAGCTGAATCGTCGGAAGGAATCGCCCAACAATTTTGCGCTCTCGCCTCGGGCGGATTCCCGTTCCTCACCTGCGAGTGTCTTGTCGGTCGGCCCCAAGGAAGCGACACCAGGTTCCAACGCCAGGAGTCTGGTTCAGCCGAAACCGTGCGTGGAGTTTGTAGACTGGGCGCAGCGGTACGTCGTGACCTCGCCCGCCGAACAAGCGGCGCTCGTCGCCGCTGGTGAGGCTCTGGCGCGGGCTCGGTTGGTTGCGCTCGCGGACTTGATTCAGACCGACCCTGAAGCCGCGCTGGCGAATGAACTGCCTTACGCCCTGCGGCGGGCGATGCCGGATTCGATCCGGGCGCTGCTGGAGGAACGCGTCAGCCGGCGTGCGGATTTCGAGGTCATGGGCATCATGCCGCTGCCGGGCCAGGAGACGCAGACGCAGCCGATCGTTCGCGCGCTGGTGCGGGGCGAGGAGCGCGATCAGGTCTTTGCCTTTGGCGAGGGAACCCAGTTCTATACGCGGACTAATTTTCCGGTGAGCGGCCTAGCGGTGCCGGCGGAGTTCGCGACGACGCAGCCGAGGAACCCGCTCTTCCGCCCGGTGAAGTTGATGGCGCTGCGGCCAAATCCGGCGCGCGTCGTCGAGCGTGCGGAAGTGGAGGACGTTCTCGCCAAGCTCGCGGCCGAACCCATTTGCTCGGTGTCCGGGAAGCCCGTTCTCGCCGGGGGCAATCCGGCGGGCGTGGAACTGGCCGGCCGGCTCAACCTGTTCGACGATCCGGCCCACGCGGAGGATTTCGCCAAGGCCGCTCCAGCGCGCGAACACATCCACGGCGTCGCCGCGGCCGGCGGTGATGCGCCAGCGGGCGATTCCCCGCCGATTGCCTACTCTTACAATTCCATCGGGACGAAGCGTTACCTGTTCATGCGGGTAAAGTTCACGGACGGCTCCTACACCATCGGCACGAACGCGGCGGTCACGCTGCTGAACAATCTCTCGAACTTCTTCGCCACGATGTCCTACGGGAAGCTGCTCGTGGCGCCCATCAGCGGCAACCCGTCGAGCGGTTCGGCGGTCACGCCGGAATTGCAGCTCAACCACGACGCGGCCTATTACGACAACGCCGGACTCTCGAAGCTCTACCCCGACGCGCTCGCCGCGGCGGCGGCGGCGGGTTACACCACGGCCAATTACCAGTTCGCGTGCGTGTTCACGTCGAGCAAGCCGGCGGCCGGTTACGCGGGTGTGGCCTACGTCGGCGCGAGGGGCGCACACATGGCGAACGGTTACTTCAGCGAGTCCGTGACCTCCCACGAACTCGGCCACAACAAAGGTCTCTCCCACGCGCACTATTGGGACACCGGCAACGCCTCGACCATCGGCGACGGCACGAGCGACGAATACGGCAGCCCCTACGACGTGATGGGCCACGGCGGCTACTCGTCCGCGCATTACTCGGCGGGCCACAAGCGGGTGCTGGGATGGATCACCGACGCCATGGCGCCGCTCGCGCCCGCGGGCAAGACGACGTATCGCCTTTATGTTCACGACAACCAGGGCGTGAACAACCTGGTCACCGCGCTGCGGGCTTCGCGCAGCGGGAAGGATTATTACGTCGAGTACCGCCAGCGGTTCACCGGTGACAACGCCCGCAACGGCGTACTCCTGCACTGGAACGACGACGGCGGGAACAACGCCACCGTGCTCGACGCGCGCCCAGGCGAGGCCGGCGACGCGCTCTTCATCGGGCGGACCTTTTCCGACACGAGCGCGAACGTTCACATCACGCCCATCGCGCGCGGCAACGTCACGCCGGACTGGATGGACGTGGTGATCAACACCGGCAGCACTTCGGGCAACAAGGCGCCCGTCGCGCTGGTCATCGCCGACCGCACGCAGGCTACTACTGGGAATTCGGCGACGGCACTTACAGCACGGCGAACGATCCCGACGTGTCACACAGCTTCAGCAGCGCTGGGGAATACGCCGTGCAATGCACCGTCAGCGACATGCGGGGCGGCACGGCGCGGGACACGATCATCGTGCGGGTCGGTTCGCCGAGCGTGTTCCGCATCAGCGGCCGTGTGCTCGACCAGAATCAGCAGCCGGTGCGCGGCATCAAGATCACCGCCGGCTCCAAGTCAGCTTACACCGACAGCGACGGGACCTACGCAGTGGTTGGGCTGGCGGCCGGCAGTTACACGGTGAGCGCGGCGGAACTGGTCAGCGCCAACACCAGTTTCCTGAAGCCGTTCTTCTCCAATCCGGTCACGGTCGGGCCGAGCTTCACCGCCGCCGACTTCATCACCGGGACAGACCCGCCGGATGTTTACACCACGCTCATCAACACGAACTCGACCTGGCGTTACCTCGACGACGGCAGCGATCAGGGCGCGGCGTGGCGCAGCAACAATTTCAATCACGCCGCATGGGCCAGCGGCGCGGGCATCCTCGGCTACGGCCAGAGCAACGAGACGACGGTGTTGAACTACGGCCCCGACGCGGCGAACAAATTCATCACCTACTACTTCCGCCGCACGTTCACCTTGTCGAACCCGACGAACTACGCGAGCTACCGCCTGCAAATCCTGCGCGATGACGGCTTCGTGGCCTACCTGAATGGCGCCGAGGTCTGGCGCGACAATATGCCGACCGGCGCGATCACGACCGCCACGCTCGCCCTCGACCAGACGGAGCCGGATTCCTACCTGAGTAAAACGCTCGCGCCCTCGCAGTTCATCGCGGGCACAAACACCTTCGCGGTCGAGGTGCATCAAGTCGTTGGAAGCAGCAGCGACTTGAACTTCGA
>CAYQWK010000091.1:0-16914 GCA_964420805.1 uncultured Bifidobacteriaceae bacterium | reverse complement strand
CGACCACAGGTAGTTCGTGAAATCCTTCGCGCCGTCCATCACGAAGGGCGGCTGTCCCGGCGCGTTTGTCGAGGGCGTCGTGGTCATCGCGCAAACCTGCGCGCCGGGCGCGGACGTGCCGTAAGCATTTGTAGCGAGCACCGCATAGCAATATGCGGTGGAGGGCTGAAGGTTCGAGTCGGTGAAGGCTGTCGCTGTTGTGACCGCGAGATTCGTTCCGCCGCGCAGAATGCGATAGGCGCTGGCGCCGCTGGCCACGGACCAACTGAGCGTGAGGCGGTTCGAGGAGACCGAGCCGATGACCAGATTCTGTGGCGTGGGCGGCGGGTTCGTGGACGGTGTTCCACCGGAGACGTTCCCGCCGATCCAGACGTGCTGGATGGGTGACTTGAAGGTGTTGCCGCGCGTGTCCGTTGCGCTGACGTGGTAATCCGCAAACACGTTCGACAGCCCGGTCACGCGTGAATAGTAGTAATCCGCGAGATATTGCGGCGTGACGCCGATGACCGGCGCAACGACGCGCTGCGTCATGGTGAACGACTGCCACGCGCCTGCCTGTGGCCCGCCCGCGTAAGTCTTGAACTGGTCCTGCGTCGGCGGGTTCGTGCCGTTGACACGGACAAAGAGCGTCACGTTGCTGATGCCGCTCACGTCGTAACCGTAGGTCCAGACCCAGAAGTCCGTGTTCGTGGCCACGGTGAGTCGATACGAATACTGCACGCCGAAGTTTGTGCCGCCAGGATTCCACGGATGCCGCTGCGGGAGAAAGATCGTCGGTGGCGTGGTATCGGCGGCGGGATTGCCTGCGATGACTGGATTCACATTTCGCACCGCGTTGCTTTGCGCGGCGGCGGCTCGCTGGCATTCATCGTCGTGGCAGCCGTAATAGACAAAACCGCTGTCGAGGCCGCCGAGGTAGTAGTGCCAGCCCAACTCAACGCCGTTCGGCGTCTGGCCGTAGCTGGATGGGTCGCGCACTTGATCGATGCGCGGCGTCGCACCGGAGATTTGCTGCGCGGTCTTCACGCGGTTTTCGGTGGCGAGGATGACGCGCCAGTTGTCTGCCTTGTCGCTGGTGCCGAGGGCGGGATCAACCACGTTCACGCCGGCCACGCTCCGGCTCGGCGGCCAGTGCCAGTTGATGAAAACCGGCGAGCCGAAATCGCCGTCTGCATAGACCCAGCCGCCGTCTTCGATGTGGACCAGATCGTTCGACGCGGGGGTGTGATCGACGAGAAACTGCTCGACCGTCGTCGGCTCGTAGCCGCGCCCGGCGGCCTGCCCGGTGAAATTCGGAACCCATTCGCTGTAATAGCTGTAGCCGCCGCTCCACGCGTTGTCGCCGTCGTGCGCCAGCATCACCAGCGCGGGACTGGCGGCATCGTTGCGATCACGCAGGTCGTTCAACAGGTTCAAATCCCACGAGCTGTAACTGTCCTTCCAGCCCAGCGCCTGGTCGCTCGGCACGAGAATCAACCGCGCCTCGGCGCCGGTCTCGGGATCGACGTGCCGCGCCCAGTGAAGTTGATACGCGAACGGCATCGCCGCAGCGGGCGAGATGCCGCGATCGATGGAAAGCCGCTTGTAGTTCGCGGCGCCCTGCGCGGGGTTCAACTGATCCGCGCGGTTCGGGATGTCGCAGTTCTCCCCGCCGCTGCCAATGACCAGCGGAAAGTCGGTGCAGGCGCGAGACAGATGGCTGTTCGCCACGATGCTCCATTCGATGCCCACGCGTTTGAGCACCGGAATGAGCCGCGTGCTGAAACATGTTTCCGTGGGGAACCACCCGCGCGAAGGAGGCGGATTCGTGCCCCAGAAGATCTCCATCTGCCGTTTGTGGATGCGCAACTCCATCTCCAGTGTTTCCTCGCTGAGCAACGGCGCGAGCGCGTGATGATATGTGAAGTTCACCAGGTCCATTCGCGGCTTGCCGTCCGTGGTCGTCCAACCGCGCGCGGTGCGGTTCGGCTGGTTCCAGGTGCTGCCATAGCCGAGCTGTCCTGCCGCGCCGAGCGACTGCACGTTCTCCATCAACGCGCCCGAGTAGCTGATCTGCGCGCCCGAGTTCAGATGGGAGCCAATCGACGACAGCGTGTCCCTGGGGCGGCCTTGATAGGCGAACTTCCGGTCGTCCACGCCGAAGATATTGCGTAGAACCTCCGGCGCGGGATGCGCCCGGCCCGCGTCCTGTTGCTGGATGGTGTCCCACGCCGCCTCGTAATGATCTGATCCGTAGCTGCGGCGGTCCGGCCAGTAAACCGGCTGATGCAAATGCCAGAGCCACGCGGTGTGAAGGCTCGTCGCGCCGAGTGCTGCGGGAGTCGCTGGACGGAAGACCAGCGCAAGCAACACATACGCGATGAGACGTATTGGCCGGGGAAGCATGGCCCCGAGATTAGACGCCGGGGCCGACGGATTCAACCGCGCGCCTCAGGACTCGATGCCGTAGTTCTTGATCTTGTTGTAGAGCGTCTGGCGGCCGATGCCGAGGCGCTTGGCGGTTTCGAGTTTGTTGCCGCGCGTTTCCTTCAGGACTTGGACGATGGTGTTGCGTTCCATAGCCTCCATGAGCGTGAAGCTCGACGCGGGGGCGGTTTGCTCGGAAATCTCGGTCACGTTGATCGTGAGGTCGCCGATGTCGATCACCTTTCCTTCGGACATGAGCACGGCACGCTGCACTTCGTTCTGGAGCTGGCGGACGTTGCCGGGCCAGTCAAAGCGCCGCATCACGTCGGCGGCCAGCGGAGTGAAGCCGGTGATGACACGGTTGGCCTGCGCGGCGAAGCGTTTCAGGAAGGCCGTGGCCAGGGGGACAATGTCCTCCCGCCGGTCGCGCAGCGGCGGCAGGTAAACGGAGATGGCGCTAATGCGGTAAAAAAGGTCCTCGCGAAGCTTGCCGTCCTTGATTGCCTCGGCGGGCACGCGGTTGGTGGCGGCGATGACGCGGCAGTCGATCTTGTAGCTGTTCTTGCCGCCGACGGGGCGCACTTCCTTTTCCTGAAGCACGCGCAGCAGCTTGCTTTGGGTGTCGATGGGCATTTCGGAAAGCTCGTCCAGCAACAGCGTGCCGCCCTCCGCCTGGCGGAAGAGGCCGTCGCGGTCCGCCTGTGCGCCGGTAAAGGCGCCTTTGACCGAGCCGAAAAGCTCGCTCTCGATCAGTTCGCGGGGCAGGGCGGCGCAATTCACCTTAATGTTCGGGCCCTTGCTGCGCGGGCTGAGGGCGTGGATGAGGTCGGCGATGACCTCCTTGCCAGTGCCGCTTTCGCCGGTGATGAGGATGGAGACATCACTGGGGGCGACGCGTTCGATGGTGCGCACAACCTGCTTCATGGCCGCGCTCTGGAAGACAGGGGCGGCGCCGCCGCTCATGGTGGTGAGGGCGCGGCGCAGGGCGCTGTTCTGCTCGTTGATCTGCTTGTGGTCGAGGGCGCGCTCGACCTGGAGTTTCAGCGTCGCGCCGTCGAACGGCTTGCTTTGGAAGTAATAGGCGCCGCGCTTGGTCGCCTCGACGGCCACTTCGATTGATCCATGGCCGGTCAGCACGATGACCTCGGAATCCGGCCAGCCCTTCTTCACGAGCGGCAGGAGCGTGAGGCCGTCGGAATCCGGAAGTTTCAAGTCGAGCAGGACCACGTCCGGGGCCGGGCCTTCAAGGGCGGCTTTCAACGTGGCGCCGTCCTCGGCTTCGATGACTTCGTAGCCGTTCTTCTCGAGAGTCGTGCGGACGAATTCACGGATCACCGCCTCATCGTCCACGATCACAACTTTTGGCTTCATAGATTCTTTTTTCCGGCCGCGGCGCGCACGAAGGATTTGAATATTCGCAGATGTTCCGCATGGCGGTCAAACAACCGTTCAGGATGAAACTGCACTGCCAGGAGGAACGGTGATTTTCGCGAGTCGTCAGGCCCAAGCTCAAGAGCCTCAACCACTCCATCAGAACTTCTGGCGGTGACCCAAAGTGAATCGGCCACCCGGTGAACAGCCTGATGGTGCGAGCTGTTCACACCGAACTTTGCTCTGCGCGTAATACTGTAGAGCAGGCTCCGATGAGTCAATTCCACTTCGTGGACGCAGTCATTCTTGCGATCCATCCGCCGGTGGTTGATCGGGCCGGGGGCCTGGATGGGCAGGTCAACAATCAAGGTCCCGCCCAGCGCCACGTTGAGGAGTTGGTGGCCGCGGCAGATGGCCAGTAGCGGCTTTCGCTGCCGCAGCGTCTCGCGAATCAACATCAGCTCAAACAGGTCTCGGACGCCGTCCACGCCTTGAACCGTCCGCCGCAGCTTCGCGGGAAGATGTTCTGCATAGAGCTGCGACTGGATGTCGTCCCCGCCCGTCAGCATCACACCGTCGCAGCGTTCCACCGCCGCGCGGACAAGTGAGTCCTCCGCGAGGCACGGCATGGCCCAGGGCATGCCTCCACCCGCGACGACGGCCAGGGCGTACTGGTTCGAGAGGTTCAGCGAACAGTCGGCGAATTCGACGCCTTTCTGCTGGGTGCTTGGGGAAATGAGGATCAACGGCCGCTTCATGGAATGGGTTCAGGTTGCCTGCGCCAGTGGTTTATCGGATTTCAATGTCTGGAAAACGTTGTTTTATCGAGTTCAAAACGCGGTGCTCCTCCTCTGGGCGCACGAGCCGGCGTGAAATTCGCCGGCGCACGCCGTCGAGCAGTTCCAGCCAGTCCTCCAGTGGTGGATCGGCTTGCTCCTGCCATTGGTCGAACCGTTTTTCTCTGGCGTAGAAAATCCACCGGTTGCCGACGTGATGGGCGTACACCTGCACGCGTTCACCTTCTTCGTTCGTCCGTTTCCAACTAATCTCTGCCTTGGCCATGCCGCCTTCTGTCGTTCAATGTTCCGGCACGTCCACGCTCGCCACGGCCATTGCGGCGATGCCCTCGCCGCGCCCGATAAAGCCGAGGTGCTCGTTTGTGGTCGCCTTGATCGAGACGCGGTTGATGTTGATGTTCAGCGCACCGGCGATCTGCTGCTTCATCGCCTGGATGTGCGGAGCGATCTTCGGCGCCTGCGCGATCACCGTGGAGTCGATGTTGACGATGCGCCCCTCGCGAAACGCCACCTGCCGCGCGGCCTCCTCGAGGAACACCCGGCTGCGCACGTTGCGCCAGCGAGGGTCTGTATTCGGAAAGAAATGGCCGATGTCCGGCTCCCCAAGCGCGCCCAGCACGGCGTCGCAGATGGCGTGCATCAGCGCATCTGCGTCGGAATGCCCGTCAAGGCCCATGGTATGCGCGATTTCGACACCGCCCAGATAGAGCTTCCGCCCTTCGACCAGTTGATGCACATCGTATCCGATGCCGACATGATTCATGCGCGCGAGTATGCGAAGGCGGCGGCGGCGCACCAAGAGATTTCGTGGCGCGAAGGGCGGACTGGGTGCATCTCAGTTTCTCGCAAGGTCTGTAATTCCAGGTGATGGAATTCGTCGCGCTGTCCCCCTTCGGAGCAACACTGCAGAGGGAGGCAGCGCGACAGCCATTATCTGCAAGAAACTGCGATGCGCCTGGGCTGACGCTTGATGAATGGCACCTTACTGCACGCCCTGGGGCGGGGCGAACCAGACGTTTGTGCTTCCGCCGGCGCGGGAGTTGACGATCTGCTCGATGAGTTGCGGCGTGGTGGTGAACTGCACGCTCCCGTCGCCCAGCGCGATGTTGCCCGAGCGCACGTGCATCAGGGAGTTCCATTTCGCATCGATGGAGGTGCCGGCGGCGTCGTCCCAGTGGTAGGAAACGCTGTCCACGTTCCGGTCGCCGGCCACAATCGAGAGCGGCAGTTGCTCGGTCGAGTCGAGGCCGATGAAATAGCTGAAGTTGCGGTCGCCATCCGAAACCGGCCAGTTGGCGGCGACGGATTTGTCCTTGTCCGTCGGGCAGACGACGATCTTGGGCGTGGTCAGCTCGTTCGAGGCGTACCGGTAGTGGTCGGCCCAGTCCAGCCCGTTGAATGTGCCACCCAGCAGCGTGTCCGAGTTCCAGGGGAACTTACCTTCGTTGTCGTTGGCGTAGATGCGGAAGGCCAGGGCGATCTGCTTGAGGTTGTTCATGCAGGAAACACGCTGGGCTTTGGCCTTGGCCTTGGCCAGCGCCGGCAGGAGCAGCGAGGCGAGAATGGCGATGATGGCAATGACAACCAGCAACTCAATGAGGGTGAACGCGCTATGCCGCTGTGTTTTTCCTGTTCTCATAATCCTGCTTAGATTCTGGGCTGTTAGTGTTATGTCAACTGTTCGTTTCCCGGTCATTCGTCTCCGGTTCGCGACAGGCGCAGTGAACCGGTGTCGAACCAAACCTCTCCCGCGCTCGCGCGAAGTTCACAAGCCAGCTCGATTTCCTGAGCTTCCGTGACCTTGAAATCGACGCGCAAGTCCGTCCACGGACGGTCGCCGGTCAGAGATTCGCTGCGTGCTCCGGAACCGGCCTTGAGGCAGGCACCGTGCTTCTGTCCGAAAGGAAGCGGGCCTACGCTGGCCGTCCGGGCGGATGCTGCGAAACGGTACGCGCCGGGCGCGAGCAACACCGAGAAACGCCATGAGGCGCCGGTGTTTCCGCCCGCGCGGATGCGGAGCGCAGATTTTTCGTCAGGCGCCTTGGTCTGGTCGATGATTCCGCCTGGCGCGGAGTCCACGGCGCGCCAGTTGGCGGGTGCCAACGGCCCGCCGCGCAAATCGAGCGGAACCGGTTCCGGACGGCGCAACATCTCCCCGACCTGTAGGTGGCGCGCGGCGACGCGCGCCTTGAACGCCGCCACCTCGCGATCATAGGCACTGCGATTCAACAGACCGGTCTCGCGCCGCAGCAACACGGCTCGTGCGTCAATGCGTTTCCCGATTGCTTCGAGGTTGAACACGTTCGAGTAAAGAACGCCGGCCCGTGCCCGGTATTGGGCGAGGCCTTCCGGCATGGCGAGGATGGTCCGCGCCACCAGCCCGTTCATGCGCGGGCGCAAGGTCAGCGGGGCGGCACCGAACAGCTGGTCCATACCGTGCGGGATGAAGACCATTCTGCCCGCGTCCATGTCGTGATAGATGCGGAAATTGTTGCGGGCCAGCGAGTAGCCGTCGCGATGGGCGAGCATCATTTCCAGCGCCATGAACGAGATGAAGCGTGGCACGTCGAGCCGCGCCTCGATGCCGGGCCAGCGCGTGGCGATGTTGGTTTCCGCGAGCGCGAGGGTCAGCGCTTTGAGGTCCCCTTGATGCCGTGGGCGGCGGCCTGTCTTCTCGTCCATCTCCTCGTTCACGTCGTTGCCGGGGCCGGGTTCGTAGAGATGCCCGTCTGTGCGGCGGAACTGGCCGGCGAGGAATTCTTCGGTCAGCCCCTCGACGAGCACGAAAAGGCCGAGGTTCCTCCCATTGAGATTAACCGCCGCGTGGGTGGCGCGCGCCGCCGGAACGCCGCCGGCGCGGAACAATTCGGAGCCGAGCCACTCGCTCATGAACGAGGGATCTTCGACTGAGTTGTTCAAATGAACCTTGGCCAGCCCATGAAAGCGTTGCGTGGAATCATAGCGGTCGAAGGTGAGCGTGAACGACGGCTTGTCGTCGATGCCGCGAAAGCTTCCCGTTGCCCCCTTGAGATGCACGCCCGCGGATTCCCAGCGCCGTCCGTTCTCGCGGATCACTGCCGGCACGGCCTTGCGGGCCGAGCCTCGCAACGCAGCGATGTTGGTCCGTGCGATGGTGATTTCCAGGTGGCGCACGGATCCGTTGGTGAAAAGGTCTTCGCCGACGGCCGCGTGGACCAGGGGGACGGCGAGGATCAGAACGAATGTGGCCAGCAGATGGCGCGATACGGTGAAGCCGTTCCGTTCGTGGCGGCTTCCTGAACTCGCGCCCGTCCTCATTTGCGCGATTCCTCCTGAACGACGACCAGGGCATTGGCGGACGCGCGTTCCTGGCCTTCGGAGGGGCTGCTTACCACGGTGCCGTTGACCCAGAAGGTGGCGGAACCGCCGCCGTCGAGATTCATGGCCTCCGTGCAGCCCAGCTTCACCATGTAGGCAGCCAACTCCTTGAAGCTCATTCCCGCGGAGGAGGTTTGCCGGCCGTCCACGACCACGAGGAAATAGGCATCCTTGTTCCAGCCAAAGGCGGAGCGCGGGTGACGCAGTTGCAGCCCGCGGAATGGCAGGACCTTCCCGCCGCGCACGAGCGCGGGTCCGCCGCCGAGCGCAGTTTGCGCGCCGGTCATCATGGGCAGCGTGGCGGTCGTGATTTTGACTGTGGAGCCTTTGGCGACCCCGCGCATCTTTGAGGTCAGCGACGATCCAACGCTCAACACCATGGTTTGAGGCGTCACTGGCGAGTCGCCCAGTGTCGAAATCTCGCGCACGCGCGCGTAGGTTTCGGTGCCCGCCCCCAGAGGCAGCCAGGCGTTGGTGCCGTGGCGTTCAAGTATGAACTCCAGCCCGCCGCTGGTGCGTGTCGAGTCTCCAATGGCCGACGTGTAGAGCACCGCCATGTCGGAATCGCGCTCCTGGTTCAGACCGATCTCGGTGCGCGTGCCGTTCTGAAAGGAGGCGCGCAGGAGCGAATGCACGTTGGTCAGGTGCGGATTGCCGGTGGCATCTATCCAGAAACAGGAGCGTTGCTCCGTGGGCGCGCTGATGAGTTCGCCACGCGCGATTTGCAGACCCTCGGGATCGCCGGGGTAGCGCCGGGTGCCGTTGAAGAAGTCGCCGTTGATGGCGGCCACAGGGCGTCCTGCCGCGGGCGGCATTGCGCGAACCATCTCGGAGAGCGTGCCCAGGCCCAGCACCTTGCCCTGGCCGAGCGCGGTGGTGATGGAAACGCCCCCGGCCCGGCGGTCCACGCGTGCAATGTGGATCGACCACGGCTCGTCCTTCACCACCTCGTGACGGTAAGTCACCGGGACGGCGGGATGGTTCGTGCCCGAAGCATGAGCCTGGACGCAGGCGAGCAAGGCCGTCCCCAGCACCCACGCGGCGCTCCGCAGGGCGGCGCGACGGCGGGATGAATGAGGGCGGGGGCTCACGGGCGGCTTATTTGGAAGCGGTGTTTCCCGGCGGACGGCGCACGAGGACGAGTGCGTTCGCGATGGCGCGCTCCTTTTTGTCGGCTGGGCTGTTCACGATTCTTCCGTTGCACCAGATGGTGGCGGAGCCGCCGCCGTCGAGGTTCATGGCCTCGGTGCAGCCGAGGCGTTTGAAGACGCGGGTTAGTTCACGCAGGGTCATGCCAATAGAGAGCTTTGATTGCCGGCCATCGACCTGGATGAGGTAGAAAAACTGATCGTTCCAGCCGAGAGCCGTGCGCGGGTGCTCCTCGGACATGGAACGGACGCTGTAGTTGGTGCTGCTGATCACACCGGCGTTACGGGCGTCCCAATCATCGCGCTCGCCTCCGAGCAACAACACGGGTCCGCCGCTGAGGGCGGTTCGGGCGTTCTTCAGATCCGGCGCGGTGGCGGTTGACAGTTCAATGACGTCGCCGGGTTTTGGCGTCGGCAGGGAGGCGGCGAGCACCTTGCCGAGGGAAAGGACGAACAGGCCGTTAGTGAGGCGGGTGTTGTCGTTGGTGTGAACCTCGCGGACACGCGCGGCGATCGTCTCGCCGAGGCGCAACGGGCTGAAAACGCCTCCGGACGCAGGTTCGAGGACGAGTTCGAGGCCGTTGGACTTGGTATGCGTGGAGCGGCCAAGCGCCGGCGTGTAAAGAACGGCGCGTTCGTCCAACCGCTCCTCGTTGAGCCAGAGCGGCAGGCTGCGACCGTCCGGCCAGCGAGCGGCGAACTCGGAGCGCACGTAGCCGGTGTGCGGTGTGCCCGAGGCGTCGATCCAGAAGGCGGCCCCGCCGACGTTGCTGCGGACGGGCGCGCTGAGAACCTCGCCTTGCACGATTTGAAGCCCGCGCGGATCGCCCGCGTAGGCTCGTTCGCGCTGGTAGAAATCGCCGTTCACGCCGGCAAGTGGCACGCCCAGCCGCACAGTATTCGACATGATGGCGCTGAGGTTTGTCATGCCCAGTGCACGGTCCGTGGCGTGGACGGAGTGAATTTCAATGTCGGCCTGCGCGCGATCCAGACGCACGACGTTGATGGACCACGGATGACGTTCGACGAAAACGTTGGTGAAGCAGATGCCGGGGCCAAACTCGGACGAGGAATGAACCGCAATGGGCAGGAAGTCCGGCACGATCCGGGCGGTCCAGACGCCAGCCCAGACCAACACCGCCGCCGCGAGGGCAATGCGGTGGCGTTTGGAGATTCGAAGCTCTTTCACCATGGCGCGAGTCGGGTCCGGTCAGTCGCGCAACCGGAAGAAGCGCGTGCCGGCGGGATTGGTCACTGAGTAAGGGCTGATGCGCACAGGGCCGGGAATGTCGGTCCAGAGGTTGGTGCCAGACAGGTTGGTCGCGTGTTGCAGGGTCAGGTAAAGCCCTGGCCAGGTGACCGAGTAGAAACTGCCGGCATGGCCGATGTTCATCCGTGTCTCGGAAGCCGTGGCGCGTACGACTGACGCCGCCGAGCCGAAGACAACGTCAGAGCTGTTGTTGGCAACTTGATGCACTTCAACGGCCAGCACGTTGTCGCCGCCGAGGTTGACATTGGTCAGCACGCTGCCGGAGAGACGGAACACGTCGGGCACTTCGCCGCTGCTGTCGCAGTTGTCGGGCGGACAGGCGCTCGCCAGCGTGTCGTAGGCCACCGGCCCGGAGGCCATGCGCACGCGCTGAATCTCGACGCCATTGAGATAGAACACCGCGCCGTCATCAACCTGGTTGGACAGCACGAGCGTGTAGCCGGTGAGTGATGCGGGACCGGTGAAGTGTGTTCGGAAATAATACGTCGGCATGGGGAAGCCGTTGCCGCCGAGGGGTAGAAGTGTGTTGCGCGGAGCAACACCATTGTTGTCCTCGATGTAAAGCAAGCCGGCACCCTGGCCGGGCCATGCAGTGTCGTTGTAGGCCGGGGAAGTCCAGTTGGTGCCGGACACATTGTTGGTGGTGTAGCGCCAGGTGTTCGTCATGGGAATGACCGTCACGACATAGGGTACGGTGGTAAAGGTGCCTTCGTAGGTGTGGTTGCTGCCGCCATACGCGGACACGATACGGAAATTGTAGGTGGTCAGCCGTGCAAGATTGGTCAAAACCATGGCGTGGTTGGTGATGAGGTTCGTGTCGAGCGGCGTCGAGGAGCCAAGCGCGGGGGTGGTGCCGTAGAGAATTTGGGAGGTGGCGTTTGAGATGGTGGTCCACGTGATCACGCAGTTCGTCTCCCCGGGCAGCACAACCACGTTGGTGATGAGCGGTGGCACGACCGGGGGACTTCCGGCGACATAAAACAGAGCACCCTCGTAAACCGCGTCGGCGCTGTTGGCGAGGATGTTGTGCAGTTCAACCGAGACGACGTTGGTGCCGACGACGAGATTGCTCAACGAACTGCCGCTGAGGGTGAATACTTGCGGGCAGGTGGCGTTGTTCTGCGGCGGGCAGTTGTTCGAGGCGGCGGTGGTGGCGTTGAACACGGCCCCGGCGGGCATGTTGGTGCGAAACACCTCGAAGCCGTTCAGGTGAAACACCACACCATCGTCGATGTAGTTCGAGAAAATGAGGCTCGCCCCGGCTAGTGCGCCGGAGAACACGAATTTGGTGCGGAAATAATGGGTCACGTAGGGATATGTCGTGGAAGGATTCACTCCGATGCGTGTGCCGGAGGCGATGTTTGGAATGCCCAGGTTGGAAAGGGTCGGTGTGTTCGCGCGGCTGTCAGCCCAGAAAGGTGCCACGCCCGTAGTCCAGGCAGAATCATCGTAGCCCAATGTCGTCCAGGAAATCCCGTCCAAGTTTGCCACATTGTAGCGCCAGGTGGCGGTGAGCGGGAAGCCCACGGTCAGCCCGGCGATGGTCGTGTTGAACGAAGTTTGCCCGCAGGCCGAGACATTGGTCACGCCATTGGCCGCGGACAGGATGCGGTAATAATAGCGCGTCCCTTGGGCAAGGCCGGTGAGCGTCACTGTGTGGTTTGTGGTTGGCGTCGCGTCGTAGGCCGAAAAGGTGCCAAAGTTCGTGGAGAGGCCGTACTCGACCTGCGTGGTCGCGTTGCTCGCAGTGTTCCAACTGATGCTGGCGGAGGTGGTGGTGCTGGTCGCGTTAATGCCGCTGAAGAAGTTGTCCAAAGCGGGAGCCCAAATACCCAAATGGCAGCCGGTGTAGCGCTCGCGAGGAGGATTCACGGTGAGCGGATAGCTTGATTTGCCCAACGGGGCTGGGTTGCCCGCGCAGTCGCGATAATACATCGCCGCCGATCCCCCGCCGTCCATGTTCACTGCGTCCCACGCGCCGAAATACTGGATCCAGATGCCGGCTTCGTAGCTCGTGGCTCCGCGGCTGTGGCTCTGCCGGCCGTCAATGGTCATCATGTATAAATATCGCTTATCCTGCGACACGCCGAACACGGTTCGGGGCTGCTCGCCATGCACGGAGAAGTCAGGATATGCGGCGGAAAGGACGCCATCCGCAGGGACAATGCCGTTGGTGATGACCGGGTAGTATCCGCTCACGGCGTTGTAGATGCCGGTGAGGTTGGTTCCCGGAGGACCGTTGGAAAGCACGAGGATTGGGGTCTTGTTCGTTGTGAAGAGCAGGGAAACCCAGCGGTTGTTACTGTCTGGGCCGTAATCAGGCGTCGATACGACCATGCCTGTGGTAACGAGAAGACCGAAAACGGTGGCAGGGATGCCTTCAGTGGTGGGGCTGGATCCCTGGTCGGTGTCGTAAAAGTTCGCCACCGTAGCCACCGCTAGACTGTGCCGCTTGAGAAAGTTGCTCAAGCTCAGGGCGTAAGTTTCATAGTAGTTGGTGACGTAATTGTTGGTGTTGGGCGGCGATGGCAGGAGCTGCACGTCCGGATCCTGGAGATCCACGCGCAAACAGTTCGCCACCGAGAGCCGCTGGATGACCGCGTCGGCCGTGTTCGTTCCGGCCGAGTGTTCAATGCCCTTGAAGAGCGGGCGCCAGGGCGTGGAGATGATCGTGGCCCGCGCCGTCGAAACCAGGAGCGGGACCAATGTGCAGAGCAGGAGGAGTTGTTTCATGGAAATGGGGAACGCGGCTTCAATCACCACTGTATTTGTAGTTGTAGCCCGGGATCGGGTCGCGCGCGTATGCGGGGTTCATTCCGTCGTAGTATATCTTGATAAAGTCCACGTGTCCATCGACGTAGCCGACCACGCTCTCTGCGTCGTTGTAAAAGGGGTGGTTCTTCGAGCCGGTCTTACTGCGATGCCACGAGAGTGGCCCGTGCGCTGTCCATTCCATCATCAACAGCGTCTTCTTCGGATCCTGGATCGAGGCCACGGTCCGGCCGGCGATGTGTGGCACACCGGGCAGATTCACCCCGTTAAAGTTGTAGCTGCCGTAATCGAATTTCGCGCTCTTCCAGAACGGCACCGGCTCCTCGTATCCACGATCGTCGGGACAGGCGAACACCTTGTCAGCCGGCGACGAGGGCGCGGTGATGCCGACGTAGCCCTTCACCAGTTCCTTGTAAAACCACCAGAGCGCACCCGGGCCGATCGAGCGCGAGGGGAGAGCGCCGGCATGTTCATCTGCATATTGCTGCATGGCGCGGTTGAGCTGCTTGAGGTTGGCCGTGCAGGTGGCGCGGCGGCTCCCCGCGCGTTGCTGTTTCAGGCACGGCAGCGCCACCGCCGTGAGCGCCAGCACGATGGCAACGGTCAGCAACAGGTCCGGCATTGCGAAACCGCGACGGGCACGAGGAATTACAGGGCGGGTGCGCATGGTTCAGGGCTGCGGCGCGGAGTCGGGCATCGGCAGGTCGGCGAGATTGTCCGGGGTCACGATTTGGAACAGGCAACGGAACCACTCCGTCGGTCCGCCGTTCAGGGGCAGGGAACCCATCGGTCGTGGTCTCGTGACAATCGCCGTGTTCATCAGGCCCTGCTGCAACAACCCTTTCACGTCCATGCCCGCCACAAGGTCCGGGGAAACGTAGGCCAGCACCCGCGCGTGTTTCTCCGGTACCTTGCGCCATTGCTCCGGCGAAAGAACAGGCGGCCCGACCAGCGACACGATTACGTCGTTCTCGGCCTGTTTGCGCAGCAACTCAAAAAAGGCGTCCGGCGGCGCGCGCAACACCCGCACGTCGTCCAGCCCCACCGTTTTGCGGACTGCGATACTGTGCCCGGATTTCTTCAGCGTCTCCTCAAAGGCCCGCAACTGCGCCTTGAGGGCTGGCCGGTCCACCAGCGCAATGTCCACTGAGATCAGCGCCACCTTCCCGCCCGGTCCCGCCAGCTTCGCCGCCTCGCGCGCCGCCGCCTCGCCAAACCCGACGTGCGGCCGTTCGTCGAACGGTGTGGAATGCCAGAACAGCATGAACGCCAGTGCGATGATGGCGAGGCAGCCAAGGACGGCGGCGGTGATGATCTTGCCGGGTTGGGAGTGCGCGGTATTCAAGGATTCAACGGATCGTGCGGCGACTATGTGGCGTCCAGCATTAAGCTGCGATTAAGCCAAGCTGGCGGCGACAACTGGCGGTTCATCTCGCGCGGAGGAATTCCTCCATCTCCTCCAGCTTGTCCGTGTTCAACAGATCCACGCCCGCATCATAAAGCTCGCGCCAGACCTCGGGCGTGTCCGCCACATTCCAGAACCGCACCCGCCGGCCTTGCGCGTGCATTTGCTTCACGAAGGCGCGCAGCTTCTCCCGCTCGGCCGGGTCCATCGCCTCCTTGCCCCGCCAGCGGAACTGGTTTGGCCAGTTATCGCTCATCAAAGGCGTCAGGGATGCGGGAATGTTGTTCGTCAAGTCGGCCATCCGCCCATCCAGCGCCGCGTGCCGCACCGCCTGCGTGCGCAACATCTCGACCGGCCGGCTGCCAGAGATGAGCACCAGCACGGAGTTGGTCTCGATGCGGCCGCCCTCGAACCGCGTGAACAAGTTCGTGTAGCCGCGCAACATCTGGTCCAGCGCCGCGTAGGTGCGTTTGCCGTCCGACTTCAAGTCGATCAACAACGTCAACGGCCCGGCCGCCTTGAACGCCGCCGCGTTCGTCCTTGCGAACTCTCGCAACGGGTCGAGGTAAAGATCCTTCAACGTGCCCACGCCCGAGAGAATCGGCGCGGTGTGCGACACGACCAGATTCGTCCCCCGCAGCCAGATGTCCGCCTCGACGCTCCAGAACCCGTGCGACAACGCGTCGAATAAAGGGTTCGCATGTTCATAGTCGTTGTGCGCATGGGCACGCCGGAGGGGGCCGGTGGTCGCCGCGTCTGCGGCAAAGGTCAAACCCGCGACCAACGCGATCGCAACCAGCGCCATGCCGGCGGACGGCACGAATCCCCGCAGAAGCAGGATGGGTTGCATTTGTTTCATCTGGTCCGCCAAGCCTGCCTTGCTCTAGCACCGCATTCAAGCCTTCGCACCGGGGAGGGTGGAGGCCGCTCAAACGGGCGGACCGGTTCGCTCCGCCCCTTTTCCCACCCGCCCACTTTCCCGACTGCTCACTTTCCCCCCAACGCCCGCACCTCCGCCCACGCCTGCATCACGTCGCGGAGGGATTCAAGGTGGCCCAACTGCGCCGCCGCCCGGTCGCGGCGCGCGGGCAGGACTTCGGCCAGGCTGATGTCCCCGGCCGCGTATCGCGCCTCGGCGGCTTTCCACACCGTGTCGGCGCGGGGCAGGATTTCCGTCTTCAACGCGCGGCTGCCGGCCAGGGCGGCGGTGAGTTTTGAGTGCGCGTCGCGCAGGCGGAAGGCCAGATCGTTTTGGATCGAACGTGAACGGGCCTCCGCGGCGGCGGCCTCGGCGCGGGCTTCACGTAGGCGTCCCTGGTTCCGGTCGAACACCGGCAACGGAACGCTCACGCCGACATCGAAGGCATTCACCTTCTCCGCCTGCAAGCGCCGGTAAAGCACATCCACCTTCACGTCCGGGATGCGCTCGGCTCTGGCCAGTTCCGCGCGCGCACTGCTGGCGCGGAGGTCCGCGTCGGCCAGCGCCATCGCCGGATGCGAGCCCAGTCCCGCCGCCAGCGATTCCAGGGTCGGAATCTCGAACGCCGCCTCCAAACTGCCTTCAAGTGATTTCACCGCCAGCGCCGGATCACCAATGGCGGCGTTCAACGCCGCCATCGCCTGCTCGTGCGCCGCCTCGGCGCGATGCAGTTCGACCCTGGCGCGGGCCTGTTCCATCTCGGCGCGGGCCAGATCCTCGCGCAAGGTGTCGCCCGCCTCCACGCGGGCCTTCGTCGTGGCCACCAACTTCTCCGCGCCTGTGACAAGTTCCTTCTGCGCCTGCCACGCCTTTTCCTGATACAGCGCGGTGGCGAAGGCGCTGTGTACGCGCCGGTGCAATTCGCGGCGGCGCACTTCCAGTTCCCTCTCTAGCCGTTCGCGTTCGAGTTGTTCGACCTGCCTTGCCTTGCCCAACCGGCCGCCCAGCGGAACCGGTTGCGCCACGCCCGCGAGGTATTCCGCATCATCGAACGTGCGCCTTTTCATTGGTGCGCTCTCGATGCGGGCGATGCCTTCCGGGTTCGGGAGTTTGCCCGCCCGCTCGGCGCGGCCCCCGGCGGCATCGACGAGCGCCTTCGACTCGGCGAGGCCGGGGTGCTTGCGTTCGGCGAGGTCGAACGCTCGTTGCAGCGTCAGGGCGGCGATGACGTTGGTCGGCGGGTTCGCCGCAGACGTGGCGACGCCGCAAGCGAACAGAAGAGACGCGATGAGTTTGTTCATTGGGAACCTCCGGGGTTGGAAAGCGCGGGCCGTCCGAAACGCAGATACAGCGCCGGGACGATGAGCATGTTGAGAATCATCGAAGTGAGCAGGCCGAACAGGATGACGATGGCCATCGGCGTCTGGATCTCGTTGCCGGGCTTGCCGCCGCCGAGCGCGAGCGCGATC
>CAYQWK010000090.1:0-17237 GCA_964420805.1 uncultured Bifidobacteriaceae bacterium | reverse complement strand
CGTTCAGCGGCGCAACGAGGTTGGGAGAGACGCCCGGTTGACGGGCCTCGCGGATTGCCCGCTGCTCAATGAGCATTCCCCTGGCGTGCCTGCGGCTGAACTTTCCCTTGCGATACCGCAGCCCTGCCATAAAGTCTGCCGCGCAACACGGATGGCGGGGTAGCCAAGTGGTAAGGCACGGCTCTGCAAAAGCTGCATTCGTCGGTTCGATTCCGACCCTCGCCTCCAACTCCAAGTGCCTTTTACTTGGGGTTTTGCGTGCGCGAGGGTCAAAATCTTCACCTGAATCTTCACCTGTCCGGTCGCCCGTCCAGAGTTCTGGAACTGCACGGGCATAGCCCGCCCACTGCCCGCTAACACGGGAGGGCGCGACTGCTTCACCCTCAGAATCGTGAAAGCAGACATGAAGCATCGTTACGGCCTCATCAAGCGTCCGTGGGGCGTCTACTACAGCAAGGACAAGCAGACCGGAAAGCAGGAGAGTCTCGACACCCGCAACAAGGCGGAGGCCACGGAACTGCTGAACGCCATCAACGAGGCCCACCAGCAGCCCATGCTCAACTGGGCCAAGGCCCGCACCTACCTGAGTGCAACTGACCCGGAGGCGATGAGCCGGAACTGGCTCTACGTGATGGAGCAGATGGTCAAGGTGCTCCACGGGCCGACCAAGAAGCGGATGCTCACGGCCATCAAAGACAAGGCGTTCAAGCCGCTCCTGTCCCTGCCTCTGGTCGAGACGCGCTCGCAGCACTTCTTGCGGGCGCTCGAAGAAGGCACCGTTTCAACCAATCACTTCCTGCGGAAGATTCACAACTTCGCCCTCGACATGAACTGGCTCATGGGGCCGGTCATCCCGAAGCGGGCGTGGCCCAAGGTGGTTCACAAGCCGCAGCGTGGCATCACGAGGGAAGAACACGAGCGCATCATCGCCCGTGAACAGAACGACGAGCGCCGGGCCTATTACCAGCTTTGCTGGTTCTTGGGCGGCTCGCAAACAGACATGGCGCGACTTTGCTTCGAGAACATCAACTGGGCGGACAAAACGATTGTCTACAACCGGGTCAAGAACGGGAAGCTCTGCAAGATTCGGTTTGGCGTGGACGCCGAGGTTGTGCTGTTGACGCTGCCGCGCACGGGGCCGCTGTTTCCTTACCTCGCCTCCGTGCGCGAGGCCGACCGGGCGACTGAGTTCAAACAACGATGCCACGGTTTGGGCATCAAGGGCGTCAGCCTGCACAGCTACCGCTACGGTTGGGCCGAGCGGGCAATGGAGTGCGGTTTCGCCGAGCGTTATGCTCAGGCCGCTTTGGGCCACGGCAGCAAAGCAGTTCACCGGGCTTACGCAAAGAAGGCGGACGTGACCATCCCGGCCTTGGAGGATGCAGAAAAGGCACACGCGGAGAAGAAGCTGATTCGGATTGCGTTCCAGCAAAATCAGGAAGATGAGTCACGCGCCTTCCCATCTGCCGGGAGGACAACATGACCAGCTTGCCCGCGCCTTCGGTAGACGACCTCAAGCTCTCCGAACTGACCGACGTTGATTGGGAAGCCGTGCTGACCGACCCAGACTACGTGGCCAACCCGAAAACCGTGATTGCGCTTTGGTGCTCTGCATTCCCGGCGCACTTTCGACTCGTGGAGATTTTCACCGCTGCTGGGTTTGTTGTCGTTCGAGTCGAAAAGGAATGGTGCTGTCATCTGTGGAAAGTCTCCGTGCTTCGTGGCACGTCAGGACTTCCAACCGAATACCGTCCAGCCGCCAGACGCATCCGCACGCTGCTCAACCGCAGCGGCATCCCTGTTGACCGCGAGCCTCCGGCGCTGCGCCTCAGCGGCGACCGCATAAGTGCAGCGTTCAACTGGCGTGCTGGTGAGGTCGGCGCTCTCTGCCGCAGGTCGGGCGGCGGCTACGACACGCTGCGAACGCCCGACTATCAGCCGGATGAGGAAGCCGATGAGCTTTGATGCGGCTTCATTGACGACAGCGCAGCGTGCCTTTACGAAACCTCGGAAGATGTTCACAAGTTCCGAGGTCTTGTAAAACTCAGGTCGGAGCCGAACGCCCGACTACGCGGCTCCGGCATTGGTGGGTTGGCTCACGGTGGAAGCTCGTGGCATGAGCACCAGCAGGTCATCCAGTTCATCTTGCCTGATGACGGAATTCTCGTAGACGAAAACGTCACGCAGGCTGCGATTGCGTGCCGGGCCGAATTGATGGAAGAGCCTCAGCGTTTCGACATCGACTTCGAGTAGGCGTTGCAGTGACACCGGTGCCCCATCCAGTGATGTCCTGACCTGCTCGAACGTCTGAATCAACTCGTCATCACGGCCATCGAGCATCCGGCGCATGAGGTCGGCAACGTGTCCAGACTTAGAGCGCACGAGACGCAGAACGAAAGAGTCAGGACAACGCTCCGCAGCCAACAGCATTGGAAAATCGAAGGCGGATTCAGGCCGGTGCTCCGTGGCCCACAGCAGACGCAGCAGCGCAGTGAAGCCAGCACGCACACGGCCCAGAGACTTGAACGCTCCGTGCAGTGTTTCGCCGGACAACGGCTCCGGCAGTTTGGTCAGCCGTATACAGATTTTGTCTACAGAGTTACGAACGCCGATGAACAGGTAGTGCTCCGGTCTGGTGTTCATCACGTTGAACTTGGGTTTGTGTATACGCAGGAGTTCGTTCTCACGAAGCAACGCCGAGTTTGGACACGCACAAACCTCCCAGACGATTGTCCTGACGGCATGAATCAGGCGCACGACCTTGCGTGAGGCGCGTTCGGGCTGGACGTGCCGGTAGGAGTTGAGCCGCGCCCGCAGGCTCTTGGCCTTGCCGACGTAGAGCAGCCGCTCGAACTCATCAGCCATCAGGTAGACGCCGGGGGCGTCGGGCACGCGGCGGAAAAAGTCCACGCCGAGCCGCTCGACCAGCGGCTTGGGTGCTGGGAACAGGCGCAGTTGCACGGAGTCCACAGGGGGCAAGATGATTTTGGCAACGGACTCCGACAAGGATGGATGCGGCTGCTTTTTCACCACGTTCTTCTCGTTAGAATGAACACACTCAATGTCCGAGGTGGCTCGGACGATTCCATCAGCCACGAATTCGTCTGTGACCGCAGGCTCACCCAGCAAGCTCGATTCCTGTTCGTAGTCCTCCGCCGCCTCGCCAAACCATCAAGTCCAGTGCCGTTTCCCAGCGTCGATGAATTATGCGTCATCTGCGGCTGGAACAAAGGCACGCTTTCCAAGTATATGGACGAGCTTGCCCGCATGGGGCATGTGCAAAAAGAACAGCGCACACATGAGGGGCGCTTCGGCTCGAATCACTACTTTCTGGATGAGTTCCCGGAGATGCCGACGATTGTGCGGCCTCCTGCATCGTGAGCTTGAATGCGTTCACGCCTGCTTCTTCTGCCGGGCTGCGGCTGTCCATTGCGCTTCCGCCCTTTCAACGGCTTCTCTGGCCACAGCCACGGCCTTCCGGCAGGCGTCTAACGCTCCGGCGAAGTCGAACTCAAGCTCCGGGTGCTCGGCCAACAGGGCTTCGAGATGGCGGAGGGAACGCGGGTCAGCCGCCTCGGCCTGTGTGGCGGCGACGAAGGACTCAGCAGCTTCGCGGTAACGTCCCTGTCCAGCGAGGGCGAGGCCGAGATTCTTGTGCGCGTTAGGCGGCTCCGGGCTGATGGCGATGGCGTTTCGGCAGATGCGCTCGCCATCCGCAAACCGGCCCAACTGATTGAGCGAATAGCCAAGGTTGTTGTGGATGAAATACCAAGTGAACAGGCTGCACGGCTCCATGCCGAGCGCCTCCCGGTAGAATCGCACAGCCAACTCGAAGTCACCCGCCTTCTCCGCCGTCTGGCCGAGGGAGAAGATGACTTGGGCTTTGATTTCGAGGTCGGCCACGCGGCCCAGCAAGTCGTTGAAGACCTCGCTGGCTTGGTCGAGTCGGTTGTCGCGCTTGTAGAACTGGGCCAGTTCCCACATGGCCTGTGTAGGGTTTTCCATCGCCGCCTCAAGCCGCTCCAAGAGCAGTCGCTCCATCTCGGAGACGGTCAACTCGACGACCTCGCATTCCGGCCCTTCGGGCACCCGGTAGCTAAACTTCAAAGACTCATGCTCGCGCACGATGGGAATGTATACAGACGACCATCTCAAGTCGAACGCGCCGGGGGCGCGGCCCTGCGCCAGAAGACGAACCACCAGAACCAGACCGTGCCCAGTGCGCCGCAGACCGCCGCGCCGATGAAATTTGCCTGCGGGCTGATGCTCCACAGCCACGCACCAAGGAACGAGCCGGTGGTCACCACGCAGTCCCGGATGAGGTAGTAAGCGCCGTAGGTGCGGGCACGGAGGTCGGGTGGGGCTTGCGCGATGATGAGCGCCTTGCGGGCGGGTTCACCAAATTCCTTCAAGCCGCGCACAGCGAAGGCCACGGCGAGCCAGACGAAGTTGTCGGCCCAGAGCAACGACAGCGGGAACAGCGTGAAGAACACGAAGGTCGCCAGCACGAACGGACGCTGACCGTATTTGTCGGCCAGATGCGCGACCGGGATGTAGCAGACCATCGCCGTCACCATCTCGATGGACACGAGCCAGCCGAACTCCTTGGCGCTCACGCCGCCGTGGTTCATCGCCCACAAGATGACGAAGGCGTAAGGCAGCCGTTCGCAGAAACGGATGAGGATGTCGCTGACCAGCAGTTCGCGCAGCGTCGGGTTAAACGCTTTCACTACACCGAGGAAGTTCACACTCGGCTTCTGCGTGGTGGTCGTGGCCTCCGTCTCAGGTTCCGCCATGAACCACTGGAAGACCGCCGTGGCCGCACTGAGCGCGATGCAGCCGAGCAGTGCGTAGCGGACACCTTGCTCCCAGCCGAAGCGCGTGATGAGCCAGCCGCCCACGAGTGGGCCGACCATCATGGGCACCCGGCGCACCATCGACTGCACGCCAATGCCCATCGTGTGCTGGCTCCTGTCCAGCGACGACGCCACGACGCTGAACGTCGCGGGCAAGGACAAGGCGCTCCACGCGAGGAACAGAAACGCGCCCACGACCAGCGCGAGCCAGTGGTGCCAGACCAGCACGAGCACGTAGCCCGCAAGCGAAAGTGCATTGAACAGCAGCAGCGACCGGCGATGGCCCCAGTGGTCGGTCAGCCAGCCGCCCGGATAGGCATAGACCGCGCCGAGGAAAGTTTGCAGCGCGTCGAACAGGCCGATGACCAGCACGCCCGCGCCGAGAGTCTCAAGATACTTGGGCGCGAAGCCGAGCCAGAGGCGTTCACCAGTTCCGGCCAGCACCAGCGCCACGAGCAGTAGCACCGTGTTGCGCCGGAGAGCGAGGAAGTCAAAGATGGAGCGCCGGTCGTTCAAGTCTTGCGCGAACGCTACGCGCGGGTGCCACTCAGCGTAAAGTGTGTCATCGGAAACGCCCGTAGGACTAGCGGCTTCCCGTAGAATAACGGCGGCAGTCCACGCCGGATTTCCCGGTCGAGTGTGAACTCAAACCAGCGCCAGCAACACTTGGGCGAGGATGATTTTCAAGATGACGGCGAGCGGATAAACCGCCGCGTAGGCCGTGTTCAACGGCCCGCTCGGTGCCTTGGTCGCGGAGAAGGTCAGGATGGCAGGCTGGGTTTGCAAACCGGCCACGACGCCGAGCAACGCGGACAGTTTGTGTTGTTTGAAACACCGAAGGCAGAGCAGCAGCGTCAGGTGCGCCGCCGCAATCAGCGCAACCGAAACGGCCAGAATCATCGGCCCGTCACTCCGCAGATGCGACAGCAGCCCATGCCCGGCTTTGACGCCGACGGCGGCGAGGAAGAAGAGAATCCCCAAGTGGCGCAGGGTGAGATTGACCTCCGCCGGAATGCTCCAAATGAACGGCCCGGTGCGCCCGCGCGAGCCAAGCAGCAGCGCGACGACCAGCGGCCCGCCCGCGACGCCCAATCGCACCGGCTGGCTCAGGCTCGGAATCGGAAACGGAATCTGGCCGAGAACCAGCCCAAGGATGATGCCCACGGCGAAACTGAAATAGCCGGTTTCGGTGAGCGCGGTCAGCGAGTTGCCGAAGAAGTCGCGGACAGCCTTCTCCTTGTAGGTGGTCACCTGCACGCGGTCGCCGAGTTGCAGCCGCGTGTCGTGGGTGACCGGCAGTTCGATGTCGCCCCGGCGCACTCGCGTCACGACCGCGCCGAGTTTTTCCAGACCCAACTCGCCGAGCGGCCTTTCTACGGCGTGCGGTGTGGAGACGAAGTAGCGATGCACGTCGAAGCCGGCAAGCTCGTGCTGCAAACTGACCGGGCTGACGCGACCAAGCAGTGTGATGGCTGCCTTGAGCCGCTCCGCATTGCCCACCGCAACTACGAGACTGCCCACCGGCAGGGTGTCACCCTCTGTGACCAGCCTGAGAGAATCATCCGGCTTCCGGCAGCGGCTCAAGACCACGCCGGTCTGTTGCTCGACGCCCGCCGCTGACCAAGGTTGCGCGTTGGCGTCAGTGGTTTCGACCGCGAGGGTGAGCGCGACGGGCATGGAGAACGCCGCCGCGTCGCGCGGCTCCGTCGAACGCAGCCGCAGGGAAAGCGCCTGCGCCAGCAAGAGCACCAGCACGATGGCGATGGGATACGCCACGCCGTAACCGACGACCGCGAGGTTCACATCTGCTTCCGTGCCCCCGCTGCTCCTGATGGATTCTGTGACCGCGCCGAGCGCGGGTGTGCTGGTCAATGCTCCGCAGAAGATTCCAGTGATGAGCAGCGAGGGGCGTCCGCTCCAACGCAGCGCGAGATACGCGCACCCGAAGGCGAGCAGCAGTCCCGCGAGCACGGAGAGATTCAAGGCCAGCCCGTCGCGACGGAAGGATTTGAAGAAACCCGGCGCGGCCTGCAACCCGACGCAGTAGACGAACAGAACGAGGCCGAGCGTTTGAATCTCAGCAGGGAGTTCAATCGACGGCGACCAGACACCACAGGCCAGTCCCACGAAAAGCACGCCCGCCACGCCGAGCCTGAACCCGCCGGGAAACTTGATTTCTCCCACCAAGTAGCCAAGCGCGATGATGACGAACAGCCGGATGAGAGGCGAGTTCAGCAGCCAGTCGTGCATCACTGGTGACGGAGTTTATCCGGTTCGACGTGCAGTTCAGCCCGCTCCAAGTGGCCGGGAATGTGGGTCGGCCATTTGAGGTTCTCGCGTATCTGCCCGGCGAGGCCGTTCAGCCCGTCTTCCTCGCCATGAATGAGGAAGACGCGGCGCGGCGCTCGCCGGAACCCGGAGAGCCAGCGCATCAAGTCGCGCTGGTCGCCGTGCGCGGACAGGCCGGAGATGGAAGCGACTTCCGCCCGCACGGGCACGAACTGGCCGTGGATTTTCAATTTCTTCTCGCCGTTCAACAGGGCGCGACCGCGCGTCCCCTCAGCCTGATAGCCGACGAGCAAAACCGTGTTGCGCTTGTCGGGCAGACGGTTCGCAAGGTGATGCACGACCCGCCCGCCCGTGGCCATGCCGCTGGCGGCGATGATGATGGCCGGGGCATGGAGGTCGTTGATGCGTTTCGATTCTTCCGGCGTGCGGACAAACGTCGTCTCGCGGCAGCGCAGCGGGCAGCACTCGTCGTCCGTCATGGTCAGGTCGAGTTTCAGATTTTCCTCGTGGCCGAACTCGCAGTAGAGCGCCGAGGCGTCCACGGCCATCGGGCTGTCTATGAAGACCGGCAGGCGCGGGATGCGCCCGGCGTCCTCCAACCGCCGGATGTGGTAAAGCATCGTCTGCGTGCGCCCGATGGCGAACGCCGGAATGAGCACTGCTCCGCCCCGCCGGGCCGTGCGGTTGATGATGTCGGCAAGGTCGGCGGAAACGTCATGGCTGGCATGGAGCCGGTTGCCGTAGGTGGATTCGATGAAGATGTAATCCGCCTCAGTGCCTTGGGTCGGGGGATTCATCACTTCGTCGTGGTAGCGGCCCAAGTCACCGGAGAACCAGAGGCGCGTTTTGCCAGTGCGGATTTCCAGACTGCCTGCGCCGAGGATGTGGCCCGTGGGATGGTAGGTGAACACAATTCCATCTTCGAGTTCGACGCCTTGGGCAAAGTTCACCGGGCGCAACAACCGGAGCGACGCGCGGGCCTCTTCCACCGTGAACAACGGCAGCGGCGGAGTGTGCTTGGAAAAACTTTTCATGGCCGCGTAACGCGCGTCCTCTTCTTGCAGGTGTCCGCAGTCGGGCAGCAGCAAACCGAGCAACTCAGCCGTCGATGGCGTGCAGTAGACATGTCCCTCGAATCCCTCCTTGCACAATCGCGGCAGGTAACCGGTGTGGTCGATGTGCGCGTGGGTGAGAATCACCCGGTCAATCTGCGCGGGCGGAAACGGAAACGGTTCCCAGTTCCGCTGGCGGAGTTCCTTGAGTCCTTGAAAGAGTCCGCAGTCGATGAGGGTCGTGCCTCCGGCGGTTCGCAGGAGAAACTTCGAGCCGGTGACGCATCGCGCGGCACCAAGGAACTGGATGGTCGCACCGGCTTTCATCGGCGTTGCGTTCACAGCGCCTTCTCGCCTTCCTCGCCAGTGCGGATGTTGACGGCGCGTTCGACGTTCAGCACGAAGATGCGCCCGTCGCCGCGTTCACCCGTGTAGGATGTCTCGCGGAGCACGCTAACGAACCGGCCCACTTCCGCGTCCGTGCAAACGAGTTCGACTTTGGCGATGTCGGAGTATTTCTCGGCGTAATTGCGGAAGAAGCGCAGGCGGTCTTTCTCGGCATCGGCGAGCGCCCCGATGGCGTCCACGCGGGTCACGGTCAGGTCACGCGCCCCTTCCTGTTCCAAGCGGCTGACCACGTTGGCCAGCCGTTTCGGTCGGACATAGGCTTTGATTTCTTTCATGTGAAGTAGGCTTTCACGACGTATTGCTGCAACATGCGCTGGGTGTTGAAATGCGAGCCATTTAGCGCGATGGCGTGGCGCATCACGTCGAGAAACTTTTCCCAGTCGCGGTAGAACAACGGGAACACCACGCGCTCAAGTTTGTCGTAGAGCGACGAGGCATCGGCGGTAGACTGGTCTTGCGCTGGCGGGCGGGACTCCGAGTGGCTGCCGATGGCCCAGCCGGTAACGCCTTCGATACAGCCTTCAATCCACCAGCCGTCCAACACGCTCAGGCTGGGGACGCCGTTGAGCGCGGCCTTCATGCCGCTGGTGCCGGAGGCTTCGAGCGGCGGCTGCGGCGTGTTCAGCCACACGTCCACGCCTGCCGTCACCAGTCCGCCCAGCGTCATGTCGTAATTGTCGAGGAAGGCGATTTTGATTTCGTGCTTGAGCGTGTCCTTGGCCCGGTAGATGCGCTGGATGAGTTCCTTGCCGCCTTGGTCGCGCGGATGCGCCTTGCCAGCGAACACCAGTTGCAGCGGTGTGCTGGATGACGCGAGGCTTCGCAGCCGCTCGATGTCGCGGAAGAGCAAGTCGCCGCGCTTGTAGGTCGCGGCGCGGCGGGCGAAGCCGAGGGTGAGTGTGTCGGCGTTCATCCCCGCACCGGTCTGCCGGTTCACCTGCGAGATGAGCTTTTCCTTGGCGGTCAGGTGCGCCCGCCACACGGCCTGTTTCGGAATGCTGATGGCGTTGCGAAGACTCGTGTTGTCCTCGCGCCAGCCGGGGATGTGACGGTCGAACAATTCCTGAAACGAGGGCGCAGCCCACGTCGCGGCGTGGACGCCGTTGGTGATGGAATCAATCGAGTAACGGGCGAACATCAACTGCGTAATCTCGCCGTGCTTCTTGGCCACGCCGTTGACGTAGTGGCTGAGGTTCAAAGCGAGGTAGGTCAGGTTCAGCACACCCTCGCAGCAGAAGACTTCCTTCATGGCGAAGAGGTCGGTGCGTCCGAGCACGCGGCCTACGAGGTCGAGCGGAAACTGGTCGTGTCCTGCCGGGACGGGCGTGTGAGTGGTGAAGACGCAGCGGCGGCGCACCTGCTCCACGTCAGCGTGGTTGAACAGGCCGCGACCGGCAGCCCGCGCACACTCATCAAGGAGTTCGAGCGCGAGCAGACTGGCGTGGCCTTCGTTCAGGTGAAACCGCTCGATGCTTCGATGGCCGAGCGCCCGCAGCATTTTCACGCCGCCCATGCCAAGGAGAACCTCCTGACAAAGCCGGTAGTGGTTGTCTCCGCCGTAGAGGAAGTGAGTCAGCGTCCTGTCCCACTCGGAATTCTCCGCGAGGTCGGAGTCGAGCAGATAGACGGGAACGATGTGCCCGCTCACACCTTTCACGTCGTATCGCCACGCCCGCAGCGCGACGCGACGGCCTTCGACCATCACGGTCACGCGCTGCGGCATCTCTTTCAAGAACTTCTCCACGGGCCACGGTTCGTTCTTCTCCGTCTGCCAGCCCTGCGCGTCGAGCATCTGCGTGAAGTAACCGCGACGGTGCAGCAGGCTCACGGCGACCATCGGAACCTTCGCGTCGGCGGCGGCGCGAATCATGTCGCCCGCCAGCACCCCCAGTCCGCCGCTGTAGGTTGGGATGTCGGCTTGCAAGCCAATCTCCATCGAGAAGTAGGCGACGGTCGGCTCGCTCATGTGGCCTCCTTTGGTCTGTCACAGCAACACGCGCACTGCCCTGCCTCGCACACTCCGCACTCACCCAGCCACGGCAGATGCCGACGGACGGCGGTTTTCAGTCCGAACGGCGCGATTGCGTGACGGCGCAGATGCGCGATGGCGTCCTCCACCGAGTCGGTCGCGTAAATCAACTGCAAGTCCCGCGCACTGATGGTTCCCGTCTGCGCCATCTTTTCGAGGAAGCCCAGCATCTCGCGCCAGTAATCAAGGCCCATGACGATGATGGGGAACTGCTCAATCTTGCCGGTCTGGATGAGCGTGAGCGCCTCGAAGAGTTCGTCCACCGTGCCCGCGCCGCCGGGGAACACGACGAAGGCGTAGCTGTATTTCACCAGCAGCGTTTTGCGGACGAAGAAGTAGTGCATCGTCACGCTGCGGTCGAGGTAGGCGTTGGGCTGCTGCTCGAAGGGAAGCTCGATGTTGCAGCCGACGGAGCGACCGCCCGCTTCCCTCGCGCCCCGGTTGGCCGCTTCCATGATGCCCGGCCCGCCGCCCGTCATCACCGTGAAGCCGAGCCGTGCCACTTCCGCGCCCATCCGACGCGCCTGTTGGTAATGAGGGTCGCCTTCCCGCGTCCGCGCTGAACCGAACATCGTGACGCACGGGCCGACGAAGTGGAGAACCCGGAAACCGCGCAAAAAATCTCGCAGCACACGCAGCAGCGTCACGAACTCGCCCGCGCGGGAACGCGGGCCTTCGAGCATCCGGCGGTCAGCCTCGGCGCAGCCACAGACCGGAACCTTGCCAGCAGATGCCGGGATGGGTTCCGGTCTTTCCGGCGCGGTTGGTCTGGCTGCCGTCGGTTTCATGGCGCTTACTCGTCGAGCGGCGAATGTGGCTGCGTGGGGCGCAGTGAACGCATGAAGGCCAGTGACTCAATGCGCCGGACGTAAGCGTGCGGCTTGGACTCGAAGGCTTCCGTGCAGAGCGGGCAGCAGAGCGCGACCATCCACTCGCCGTGCTTGATGCGGGCGAACCATTTGCCGCCCTTGATTTCTTTTTCGCAGACGGCGCACTGAACGTATTCGCAGTCGATGTTGCTGGCGTCGAATTGGCTCATAACGATTCCTTTCCCGGTTCGGAGGTTGTGGCAGTGATTGCCGGAGTTGATGAAATTCTGAAACGGCGCGAGCGCCAGAGGAAGAAGATGGCGGGATAGACGGCCAGTTCCATCACGGTCGAAGTGATGACGCCGCCAATCATCGGCGTGGCGATTCGCTTCATCACGTCCGCGCCCGCGCCGTGGCTCCAAAGAATCGGGAGCAGGCCCGCGATGATGACACAGGCGGTCATGGCTTTCGGGCGGACACGCTTGACCGCGCCGTGGTAAATGGCGTCGCGTAGGTCGGTGACGTTCCGCATCTTGCCGTCCGTAATCCACTGCTCGTAAGCGAGGTCGAGGTAGAGCAGCATCACTACCCCGGTTTCCGCGTCGAGTCCTGCCAATGCGATTATGCCGACCCACACGGCCACGCTCAGGTTGTAGTCGAGCAGGTAGAGAATCCAAAACGCGCCCACGAGCGAGAACGGCACAGCCAGTAGCACGATGGCGGTTTTGATGGCGGAGCGCGTGTTGAGATAGATGATGAGGACGATGATGAGCAGCGTGAGCGGCACGACAATCATCAGGCGTTGCTGGGCGCGGAGCATGTATTCGTATTGCCCGCTCCAAAAGATGTTGAACCCGCTGGGCAGTTTTACCGCGCCCTTGGCCACGGCTTCGTTGACCGCACGCTGCGCCATCTGGACGTAGGTGCCCACGTCGATGTTTTTCACGTCCACGTAAATCCACGCATTGGGCACCGCGCCTTCGCTCTTGATGCCCATAGGAGCGCGGACGACTTCCACTTTCGCCAACTGACCGAGCGGCACCTGCGCCCCGGTCGGTGTCGGCACGATGATTTCGCGCAACGCTTCGAGGTTCTCGCGGAAGTCGCGGTCGTAACGCAGATTCACCGTGTAACGCTCCAAGCCCTCGACGGTCGTGGTCAGCGGCATCCCGCCGAGCGCCACTTCGAGAACGTCCTGCACCGCGCCCACCGTCAAACCGTAACGGGCAATCTCGTCGCGGTTGATGTGGAACTCGATGTAGTTGCCGCCCATGACGCGCTCGGCGAAGACGCTGGACGTGCCGGGCACCTGCCGCACCACCACTTCAATCTCGGAGGCCACGCGCTCCAACTCCGCGAGGCTCGCGCCCGCGACCTTGATGCCCACGGGCGTCTTGATGCCGGTTGCCAGCATGTCGATGCGCGTCTTGATGGGCATTGTCCATGCGTTGTTCAGTCCGGGGATTTGGATGGCGGCGTTGAGTGCGTCCACGAGTTCGTCGGATGTGCGGCGGCGGTGAGCAACGACTTTGCCCGCCGAGTCCTTGATGTCCACGGCGGGCCATTCCTTCTCGTCCTTGAGCATAATGGTCGTCTCCACCATGTCGAACGGCGCGGGGTCGGTCGCGGTTTCGGCGCGGCCAATCTTCCCGAAGACGTGATGCACTTCCGGGAACGAGCGGATGATTTTGTCGGTCTGCTGCAAAATCTCCCGCGCCTTGGTCGGCGAGATGCCGGGGAAGGTCGTCGGCATGTAGAGCAAGTCACCTTCGTAAAGTGGCGGCATGAACTCGGAGCCGAGGTTCTGGAACGGAAACGCCTTGCCGACCGTGACAGCGAAGTTCTTCGTCGGCCCGTCTGGCAGCCGGTTCGTCACCGCCCAATTCCACGGAAAGAATACCCAGACGATGACGGCAGCCGCGCCGATGATGACCTGCCAGCGCCAGCGGATGACCCAATCAATCAACGGATGGTAAAGCCAGATGAGGGCACGGTTGATGGGGTTCTTTTCTTCCGGCGGCACCTTTCCACGAATGAAGAAGCCCATGAGAATCGGCGCAAGCGTGATGGAGAGCAGCGCCGCCGCCGCCATCGAATACGTCTTGGTGAAGGCGAGCGGTTTGAACATCCGCCCCTCCTGCGCCTGCAAGGAGAAGACCGGGATGAACGACACCGTGATGACGAGCAGCGAGTAGAACAGAGTCGGGCCGACCTCGATGGAGGCATCGCGGATGATTTGCCAGTGGGGCTTTTTGCCGCCGTCGTGCTCGATGTGCTTGTGGGCGTTCTCAATCATTATGATGACCGCATCCACCATTGCACCGATGGCGATGGCGATGCCTCCGAGTGACATGATGTTGGAACTGATGCCCTGCCCATACATGACGAGGAATGACATCAGCACCGCGATGGGCAGGATGAGAATGGCGACGAGCGCACTGCGGAAGTGGAGCAGGAACGCGATGCAGACGAGAGCGACGACGATACTTTCCTCGATGAGCTTCTCTTCGAGCGTCTTGACGGCGCGTTGAATCAGGGCGCTGCGGTCATAGGCCACGGTGTAGGTCACATCGGCGGGCAAGCCCTTCATCGCTTGGTCGAGGCGCTTCTTCACGTCGAGAATAACTTGGCGGGCGTTGGCCCCGTAACGGACGACCACCACGCCGCCGACCGTTTCGCCTTCGCCGTTGAGTTCGGCGATGCCGCGCCGCATGTCCGGGCCAAATTGCACGTTGGCAACTTCACCGAGCAGAATCGGCACGCCATTCGTCCCGACCCCCACGGCCACTTTCCTCAAATCATCGAGCGACTGCACGTAACCACGCACGCGCAGGATGAATTCCTTTTCCGCCATCTCAATGGAGCGCCCGCCGACTTCGCCGTTGCTGCGTTGCACGGCCATGCTCACTTCGGAAATGGAGAGGCCGTAAGCGCGGAGCCGGGTCGGGTCAACGGTGACTTGATACTGCTTCACGAAACCGCCGAGGCTGGCGACCTCCGCGACGCCTTCGACTGACGTGAGTTGGTATTTCAGATACCAGTCCTGCATCGAACGCAGTTCGGCGAGGCTGCGGTTGGTCGAGTTGATGGCATACATGAACGCCCAGCCCACGCCGGTCGCGTCCGGGCCGAGCGACGGCGTGACGCCCTTGGGCAACTGTCCGCCGATGGCGCTGAGGTATTCGAGCACGCGGCTCCGCGCCCAATACGGGTCGGTGCCGTCCTCGAAAATCACATACACGAAGGAGAAGCCGTAGAAAGAGTAGCCGCGCACGACCTTCGACTTGGGCACGGACAGCATCTTGGTCGTGATGGGATAAGTCACTTGGTCTTGGACAATCTGCGGCGCTTGTCCCGGCCATTCGGTGTAGATGATGACCTGCGTGTCCGAGAGGTCGGGAATGGCATCGAGGGGGATGTTCCGCAGCGCGAAGAGGCCGCCCAGCACGAGCGCGAGCGTGGCGAGCAGAACGATGAACTTGTTCCGCAGCGAAAAATCTATGATACTTTTAAGCATAGTCCCCTCAGTGCTGATGCCCTTCCGGTGCGGGTGCCTTCGCGGGCGTTGGCATCATTGGGATGAGTGTCATGGAGCAGCGCGGGCACTTGCCGGGTTTGTCGAGCTTCACGTCGCTGTGTTCCGGCATCGGGCAGGTGTAGTGCTCGACACGACCGCCGGGTTGAATCTTGGCGAGCAACTCCGCTGACACCGGCACGAGCGCCATGCCGCAGAGCGGACACTTGCCCGGCTTCGGGTATTTCAGCGCGACATGCTCCGGCATCGGACAGATGCAGGCGATGTCCGTTGACGTGGCGGCAGTAGTGACGTTGGTCGAAGGGGAAACGTGACCGGCATGTTCGTTGGTCGTCACCGCTTTGCCCGGTTGCAGCATTTTCTGAATCGCCTCGCGCAACTGACTCTCGGAATCGAGCATGAACTGCCCGGAGGTCACGACGCGCTCGCCTTCGTTCAGCCCGCTCAGGACTTGGTAGAAATTGTTCTCTGAGCGAGCGCCAAGCGTCACGGTGCGCGGCTCGAATTTTCCTCCGGCCAGCGCGATGAACACGGTGTTCTTCTCACCGCTCCGCAGCACGGCCATGTCCGGCACGAGCAGGGCCGAAGGCTCCAACTCCGACTGCAACTCCACCGTGGCGAACATGCCGGGCTTGAGAAAGTAGCCGGGGTTGTGGAACTCCATCCGCACGCGGGCCGTGCGCGTCCTCTCGTCCACGGTCGGATAAACATAGGTCACGCGCCCGCGAAACTTGCGGTCGGGCAGATACGACAGGCTCACCGTGGCTTCCTGACCCAGCCGCACGAACGCGAGGTCTTGCTCATACACCTGCGCCTGCACCCACACGATGCCGAGGTCGGCGAGTCGGTAGAGCTTCATGCCCGCGTCCACCATCTGGCCCTCGACCGCCATCTTCTCGACCACAATGCCGTCGCGAGGCGCGGACACCCGCAGCGTCTTCTTCACCTGCCGCGACTTCTCCAACTCCGCAATCTGCTCGTCGGAGATGTCGAAGAATTTCAACTTGGTCAGCGCCGTGGCTCGGAGTGATTCCGTTCCGGCCAGCCCGGTCGCTTGATTGAGCGCCAGCAGGTATTCGGTCTGAGCACTGACGAGTTCCGGCGAATAGATTTCAAACAGCGCCTCGCCTTTGTGCGCCTGCTTGCCGGTCGCATCGACATGGAGCTTTTCAATCCAGCCTTTGAATTTCGTCGTCACGTCCGCCAGCGTCGTCTCGTCGAAATCAACCACACCCACCGAGCGGATGCTGCGGCGCAGCGGCCCCTTGGTGACAATGCCGGTGCGAATGCCCATGTTCTGCACCGTCACCGGGTCGATGGAGATGGTGGACGAGTCAGCGGCTTCGTCTTCGTAAACTGGAACCATGTCCATGCCCATGCTGTCCTTGCGCGGCGTCTGGCTGATTTCACCGAGCAGCATGGTGGACTTGTAGTATTTCACTTTGCGCTCGCCGCTCGTGGCCGTTGTTGTCGCGTTCGTGGAGCCAGCCTTCGCGTCCGGCTGCTTGCGAACAGGCGTGAGCTTCATTCCGCAGATGGGGCAGTTGCCCGGCTTGTTCTGAATGACCTGCGGGTGCATCCCACAGGTGTAAAGCTGCCCCCCGCGTGCGGCGTGCGAGTCGTTGTGATGCCGTGAGGTCAGGAAGAAAACCGTCGCACCAGCGGCCAGCACAATGACGGCGAGTAGCGCGGCAAGTTTGGGTCGTTTGAAGTTCATAAGGTAGTTGCAGAGTTGAAGGTCTGTGTGCGCGTGTAGTTGCTGCTCAAAACGCGACCTGTCTCGTCGTCGATTTGGACGTGAACATTGCTGCCGATGTCCACGTATCTGGAATTCGTCGTCACTCGCCAGAAGCGTCTGCCGAACACGATGAACCGCCGCCCATCCTCAACCATGAGTGGCTCCACCCACGGCCAGCCTTTTTGTTCGGCCAGCGTGCGGGCAGTTTGGATGGCAGCGTCGCGTGTCATTCTATTTTCCGGTTGGGCGGGTTTGTTTCGATGTCCCATCGCTCTGAGCCGGACTAAGCACCGGCGCATTGGCCGGAGGCCGTCCGAGAATCAGGAGCGAGAGTTCAGCGAGCGCCAGTTCACGTTGCGTGCGGGCCTCGACTTCGGAAAGTTGAAAGCCCAACAACGTGCGCTGTGCGTCAATGAGGTTCAGAAAATCCAACTGGCCGGAGAGATAAGCGGCGCGGGCGACTTCCACTGATTGACGGGCCTTGGGCAACAGCCGCTCCTGCAACAACGCGAGGTTCCGGC
>CAYQWK010000089.1:11817-17433 GCA_964420805.1 uncultured Bifidobacteriaceae bacterium | reverse complement strand
TGTATGTGCAATGTACATACATTTCTTCATAGATGTTTAAGTGCGTCTGCCCTGCAGCGCAAGATGCCGGCCATTGACTACCGATTTCACTCCCTCGGGCATTACGAATTCACCGCAGGCCAGCCTGCGGCGGTGGTGATTGGCAATTCCGGCGCGGACGGCTACGTGGTGATCGACGCCGTGCAATGGCTGCCGAAATAATGCGGTAATTCGCGGTGGAGTGCCCGAACAGCGCGCCTCCGTCAGTGTTCGTGCAATGGCTGCCGAAATAATGCGGTAATTCGCGGGTGCTCAAGGAGGCGGGGTGCCGGCCGGCCTTTTCTTGGGCCGGGCGGCGGCGTCGCTGGCGTAGCCCGTGACGGCGGCCCGGACTTGGATCACATCCCCGACGCTGAAGGTCTTCAAACCGAGATCGCTGGCTTTCACCTCGAAGGCGAGGTTGATCAGCAACGACTCGTTCTTCTCATCGCCCTTGCCCCCGGCATGGTAACGCAAGCTGCCTGGCGCGTTGAAGGGTATTGCCTTCCCCGTCACTTCGAGCTTTCCGCCGAACGTGGCGCTGAAACCGCCACCTTTCTTCGCGTCTGGCGCGGGCGTGATTTTCTCGAGGCTGCTGACACGCAGCAGAACACCGCCAGGCGAGTTGGTGCCGGGGAACAGTTCGCCGAGCACGCGGCGGGTCTGGTCGCCGTGGCGTTGGGGGCGCTTGTCGCAATCCAGGACGAAGGACGCGGCCGGGTTGGCTGTGTCGAAACGCAACGACCCTTCACCCGCCGGCCGGCCGTAAAAGAAAGTCGGCCAGCGCGCGCCCGCGGCGTCGCGGAACTCGACGTGCGCGGTGACGTACTTCGGGAAGTTGGTGCCGAACTGGAACACCTGGCCGGCGCGCGGCGCGGCCTGCTCCTGCGCGAACGCGGCGGCGGCCAGCAACGAGAGAATGAACGGAAAAGTCTTCATGGCGAACTCAGCGGGGCGTGTTGGCGGAAAGATCGAGCAGCAGCAGATGACCGTCGCTCAACCCGCCGCCGAATTGCGGTTGTGTTGCGTTCTTCAGCGGGACTTTCCCGGCCTCGGCGTCGGTTGCGCCGCTCAGGAACAGGACCAGCGTCCGGCCGTTCACTGTGCCTGAAATCACGCCCCATTTCGCCGCGCGGTTCACCAGAGTCTGGCCGGTGCCGGGCAGGGTCGAGCAGTAGCGCAGCGATTTGAGGTCTTTGCTCATCACGGCGACGTATTCGCCGGCGGGATCGCCAGGAAACGCGTTGCCGGTGCGGATGAGGCCCCACGCGGAACTGCCCGCCACGCAAACCGAACCATCGCGGGCGAAGCCCATCGAGTTGATCAGGACGGTGTTTGGTTTGTTGCGATCGTGCAGGTAGCCCACCCAGAGGGTGCCGGCGGCCACCGTATAGTTCTTCGTTTCCAGTTTGATGATGTAGGCGCAACTCAAGACGCCTGCTCCCCACGCGCTCAGGCCCAGGCCTTCCATCTTCCTGGCCGGGGTGAACACGTCCTGCGGTTCGCGATACATCACGCTATTTCCTCCGTCGCTCCAGGCGTGCAACACAAGGTTGCCGTCTTCGTCATACGCGACCCCGCGAATGGCTGAGTCTGAAACCAGCCGCAAGCCGTTCAACCCGACAAATGGGCCGTCCCAGTTGTATAGCTCGTGAAGCATCGAGCCGTCGGGCCGCAAGATGTTCAACGTGGGATCACGATACGGCTCGCGGCCGGTGGGCCAGTGATGCTCGCCGCCGCGCGCAATGGTTCCGTCAACCGGGTTCACCGCCACATGTCCGTCGAGTTCGCCCGGCACGGTCACCACGGCCAATTGCTTGCCGTCCGCATCAAAGGTCCGCAGGTCCGCGTTTTGCAGAATCACGCGTCCCGCCTTGTCGATCTTCACGTCCGGTGTGTTGCCAATGCCGCTGAAGGTGCGCACCCACAACGCCGCGCTCGCATCCGGCGAGAGTCTCGCGAGGTAGCAGGCTCCGACGGCGCGCACTGTTGTCCGCGCCGTGTCTATGTCGCGCGTGTCCTTGCTCACGCTGGCGGTGGATGGCGTCGCGGGTCCGCACACGTAAATGTTCCCCTGCGCATCGACGGCCGCAGCGGTCAATCCGCCGGCTTTCCACCCGAAACGCGTGACGGACCGCACTTCCTTTGTATCCGGCGACAACCGCACGATGAAGGCCGTGGCGTTGGGATGATCCCACATCAAGGGTTCGAGCTTGGCGTTGCCTTGCTTGTCCTTCTCGGGTTGGTTGAAGCGGCCGCGCATCACGTTGCGGACTGGCGCCTGGATGGGGCCGTCCGCGCCGAGCACCACGGCGGGCTTGCCGAGGTTCAACTCCGGCCCGAGCGCGGTTCCGGCCACGACGATGGTTCCGTCCGGTTGAAACCCGCCGCCCGCGAGCCATTCCGTTCCTGTCCCACCGAGAAATGTCGAGGTCACGACCTCGGCGCGATCGGTGGTGCGCTCGAATTTCTTCGTGAACTCCTCGAACCGCGACGCGCCATGAACCGCAGTGCAGGCACAAACGCTGGCGAGGATTAGAGAACTGGCTTTCACGGGTGGCGAGCCTGCGCGCCGTCCGCGGGCATCGTCAAGTCGCCTTCCGTGGATCCGCCGGTGTTGGGTGTTTTGCAGTTCTTTCAGGATGCGCACTCCTGAATGGTGGGACTCGTCGCGCTGCGACGTGACGGACGGCCTCACGCACTCCTTTAAGTCCGGACTGCGCGAACGGAGTTGCCGCAGCGCGACAACCACTACCTGCGAGAGAGTGAGATGCGCGCGCCTGGGTTCTGGTTCGGCGGCCTGCCTCTTCGGGTCGAGGGAGCCGCGGCAAGGCCGGAAGTTTTGAACGGAATCAGAGTTAACTGGTCGATGCTTTGTAATACAAAGTGAACGGACACACACGCCAAACAAAGACGACCAAGTGAAGATTTTGCTCATTAACCCGCCGCATCCGGCCATCGGCAGCCGGATTCCGCGCGAACACCTTCCGCCTCTTGGACTCCTCGCGATTGGCGGCCCGCTCATCGACGCCGGCCATGAAGTGCGGCTTCTGAATTGCGACGTCGGCCCCATGCCGTTGCAAGAGACTCTCGACGAGGTGCGTAAGTTCTCACCACAGACGGTTCTGCTTGGCCATTCCGGCTCCACCTCGGCGCATCCGTCGGCGATGAAGATTACGCGTGCCATACGCCGGGAGTTCCCTGCCATCTGGATTGTCTATGGTGGAGTCTTCCCCACGTACCACTGGCCGCAAATCATGGATCAGGAATCATCCGTGGATGTTGTGGTGCGCGGGGAGGGGGAGGAGACGATCGTGCGGTTGATCGAGACCATTGAGAACGGAAGCGCGCTCGAAGCCGTGCCGGGCATCGCCTACCGAGAGGGCGCGCCTTCAGTTCAACTCGGGCGTGCGCAACCCGGACCTCCCGCGCCGCCTCCGATCCGCGCCACTCCGCCTTCGCCGGTCATCCGCGATCTCGATGCATTTCGCATCGGATGGGAACTGATCGACCATGCCCGTTACACCTATTACGGGAAACACCGCGCTGTGGTGGCGCAATTCTCGCGAGGCTGTCCGCACCGGTGCCATTACTGCGGCCAGCATGGATTCTGGCGGTCGTGGCGGCATCGTGATCCAGTGAAGTTCGCCGCCGAATTGGCGCGGCTACACCGCGAACACGGCGTTGAATTGGTTAATCTTGCTGATGAAAATCCGACCGCATCGCGCACCGCGTGGAAGGCGTTTCTGGAGGCCCTGATTGCGGAGAACGTGCCGTTGATTCTCATCGGCACCACTCGAGCCGGCGACATCGTGCGCGATGCTGACATCCTGCATCTTTACCGGCGGGCTGGCGTGGCGCGGTTCCTTCTCGGACTCGAGAGTACCGATGATTCCGTTCTCCGGGCCATCCGCAAGGGCAGCACGCAGGCCGTTGACCGCGAGGCCATCCGGTTGTTACGGCAGCACGGCATTATTTCCATGGCCGCATGGGTGGCTGGGTTCGTGGATGAACGGGATCGCGATTACTGGCGGACGCTGCAGCAATTGCTGATTTGCGATCCGGACCAAATCCAGGCGCTCTACGCGACTCCGCACAGTTGGACGGCGTTTGCCGTGCAGGAAGAGGAACACCGCGTAGTCCAGACCGACCTTGGACGATGGGATTACAAGCATCAGGTGCTTGCCAGTGCGCACGTTCCACCCTGGCGGGTCGCGCTTTGGGTGAAATTCATCGAGGCGGCCTGCCAGCTTCGGCCCAGGGCGCTTTGGCGTCTCCTCGCTCATCCTGATCCGATCTTTCGGGCCGGCATGCGCTGGTATTCCGGCATCGGGAGGCGTGTCTGGATTCACGAGATCTGGCAATGGCTGTGGCATGATCGACGGTCCAGGACCGGCCCGTCCTTGGGCGAATTCCTGCGCGGACATTGGAAGCGGGAGCGCGACGCGGTGGTTGCAACGGCAAGCGACCATCAGCCCAAGGTTGCGGAGGAACTGGACACGAACTGCAAGGGATACGCGACGGAGGAGGGTTTCTTGACGAAGGATATGCCGCGTCATCGCGAACCGATGGTGACGGAGGATGCGAGTCCTCGGTGCTGATCACCGAAAACTAACCTTGCCGCAGTTTTTCCGTGCCGCGCGGTTTTCGCGTGGGGCATTCTGCGGCGCGATGACGAAAACAGAACTTGCCCGCGCCTTGAACGTGGCCGTGGACGCCGCCCGCGCCGCCGGCCGCGAAATGGCCGCCAACTTTCATTCCATCAAGAAGGTCAATGAGACCGCGCGGCACGATCTCAAGCTGGAGCTGGATGTGCGTTGCCAGAAACTGATCGAGCGCAAGCTGGCCGCGTCCTTCCGCGACATCCCGGTGCTCGGCGAAGAGGGCGAGAGCGGCGACACGCTCGCTCCGCTCCGCTGGGTGGTGGACCCGATCGACGGCACGGTGAATTTCGCCTACGGCATCCCGCACGCGTGCGCGGCCATCGCCCTGCAAAAGCGCGCTGATGCGGCAGACCGGCGGCGGCGGACCGCGGTGACGCCCGATGGTTACGTGACGTTGCTGGGCGTGGTGTTCGATCCGTTTGTGGACGAGTTGTGGACGGCGACCGCCGGCGGCCGGGCGCGGTTGAACGGCCGGGTGATTTCCGTGAGCAAACGCCGAAAGCTCGCCGAAGCGGTTGTCTCGATCGGTTTCGCAAAGCAAACCGACACGTTGAACCAGATGCTGCCGATGTTGAACCGCCTGATTCATCGCGTGCTCAAGGTGCGCATCATGGGCAGCGCGGCGCTGGCCATGACTTACGTCGCGAGCGGGCGCATGGACGCTTACCTCGAACCGGGCGTGCGCCTCTGGGACATCGCGGCGGGCGGGTTGATCCTCGAATGCGCGGGCGGTGATTTCCGGCATGAACCCGTCGCCGGGCAGTATCACACCTACCGGCTCGCGGTGAACAACGGGTTGCTTGCCCGGCAACTTCCGAATTGGGGCGGGCAACGCGGCGGCGGTTAGTCTGCATTTCGCACCAGCCTCGTAGCCGCCGCTGTGAAGCGGCGGCCATTCCCGATTGGCGCCAGCGTGGCCGCGCCTTCACAGGCG
>CAYQWK010000089.1:0-11807 GCA_964420805.1 uncultured Bifidobacteriaceae bacterium | reverse complement strand
CGGCCACGGTTCGACACCGCATCCTGGCTTCAATCTCGCGGAGAGAAATGCAGGTTAGTGTTAGTTCGACCGAACCCGGCGGAATGCCGGGAATGCCCCCGTCAGGCTGGCGGAGGATTTTGTTTCAGCGCCGGTTCGAGCCATCGCGCGATGCCCTCGGCTGCGATGCGCGCGTCGCGCACGGCATGAACCACGAGACTCGGGCCACGCACCGCATCGCCCCCGGAGAAAACGCCGGGCACGCTGGTCATCTGGTTGGCGTCCACCACGAACGCGCCCCAGTCGTTCACGGCGATTTTGCTGAAGTCGCTTTCGGCTGGGAACGGCACCGGATCGAAGCCGTAGGCCACCAGCAACAGGTCCGCCGGCACGACAAACTCGGAGCCTTTCACCGCGCGCGGTTTACGCCGGCCGTTGGCGTCGGGTTCGCCGAGTTCCATGCGCACGCAGCGCACGGCCTTCACCTGACCATTCTCGCCCTCGACCGCCACGGGCGCGGTGAGAAACTGGAACCGTGCCCCTTCTTCAAGCGCGTTGTAATACTCCTTGCGACTGCCCGGCATGTTCTCGAAATCGCGCCGATAAAGGCAGACCGCTTCGCTCGCGTCGCAGCGGATGGCGGTGCGCAAGCAATCCATGGCTGTGTCGCCGCCGCCGAGCACCACCACACGTTTGCCTTTTACTTCGATGAACGGCAGCGATGAGGGGGCATCGACATTCTTCTGGGTGAGAAAGGGCAGGGCCTGGAATACCCCGGTGAGTTCCGCGCCCGGAACATCAAGGGCCTTTGATTTCTGCGCGCCAACGCCGAGAAACACCGCGTTGAACTGCGCCAGCAATTCCGCCAGCGAAACGTCGCGGCCCACGTTCACGTTCATCCGGAACTCGACGCCGCGTTGTTTCAAGACTTCGACGCGGCGCAGCACGATGGATTTCTCCAGCTTGAATGCCGGGATGCCGCCCATGAGCAGCCCGCCGGGCAGCGCCTGCGACTCGAACACCGTGACGGCGAATCCGCGTTTCGCCAGCTCATCCGCGCAGGCCAGGCCGCCGGGACCGGCGCCAATGACCGCCGCGCTCAATCCGTTTGGACGGGCGCGGGACACATCCACGCCGCCGTGGGCGAAGGCGTATTCGTTGATGAACTCCTCGATGGCACCGATGCACACCGGATCGTTCTTGCCGTTGAGGATGCACTGGCTTTCGCAAAGACGTTCCTGCGGGCAGACACGCGAGCAGATTTCCGGCATGTTGCTCGTCGCCTGGGAGACCGCGGCGGCTTCGAGGAACTTTCCTTCGGCGGTGAGGGACAACCAGTCATTGATGTGATTGCCGAGCGGACAACCTGTCTTGCAAGTGGGTTCGGGGCATTGCAGGCAGCGACTGGCCTGCTCCTGCACCGTCTGCGCATCGAACAGCCCGTAAATTTCGCGGAAATGGTGGATGCGTTCAACGGCCGCCGTCTTGGGCGGCGCTTCACGGGGAACCTCGTGCCACGCGAACCGCTGGTGGCTGGGAGTATTGTGCGTGCTCATGGGGTTCGCTGGGAAAAGTCCGTTTCCACATGGGGACTCGTCACCGGCGCGCGCCTCCTTTCCGAAAGCACGCCCGCGTTTCCGCCTGTCCGCAGGTCTGGCTCACGGCGGCGAGAATGCGCCTTTCGTGGCTGTCGAGCCTCCACATCGGTTGACATTTGCGCGTCATGCTTTGACCAGTGCAGCCAACATGGCGGCGGCTCGTCAAGGTTTGTCCTCCAAATGGGTGCGATTGGGACGCATCTCACTTTCTTGCACGCTGCACACTTCCGGGTGGTGGGACTCGTCCCGCTGCGGCCGGACAAGCCCGCGTTCAGCACGCGACCCGGCAGGCACTTGATGGGTGGAAATCTCTCGCTGGTTTGTTGCGCCGCCCCACGCGGTGCCATTCGTCTCCCGTCATCTGTATCAAGCACTGCGGAGGGTGGACAGCGCGACGGGTTCCACCAACAATGGGATTGCCCCGAATTGATGAGCACCTCCGGTGGCAACGCCCGCGGAACATGACTGCATTCTTGCTTTCATCCTGATTTGTATCAATACTGCGGACCCCTTTACGGAAAGTCATCATGCTCAGACACGGCAGGAGACGACGGAGCAGAAGGCGGCCCGCCTGTTGAACGCGGAACTGGAAAAGCTGGGTTGGACGAGCGCAGACCTGCCAAAACATGCGAAGGGAGGTGCGCGGAAAATCCGCATCGCGGCACGGTTGCGGGCCGAGACGGCGGTGACGCTGAAATGGATTGCGGCAAAATTGCACATGGGAATATGGACGCATGTGGCGAACCGCCTTCAAAACGCGAAGGTCAGGAAAGAAGCCAACACACAACACGAACTCGACCTTGTGTAAATACTCGGGACTGACCCCTTTAAGCTGTCCCAGCGCCGAAGCATTTTTGCAGGCACACGCGCTGCAATGGTTGGTGTGTGAGGTTCAATTTCAATCAGATCCAGTCCATCCATATTCATGGGTGAACATGATATGATGATTCTGAAACGGCCACCATCGGGAAACCATCACACTTTCCTCCGGAGAACTGCCGAACTGCTTGACCACAGCAATCTCCTGAAGCCGACAGTACGCTTCCGCCGCAAAAAATGCCGCGAGCGATGTGAACACGGCCCCGAAAGCCACGACGCGGCTAGAACAACCTCGAAAGGGGAACCACGCGAATGGAACAACCAATACGCAAGTGACAATAGTCAATTCAATGATGTCGCACCATGCCAGCCCGAAAGTGGCAGTTCGAAAGTAACTGATAACGAAACAGCCGTATGTAATAATCATCAACAACAGCAGCAGACGAAAACCGGTTTTGCTCAAAGTGCTCACTGTCACAAATGCATTGAACATGTTGCGAAAACTTTAGTTATTACCAATACGCTCGGAATCAGTTGTCCCTCAATCAGGAACGTACAAATAGGCTGCCTCCCTGAGGAGCGGGGGTAGCGGATCGTAGGGTGGCGGCCCCATGTATGGGCGGATTGTTGCATCGGGCCAATTCCGCACGGGCGGATTTTGCTCACCCCATCTCCAAATCGCACCGTCTCCAAGGATAAACCAATGAGTGCCGCGCCAAGATGGCTTCCTGCAATCGCACTGGTTTCTAGTGAAATGCTCGCACCCACAACTTATGGTTACGGTTCCGAAGTCGCCGATCTTGACAGCGCCACCAGGCCAATAGAGTGCGTCCGCCTCAACGCACTCTCCAGGTGGTGGAAGGAATCGTGGTCTTTTTCGGCCCTCAGTGCGACCGGCCGCCCTGTCATCCTCCGAAGGAGGCTCTGCCTCAGCCAAATAAGTCCACTGTGAGTAATCAACACCTTGGCAAGAAAACGACACGCAAAGAAGGTTTAGTCCCAAATGATCCACGCCGGAGATCGATCTGTTCTCAACAAAGCCGTAGAGGTTTCGGCCTCCCTGCTCGGTGATTGGATCCCTGCTGGCCCAGCGGCCGATGGTGGGGTCAAAGTAGGCGTGCGTGGTCATTGTCGCGAGAATGAGGACTCCCAGGATGAGGGCTTGCTTACGGAATGTTTTCATGGTCTTGACATTAGTAAGACGGTTGGAGGTTTAATCTGAGACGGGGGCGCTTCCCCTCGTTTTGAGGAAGCTTCGAGGCAAAGACGCTTGGCCTGCGGCAAAGCAGAATTCATCGGCATGGGGCGTGCAATGGTTGGTGTGTGCGAGTTCACTTGAATGGGGAGGGGAGGGCGAGGTTATGGCGCCGCAGGTTTTCAACGCTCAAGCTTTTGCGCCGCATTTGTCTCTCCAAGAACCTCAAAAGACTGAAGGTCCGTCAGAGCACCTCGCCAAATTTGTGGATAACCCATACCTTTGGCGGAGCACTTGAACTTACCAACGACACGCACGCGACCATTCCGCTCCTTAACAAACGGTTCAAAGCCTGCCTTTGGATGCCCAAGCCATAACGCGTTTGTCAGCGAAAAGGCATTTGAATGCTGTCTCAGAACGCGATACTCGTAGTTCCACTGAAAGAACCCATCCACCGCAACGACCTTATCAACCCATTGAGTTGAGGAGGAAAGTAGCGTCTCGATTGCTACATTCGGCACCCCCTGCTTCTCAGCGATTTGCGCGGCGCACGATACAATAAGCGCGACACTCAGCGTGTACGTCAAGCGTTTCATAAATTTCATTCACCGGAACAACGGGTGATCGCGGCTGAAGTTGCATCACGTGCGGTCTGATATGCCAGAGTAACCATCTCAAGAATACGTAAAGGGGTCAGTCCCGAGTATTTATAGCAGCGTGAGTTCACGTTGTTCATCGGATTCGCCGTCCAGCCTGGCGGGTTACAATCGGCTCGCCTAATGCGTCCATGTTTCCATGTGCAGTTCCGTCGTTATCCATTTGGGTGTCACTGCCATTTCCGTCTGAGGCCGGCGGACGATGGCGGGCTTCCGCGTGTCCCCGTTTGCCAGCCCGGTTGTTCGGCTGGCGGTCGCAAACAGGCCGGCCACCTGATCCAGATGATCTTTCCACTTTCACTCTGACCCACTTTCTTAGGAACTTTCTTCAAAAAAACCCTGCCGCGCAAAGTTTGCGGCGCTCTGCCGAGACGCCGCCACGGACCATTGAGACAACCTTCTTTCTCAATCTGGTTGCCGGAAATCAGGTTGACCTCCGACAGACCGCCGCATTTCTCCCGCCCTGTTTCAGCCGGAACGATGCAGTTGGTCCGGGTGGAACGGCCGACCCGGCCGTTCTCGGCGGCAACCTGCCGCCGAGCCGAACGCACGACGGGCGCTCACCGTTCAGCGCGTGCGTGGTGCGCACGACTGTCGGGCGGGTCGCCCGACAGAACAGGCCAGTGGCCCGTTCCACCCGGAGTTCCACCGCATCGTTCCGGTTAAGCGTCCGCGCGCCTGACATCGCTCGGGCAATCCAACGCTGTCCCATCTCAAGTTCCGACATGAACTGATCAATTTGTCACAAGGCAAAGTCATTTTGACTGATGAAAATATGAATTAATCATGAGGCAAAACACTTTTGACATGAGGCAATAATAAATAGGCATGGGAACATAGTATTGGGACAAACGCGCCAACTATTTGTTCCAATGACAAATAGACTGGAGCGCATGGCAAAATAATCGGATTGAATGACAAGATGAAAATGCCGTGCGCACGCTTAGTTTGGACTTTTGACAATATTAAACGGGCGCGCGTAAAAGTAGATTTGCCGCGAGGCAATTCATTTTTGACAAGATCGGAATGGAGCGTAGGTTCGCGGTCAAACACGCAGAAGCAGTCCCGATTCCCCCAATTGAATGGCGGAACCGGGCCGGATTGGAGTGCTGAGATTTATGGCGTTGCAACGATTCTTCCCGCGTCGGTCGAACGAACAGGCGATTTGGTACGGTCGGTTTGGCCGCGCGCTGCACGAATTGGCCCCGATACTTGACCTCCCGCCGGTCGAGGTGACGGGCATCATCATCGACGCACTCTATTTGGAGCATTGCCTCCGGGTGCAGGTTTCCCAGGTGCGGAGTTTCAACAAGGCGGTGACGGCCGCCATGCGGCAGTTGGTGCATGGCCAGGGCACGGAGCCGGTGGTGATGCCTTCGTATAAGGCACCGGCGTTGCCGGGGGCGGTCGGGGGATTGCCGGCGGTGGTGCCGGTGCGGCCGGGGGCGCATCAGCGAATCATGAAGTTCATCCAAATCATCAAGGCGCGGCCCGCCTACACCCGCGCGTTGGGCAAGCAACTGGGGGTGGTGGGCGCGGGAGAGGCGGCGGCGGTGCTGGCGCCGACGTTCACCGTGGAAACCCTGACCGCGCCGCAAGGGCAGCATGTGCGGGTGCGTTTCCGCAAACACGGACGCAAGGCGGTGGTGATCTTCAGCCGTCGCGGCGGTGGCGATTGGGAAATGCTGGGCGTGGACATGAAGAGTCCGTTCATCGACAAGCGTCCACCGCTGGTGGCGGGCCGGCCGGAGACGCGCGAATACCGGCTGCAATTCTTCGAGGATGATCGCGTGACCGGGAACTTCTCGACGGTGGCGACGATCACGGTGGGGGCGTGATTCCTCTCATGGGGTGATCGTGCCGTTGGCCCGCCGAAGCGCGCGAAGGTGGAAACATCCTTGCAGCGCGATCCCGAAGCGCCAGCGGGCTGGCGCACTTCAGGACGCTGGCGCGTTGACCTTGCGCGTCGCGGAGATTGCGGCTCGACAGTTTTTTCGGTGCGCAGTATGCACGTCCTCGTGGTGTCTATTCCTCCGTCTTTTGTCGTTGTTGACGTGAGTCCCACGACTCCTGTGATCCGATGCCTATTGGCGGGGGATGAATGTCGCCCGGCGTTCCGTGGGCTCAGTCGTGAGCTTGGGCTCGACCGCTTTACATTTTCCGGCGCATGAGCACGCCGCCTGCACTTCCAACTAGACCGAGGCGCAAGGTCGCCACAGTGATAATTGTCGTCTGCGTCTGCCTTTGCACGCTCGCCCTGCTCATCTTCCTGATTGGATACCTTGAACGCGAGGGGCTTGTAATGTTCCGGAGTACCCCGACACGATATTTCTATCCTGCGGACCTCAAGACTAGGAATTTGCCAGCGTGGCAGGTCACGAACGCCATTCCGCTGACCCCAGATCAGGCTGTCTTGGCGGCCATGCGCCACGCGAGCACCACGCATCCAGGCGTCACGACATGGGATGTGGACGGCATTCATTTACAAAGGGAGTTCGACACAACATGGACGTACAACATCTCACTGACTGACAGACGTTCAGGGGGCTACGCGTTTGAAGTTGTCAGAGTGCTGATGGACGGCAGCATTTGGAAGCCGACGACTGAGAAACGAGTGCGATAAGGACATGGGCTCAATCATTCGCTGCGGCGCCTGTGAGGGTTTCGCCCATCCGTCCTTACCGCTTTCCCTCTCTCCATCATTTTGCCACCCGTCATTCTGCCGCCAACCAGGGACTTCGGGATCGCTGCGGTAGTGCCAAAGCGCCAGAGGGCTGGCGCATTCCAGGACGCTGGCGCGTTGACCGTGCGCATTTCTGACATTCAACGGAGCGCATTCCCGTTTGTTCGCCGCGCGGATTTCCACCATCGTCGCGCCGTCATGTCGCTGCCGTGTCGATGCTGGGCTGAAGTGGATCTGGACGCGCTGCGGGGCAATCTCGCCTGGATTCGCCACCGCGTCGGGCCGGACGTGCGCGTGCTGGCCGTGGTGAAGGCGGACGCCTACGGACACGGTCTCAAGCAAATCGCCGCTCTGCTCATGCAAAGCGGCGCGGACCTGTTCGGCGTTGCCAATTTGTCTGAGGCGCAATCCATCCACGCGGTCGGAGCGGGTTGGCCCGTCCTGATGCTCGGCGCGTGCCTGCCGGAGGAGGTGGATGCCGCCGTCCGCGACGGTGTGACACCGACGATTTCATGCCTGGATGAAGCGCGGAATTTTTCCGCCGCCGCCATGAAGCGGCGCGCGACCGTGGCCGTGCATGTGAAGGTGGACACGGGCATGGGGCGGCTCGGTGTCCGGCCTGAATCCGCCGTCCGCCTTGTTGCGGCCATCGCGCGGCTGCCGTCGGTGCGGTGCGAAGGAATTTACACGCACTACTCCGCGGCGGAGAACGACCGCGCGTTTTCCCGCGCGCAGGCGGAGCGGTTTGCGCAAGTGATCTCGGCGCTGCGCGCGCGCGGGCTTTGCCCACCGCTCGTTCACGCAAACAACAGCGCGGCTCTGCTGCATGAGCCGTCCACGATTTACAATGTGGTGCGTCCCGGCCTGCTGATGTACGGCATCACACCGCCCGGCGGGAAGGGCGATACCTCCGGGATCGGCCGCCATCTGCGGCCAGCCTTGTCGTTCCAATGCCGGGTGTCGCACGTCAAGTCCGTGCCAGCAGGGACGCCCTTGAGCTACGGCGGGACTTTCGTGAGCACGCGTGCCATGCGCGTGGCGACACTGACGGCGGGTTACGGCGACGGCTACCTGCGATCCGCCAGCAACCGTTCGAGCGTGCTGGTGCATGGGCGGCGCTGCCGCGTGCTCGGGCGCATCACCATGGACCAGATGCTGGTGGACGTGACCGGGCTGCGCGGTGTGCGCGCCGGGGACGAGGCGGTGCTGATCGGGCGACAAAAGGGCGCGGAGATCACCGCCACCGAGCTGGCCGCGTGGTGCGGCACCGTGCCGTGGGAAGTGCTGACCGCCATCGCGTATCGCGTGCCGCGCCTTTATCGCGGCGGCCAGGCATCGTGAACCGGACACATTTCACTTCCTCGCAGGGTGCGAGAGCACCGGGTGGTGGAACTTGTCGCGCTGCGACGAGTGGCGCCGCGTTCAGCGGCGCAACCGGATCGCGGGACTCGTTCGCCATGACTGGCGCGACAGGACCCACCGCGCGCTTGGCCCTTGCCGCCCGCCCGGCGTAATCGAACACTCGCGCCATGACGAAGACGTTGCTGACCTTTGTGGACGACATCTACGAGGACCTGGAACTCTGGTATCCGCTGCTGCGGCTGCAAGAGGCGGGGTATTCCACGCGCCTCGCCGCGCTGGAACTCCGCGCCTACGCGGGCAAGCACGGTTATCCCGCCACGAGCGACCTTCTCATCTCGGAGGCCCGCAGTTCGGATTTTTGCGGGCTGCTGATTCCGGGCGGCTTCATGCCCGACAAGTTGCGCCGCCATCCGCAGGTTCTCACGCTCACGCGCGAGTTCTTCGAGCAGGGAAAGCTCGTCGCGTTCATTTGTCATGGCGGCTGGATTCCCATCTCGGCCCGCATCCTGCGCGGACGTCGCGCCACCGGCTCGCTGGGCATCAAGGATGATCTCGAGAACGCCGGCGCCATCTGGGTGGACGAGCCGGTGGCGATCGACGGCAACCTCATCTCCAGCCGCACGCCGCGCGATCTCGCCGCATTCGGCCGCGCCATGGTGGATTTTCTCGCCGCCCAAGCGCGCTGAACCTCCCGCCGCCCGCGCACCATGCCCCTCATACTTTTCGAGGACGAACATCTGCTGGTGATCGACAAGCCGGCGGGCTGGAACACGCACGCGCCGTCGCCGTTCGCGGGCGAAGGCGTGTTCGACTGGCTGCGGCATCGCGAGCCGCGCTGGGCGTCGCTGGCCATCATCCACCGGCTCGACCGCGAGACTTCGGGTGTGCTCGTTTTCGGCAAATCGAAGACAGCGAACCAGTCGCTTACCGCCCAGTTCACGGAACGCGGGGTGACGAAGAAATACCTGCTGCTCTCCGACCGGACGCCGGGACGGCGGGAATTCACCGCGCGCTCCAGCATCGTCAGGGCAGGGGAGCGATACGTCAGCCGTCCCGCGCATTCCGGCGGCGACCTCGCGGAGACGCGCTTCCGCGTGTTGCAATCCGCCGACGGGCGGACCCTGGTCGAGGCCGAGCCGCTCACGGGGCGGACGCACCAAATTCGCGTCCATGCGGCGGAGCATGGGTTCCCGGTATTAGGCGACGCACTTTACGGCGGCACGCCCGCGGAGCGGGTGTTTCTGCACGCGGCGTCGATCTCGTTGCGTCATCCCGCGACCGGCGAGCCGGTGAGCTTCGCGACACCGCTGGCGGCGGTGGTGGAGGCGGCATCAGAGCGCGCATGGCCCGCGCACAACGCGCGCTCGTTCATCGCGGAAGCCGACACGGATGCGTTCCGGATCGTTCATGGCGCGAGCGACGGGCAGCCCGGATGGTTCGTGGACAAGCTTGGGGACTTTCTTCTCTCGCAGTCCGAACGTCCGATCGAAGGCGCGCGTCGGGCCGTTCTCGAAAGGCTCGTGGCCCAACACGGCGCGCGGGCGGCGTATCACAAGGTGCTGAATCGCAACATCCGCGGACAAGGCGGCGCGGCGGCCTCGCCGCAACTTGTCCTCGGCGACGCGGCACCGGAGCGTTTCACGGCCCGGGAGAACGGATTGAATTTCGAGTTGAGCTTTCACGAGGGTTATTCCGTGGGGCTGTTTCTCGACCAGCGCGACAACCGCCGGCGTTTCCTCTTCAACCACGTTGCGGCCGGGTTCCCGCTTCTGGCGCAGGGCCTGGCCGGTGCCGAGGTGTTGAATACCTTTGCCTACACCTGCGCGTTTTCCGTGGCCGCCGCCCGCGCCGGCGCGCGCGTGACGAGCCTGGATCTCTCGAAGAAATATCTCGAATGGGGCCGCCGCAACTTCGCCCTCAACGATCTCGATCCGGCCGCGCAGGATTTCATTTTCGGCGACGCGTTCGACTGGATGCGCCGGTTGGCGAAGAAGGGGCGCGCGTTCGACGTGATCGTGCTCGACCCGCCGACATTCTCGCAGTCGAAGGAGGGGGGCACATGGCAGGCGGAGCGCGACTATGGCCGATTGATGGGCGCGGCGGTTCCGTTGCTCAAGCCGGGCGGGGTCATCCTCGCATCCACCAACGCCGCGCGGCTTGAGCCGGAGAAGTTTTTGGCTGCGGTGAACGACGCGGCGCGGGCCGCCGGCCGCCGGGTGGCGCAGCAGCACTTTGTTCCCCAACCGCCGGATTTCCCGGTCACGCGCGCGGAGCCGGGGTATTTGAAGACCGCCTGGGTGCGCCTGGAGGCGGCGCGACCAGCCCGATAGTGGCCGTGAAATGACAATCCGCGCGCAGCCAAACCGCTTGCTGCCCTAGCGCGCCGTGCGCTAAGAATTCCGCCGCGCCTCGCGGCGCGTTTGAACCAATTGAAACAGTAACTGCATCGCCATCATGCCCTACAAAGACATCACTCCACCCCAAGGCGGGAAGATCGCCATCGTCAACGGCAAGCTTATCGTCCCGGACAATCCGGTCATCCCATTCATTCGCGGCGACGGCACGGGCCGCGACATCTGGAAGGCCAGCGAGCGGGTGTTCGATGCCGCAGTGGCCAAGGCCTACGGTGGCACCAAGAAGATCTCGTGGTTCGAGGTCTTCGCCGGCGAGGACGCGTTCAAGCGGTTCAACAACTGGTTGCCGGATGACACGGTCGAGGCGTTCAAGGAATACCTGGTTGGAATCAAAGGCCCGCTGACCACGCCCGTGGGCGGCGGCATCCGCTCGTTGAACGTCGCGTTGCGCCAGTTGCTCGATCTCTACGTTTGCCTGCGCCCGGTGCAGTATTTCCAGGGCGTGCCCAGCCCGGTGAAGCGTCCCGAGAAGGTGGATATGGTCATCTTCCGCGAGAACACCGAGGACATTTATGCGGGCATCGAGTACCAGGGCGGCACGCCGGAGGCGCAGCGCATCCTTGACTTCATCGCGCACGAGTTTCCGAAGGATTTCACGAAGATCCGTTTCGGCACCAAGGCCAAGGGCGAGGAGTATTTGAAGCTGGCTTCCCCCGGCCATTCTTCCGGCAGCGCGGAGGTCGTGGTGGGCATCGGCATCAAGCCCGTCTCCGCCATCGGCACCATTCGCCTGGTCAAGAGCGCCATCGAGTACGCCCTGAAGGAGAAGCGCAAGAGCGTCACCATCGTCCACAAGGGCAACATCATGAAATATACCGAGGGCGCCTTCCGCGACTGGGGTTACGCCGCGGCCGAGCGCATCTTCGGCGACAAGGTTTACACGTGGGCCAAATGGGAGCGCACCAAGAAGGAGAAAGGCGAACCCGCCGCGAACGCCGAGCAAAAGGCCGCGCTGGCCGGTGGCGCTGTGCTCATCAAGGACGCCATCGCCGACATCACGCTCCAGCAGGTGCTCACGCGCCCGGAGGACTTTGATGTCATTGCCACGCTCAACCTCAACGGCGATTACCTCTCCGACGCGTTGGCCGCGCAGGTTGGAGG
>CAYQWK010000088.1:0-17525 GCA_964420805.1 uncultured Bifidobacteriaceae bacterium | reverse complement strand
GTCGCCGATGGCGCGTTCGCCCAGGTCCACACCCTCGTCGAGGGCCGCTTGCGCCTCGACCAATGGGATGACAAGCAGACCGGCCAGAAGCGGAGCAAACTCGGCGTTTCGGCCGAAACCGTTCAGTTTCTCTCCGGCGGCAATCGCGCTGAACAGGCTGGCGCTCCGGCGGCCCCGCGTCCGGCCCGGCCTGCTGCGGCTACCGCGCCCGATGCGGAAGCCGATGCTCCGCCAATGCCGGAGGACGATGTTCCGTTCTGAGCGACCGGCCTTCACCCCACATTTCAAACCACACGAATTTATGCCCAAGACAGAAGTCATCCTTACCCACAACATTGTCGGCCTCGGCGGTGAATCCGATCAGGTCAAAGTCGCCGCCGGGTACGCGCGTAATTATCTCTATCCCCAAGGGCTTGCCATCCCGGTCACGCAGGCGAACAAGCGCCGGCTCGAGGTGCTGCGCCAGCGCCGTGCGGAGCGTGAGGCCCATGAGTTCAACACCATGAGTGAGCTTTCAAAGAGCATCTCCAAGCTCATCGCCGTCATCCATGTGAAGACCGGTGACGACGGAAAGATGTTCGGGGCCGTGACCGCTGGCACGATCGCCGACGCGCTCAAGACCCAGTTTGACATCGCTTTGGACAAGAAGAAGATCCACCTTGAACACCCGATCAAGGCGCTTGGCGAACATGAGGTCGAACTCCGGCTCCATCCCGAGGTTCAGACTTCGATGAAAATTCGCATCGAAAGCGACAAGCCCGCCGCCCAGCCCGAGGAGGCTTCCAAGCCCGAGGCGAAGGATGCCGGGCGCATCACCGAGAAACGCGGTCGTCGTCCCGAGGCCAAGGCTGAAGAGCCCGCCAAGACTGAGGTCAAACCACGCAAGGCGAAGTAATTTTCCGCCCAGGAATTGTGCAAAAGGCGCGCTTGCAAAGGTGCGCCTTTCTGCTTTCTTGGGGCGCGTTTCCATGGGCGATTTGAGGTTTCCCGTCCATGTGACGATGTTCATCCAGCCATGCACGGCATCAATTTCGACGAAGAACTCGACAAGATCGTGGCCAAAGATCCGCGCTACACGCGCGACGCTTACTTTTTTGTCCGCGAGGCGCTCGACCACACGCAGAAAATGCTGGGGCGCCCGGCGATTGAGAAGGAACCCCGGCATGTAAGCGGCCAGCAATTGCTGCAAGGAATCCGCGATTTCGCCCTCCAACAGTATGGCCCCATGGCCCTCATGGTCCTGAACGAGTTCGGAATTCGTCGGTGCGAGGATTTCGGTGAAATCGTTTTCAACATGGTTGAGAACGGCGTGCTTCGCAAAACGCCCGAGGACGACCGCAGAGATTTCGCTGGCGGCTACGACTTTGACGAGTCCTTCCGGCAGCCGTTCCTTCCTAAGAAGCGCGGATACGGTTCAATACCGTCAACGGCTTCCGCTGCGTTGTAGGACTCGAAGCTCGTCGAACGATTTCCAACCGCCGCGCCCGCTTGCTCGCAAACCAGCCACCATTTGCACCGGCGGACCGGACGTTGCGCAGGCCGGCCCTAGTAATCGGGTTGCTCATCGCACTGGTTGCTTCCGGTTGTCGTAGCATTGCCTTCTACCATCAAGCTGCCGCTGGGCAGTTTGAGGTGTATCGAAAGAGTGAACCCATCAACACCGTTCTCGCGAAGCCTGCCACTCCGGCCGCCTTGCGCGAGAAGTTGAGGCTCGTTCTGGAAATGAGGGCGTTCGCCCGCAGCGATCTTGGACTGGAGCCGGATGGTCACTATGAGCAATTCGCCGACTTGGGGCGGCGGTACGTGGTTTGGAATGTTTACGCGGCCCCCGAGTTCGCGCTTGAACCCAAATCATGGTGGTATCCGCTCGTGGGCCGGCTGAATTACCGCGGCTTTTTCTCCGAGGCCGCCGCAAAGCGTTGCGCGGACGAGTTGGCGCGGCAGGGTTACGATGTCCACGTGGGCGGTGTTGAGGCTTACTCGACGCTCGGCTGGTTCAAGGATCCGGTTCTGAACACATTCATCCACAACGACGCCGACGACCTGGCCGAGACGATCTTTCATGAGTTGGCGCATCAACGTGTCTTCGCCAGGGGCGATACCGATTTCAACGAGGCGTTCGCGACCACGGTCGGCGAGGAAGGCACACGCCGTTGGCTGAAGCGGCATGGCGACGCGCGCAAGAGCGCCGAGTTTGAGGCTGGCTTGGACCGAAAGGCGCAATTCGTCCGGTTGGTGGCTGGGACCCGCGCCGGTTTGGCGGCGGCGTATAGACATCCAGATACTGGCGCTTTCATCCCGGCTGCTGAATTACGCGCCCGCAAGGAGGCCGTCTTGGCCGGTTTTCGCCGCGAACTCGGTCAACTCCGGAGCAGTTGGGGAAAGACCGGGGATTTCGAAAGCTGGATTCGCCGGCCGGTCAACAACGCTCGGCTCAATACGATTTCGACCTACCATGATCTTGTTCCCGACTTTAGGAACCTTCTCGCGAAATGCCGTGGGGATCTTGTAGAGTTTTACCGCGCCGCAGATGAACTGGCGCGGTTGGAGCCCGAGGAACGGCTCCGGCGGCTTCGCGAAGGGACGCGATGACTGCGCTCGGGGCTGGAAGCGGCTTTTCCAGATACTATCCGAGCGCCAGGCCTGGCGCGATGTCTGCGTCCAGCGGCGTGGCGATTCCTGCCAGGAGTTTCCGTTCCGCCAGCACGCCAATCATCGCAGCGTTGTCGGTGCAGAACACGCGATCCGCCATGCGGAGTTCGAGCCGCGCCTTGCCACATGCGGTGGTGAGTTCGCGCCGCAGCGCGCTGTTGCAGGTCACTCCGCCTGACGCGGTGACACAATTTACGCCGAGCTTTTTCGCTGCGCGCACCGTCTTGGCCACGAGGACGTCGATAATGGCCGCCTGCACGCTCGCGCAGAGATCGCGGAGGGCGGCGGGATCATCGAGCAACTCCGGTTTGTCGCGCAGGAAATAGCGCACCGAGGTCTTCAAACCGCTGAAGCTGAAATCATCATTCGCATCGCGCAGCATTGGGCGGGGGAAGTCGAACCGGCGTGGGTTCGCCCCCGCAGCCAGTTTGTCGATGAGCGGTCCGCCGGGATAAGCGAGGCCGATCAGTTTGGCCGTTTTGTCGAAACATTCCCCGGCCGCGTCGTCGATGGTCGATCCGAGCACGACATGGCGGAACTCCGGTTCGACATGCACGAGCAGGGTATGACCGCCGCTCACAATGAGCGAGACGTTGGGCCGGAAACAATCAAAGCGCGCCTCGGGCGGATCGCCCCAAATCCACGGCGAGTACAGATGCGCCTCGTGGTGATGGATGCCGACGAACGGTTTGCCGAGGGCGAAGGCCATCGCCTGTGCTGCCTTCAATCCGACCATCAACGCCGCGGGCAGTCCCGGTCCTCGCGTGGCCGCCAGCGCGTCGAGTTCCCCAATTCGCATGCCCGCCTCGCGAAGCGCCGCTGCGACGACCGGTTCGATGTTGCGAAGGTGTTCCCGCGTGGCGAGTTCCGGAACCACGCCGCCGTACTCGGCGTGCAGGCTGATTTGCGAGGAAACGACGTTGGAGAGCACGCGCCCGTCGCGGACGACCGCAGCGCTGGTTTCATCGCACGAGGTTTCGAGGGCTAGCAGCGTCACTCAGCGCAGGGCCACTTTGTCGCTGCCCTTGGGGGCGATCTTCTCGCCGTTGCGTTTGCCATAGACCGAAAGGCCCTTGAGCAAGTCCATGGCGCGGTCGAGTTGCACGTCGCGGGCGTTCTTGATGCGTTCGCGATCCTTTTCGTCCACGGACTCAAGGCCGCCGGGCGTGCGCTTGAGGAAAAGCTCGTGTTCCTCCTCGTCGGTCATCGTCACGATGATGTCCGGCGTGACACCCTTCTCGTGAATGACCTTGTGGCTGGGAGTGTAATATTTGGCCGTGGTCAGCCGGAGAGCCGAGCCGTCCTGCAACGGCAGGATGCTCTGCACCGAACCTTTGCCGAATGTCTGCTCGCCGAGGACCACGGCCTTGCATGAGCCTTTGGCAGTCAAATCCTGCAACGCTCCCGAGACGATCTCGGCCGCGCTGGCGCTGCTGCCATTCACCAGAACCGCGATGGGAATGCCAGGGCGCACGTTGCGCCCGGTGGCGCGGTATTCAGAACGCTGCATCGATCCGCGGCCCTCGGTTGAGACTACCAGCGTGCCGCGCGGGACGAACTTCTCGACGATCTTCACCGCCGAATCCAGCAATCCGCCGGGATTGTTGCGCAGGTCGAGCACCAGCGCCTCCATGCCCCGTTTCTCCAGCTTGCGCAACGCGTCCTCGAAGTCATCCGCTGTCGGTTCGCCGAACTGCGTCAATCGCACATAGCCAATGTTGTTCTCGCTTAACGGAAATTCCCTCCGTCCGTTGATATCCTTTACCGTGTCCACCTTGATGGCGGCGCGCTGCAACGTGTAGTTTGTGACGATGTTCACGGTCGGGCGCAGCACGGTCACATCCACCTTGCTGCCGGGTTCGCCACGCAACTTCTTCACCGCGTCTGCCAGCGGCAGCTTCTCGGTGCTGCGCCCGTCGATGCGAATGATGCGATCCCCGGAGAGGATGCCCGCGCGGAAGCCTGGCGTGTCCTCGATCGGCGAAACCACCGTCAGATGCCCGTCTTTCATCGAAATCACGATTCCGACGCCGCCGAACTCGCCCTGCGTGTCCTTCTTCAATTCATCGTACTTCGGCGCGTCCATGAACTCGCTGTGCGGATCAAGCGTCGAGAGCATCCCCTTCATCGCGCCGTGAATGAGATCCTGGTAACTGACCTTGTCACCGTCCACGTAATCCTGGCGCACGCGCTCAAGGACCATCGAGAAGAGCTTCAAATTCGGATAGGGATCATCTTTCTCGGCGGCATCGACGGACTGGAAATACACCTGCGTGCCAACCAGGAGGTTGAAGGCCAGGGCGGCCAGCAGCAGAGCATAGAAAAACTTTTGCTTCATAATTTCGAGACGGTCGCAAAGTAGCGGTGGTGCCGTGTGATGGCAAGGCGCGTTCAACCGCGCAATTGCAGGCAGGCTGGCGTATCGAAATCAGAAGTGTCGATGGAAGCACGGTGGTGCTTCGCGGCGGAATGCGAAGGTGGGGCGCGTCGCTCTGCGCGCGCCGGCCACTTGTTTCACGGCACGCGGAGCGACGCGCCTGCCCTGACCCGGGATCGTGCTCAGCCCTAGCCCTGCCGGCTGGCGGGCGCGGAGAAGACCAGCTTCGCCTTGAGGTCGCGCCCCGGCTGGCTGGCGATGTCCAAGCGGACTCCATTCAAATCGCAAAGGCGTCGGGCGATACAAAGCCCGAGACCTGCGCCTTGCTGCTCGAATTTTTCCCGCTCGAACTGCACATGCGGGGCGATGGCGTTGATCTGCTGCGCCGTCATGCCGCGCCCTTCGTTGGCGATCTCCAGGCAGTAATGCCCCGTATCGAGCCGGCCCGCGACCCGCACTGGACTTCCTGGATCGGAAAACTTGAAGGCATTGTCCGCGATTTCCTCGACGATTTTGCGCAGGTTGTCCGGAATTCCCGCCACCGTTCCCGGTGCCACTTCGACATGCAGGTCGCTTTCGCGGCCGAAGCGCTGCGCCACCTCGCGGACGGTGTCCACCGCCATTGCCTGAACGGAGGTGAAAGTGGCGGTGGCCTGCGCCACGATCTTCCGCGCATCCTTGGCCATCAACTCAAGCTGCGTGTAGGCGAGAAAATTCTCGATCAGCCGGCTTAACCGTTTTGCGGAATCGTTGATGTAAGTGGCCGACTCGAGGATCTCTTCCGGCCGCAGGCGGGCGTGGTCCTCGATGAGGATGTTGGCCAGGCCCATGATGCCGTTGAGAGGCGTGCGCAGTTCGTGCGGGAGGGCCAGGGTCATCCTCCCGCGCAGTTCGTCGAGGCGTTGATCGGAGCGCCTTTCGATTTCCGCCTTCTTTTCCAGCCGCGCGTTCACGGCCGCCAGCAGTTCCGAAGGTGTGAACGGCTTGGTGAGGTAATCATCCGCTCCCATCTCCATCCCGCGCCGCACGTTCGGCCGGTCCACCACGCCGGAAAGAAAGATGAAAGGGATGGTTGCCGTAGTCTCGTGCTCGCGAATGCGCTTGAGCGTCGCGTAGCCGTCCACGCGCGGCATGTTGATGTCGCAAATGATCAGGTCAGGCAGTTGCTCTCGAGCGATGGCCACCCCGGCCTCACCGTCTTCTGCCGAGAAGGTTGCGAACCCGAACATACCGAGCGTCTCCTCGATGACCTGACACACCTCCGGCGTATCATCAATGATCAGAACTTTCTTCATCCGTTTTCCGCGTCCGCAAACTAGGCGAGCTCGAGTTGCGCTGACAGAACTTTCCGCGCTTTGTGCCGGCACCCGCTACAAACCGGCACCCGCATCTGGACGAACGCCTCTTGCGCGCGGTTCAATCTTTGTTCCTTCCCGGCTTCCGCAGGCGGAAATATTTCCTGAAGAACCAGAGCATCAACAACACGCACGCGGCCTTCCAGGCAAAGAGCCACCATGGCCTCCACCAGGCTCCTGTCTGCATTTCGACCAGATCCGAACCGCCAAACGCCAGCACAACGGCCGCCAGAACAAGCAGTGCCTTTCGCGCCGCGCCGCGCTCGCGCAGCGATTGCCAGCCGAGCAGCACCGCGACCAGAAGCCAGACGGCGGCCTCGACCATGTTCCCATCGCGTTCGATGTCCACGGCACAGGTGAGATCAGCGGAAGAGCTTGGGCGCGAATTCCGTGAGGTAACGCCGCCAGACTGGCCAAGAATGATCGCCCTCCGTCTCGATGTATTCGTGCCGGATGCCCTTCTCGGTCAGCAGCGTCGCGAACTGGCCATTGCGCTGGAACAGGAAGTCCTTCTTGCCGCATGCAATCCAGAGCAGCTTCAAGTCTTCGTTCACCTTCTTCGCATTCGCCAGGCCGGCCGACACCGTGTTTGTGGGTGGCGGAGCGGCGCTGAATGCCCCGATCCAGCCGAACCGGTCGTGATGGTTCAGCGCCACCGTGAGGGCATGGTGCCCGCCCATTGAAAGTCCGGCGAAAGCGCGGGAACCAGGCCTGGTGCTGGCGCGGTAGATCTTCTCAACCAACGGAACGATGTCCTCGGTCAACTCGTGGCAGAGCGCGGCCGTGTTGGTGGGGCCATAATCGCCAAACGCCGCCGAGCCCGGCGGCAACGCGTGCGCGTCCGGCATCACCACGATCATCGGCACGGCCTTTTTCTGCGCGAGGAGCGCGTCCATGATCCAATGAGCCTTGCCGTGGGCGGTCCATGTCGCCTCGTTGTCGCTGTAACCATGCGACAGATAAAGCACCGGCAGATTCCTCGGCACGCCGTCACCCGGCGGCGTATAAACAATGATGCGCCGGAATTTTCCGAGGGCCTTCGACATGTAGGTGTGCTCGTGCAGCGTGCCATGCGGGATGTCCTGCAAATCCCACGGCGCGGGCGGCGTGGCCGGGATGTGCAAGATGCTCGAACCGGGCCAGCGCTGCGGTTTGATCGCGGAATTCTGCGGGTCCAATACACCGAGTCCATCGACCACGAACCGATACTCAAACACTCCTGCCGGGACCGCAGGCACTGTGACCGACCAGACACCCTGTTCGTTCTTCACCATCTCCGCGTCCGGCCCGAACTGGCCGGCGGCCTTCACCGATGCCGCCTTGGGCGCGCGATAACGAAACGTGACGCTGCCGTCGTCCTTGAGTTCCGGCGACACCAATGGCGGCGCTTGCCCGGCGCGGCGCGCCGGCGCGTTGGTGACCGGCCTGGTCTCCTGGGCGAAGGTCGGTGTGACGGCAATCAGAATGGCGGCAAGGGCGGGAATGCGAGTGGTCATGGCAGCGGCAGAGCTACCGGGACGCTCCGGGAATGTCGAATGCGAAAACGTGGCCGGATTCCGCGTCCGGAGCCGGAGTGGTGCAACCCGAGGTTGGTGGTGGAACTCGTCGCGCCGCGACAATTGGTGCTGCGTCCAGCGGCACAACGGACGGCCTCGCGCCTTCGGTTCCGTCCGCCCTGCGCGGACGGCGTTGCCGCAGCGCGACAATCACTACTGGCAAGAAAGTACGATGCGCCCAGCCCTATCGCGCCACGCCACCAAACAGCCGAGTGAAATTTGCCTCGACCTGCCCGGCGAGCACGTCGAGTGGTTCACCGCGCAGCTTCGCGAGGGCTTCATAGACCGCGCGCAGGTTGGCGGGGTGGTTGAGCGGTTTGCCATCCGTGCCCGCGAGCGGATGGCGGATCAACGGCGCCGGCAGGTGCTGGTCTGGTGCGTCGGTTTCCACGAGCAGACGGTCGGCGGGTACGGCCTGAAAGGCCTCGCGCTGCCGGGCCTTTTTTTCGTCCGCGTAACGCCCCGGAAAGGAGAAATACGCGCCGAGCGCGGCCAGCGGTTGGACCATCTCACGCGGGCCGCCGTAGGAATGGAGCAGGAACCCTCGGCGCGGGCGCGGGCCGGCGCGCAACAAATCGAACATGCGGCCCCAAGCTTGCAGGCAATGAATGCTCGCCGGCAGTTCGCGGTCGGCCGCGAGCTTGAGTTGCGCGACGAAAGCCTCTTCCTGGCCCGCGTAATCCAGCCCCGGCTTCCAGCGGTCCAGTCCGATCTCACCCACCGCGCCGGGCGTGCGGTCGAGCGTTTCACGCAACACATTGAGCCAGTTCGGCGAGCGTTCATGCAGATACCACGGATGATACCCAAACGAGGGCAGCACCTCCGGGAACCGCTGCGCGAGAGCCGCCACTTGCGGCCAGTCTGTCTCGCATGCGCCGTTCACCACCATGCGCGCCACGCCTTCACGGCGGCAGGCCGCGACGAGCCTTTCCGGCTCCGTCAACCGGTCGTCCTGCAGATGATTATGGGCGTCGTAAAGGCGCATGGTCAGGGCCGGCACAATTCGCGGAACGCCCGGTGCAGGAGCGGCGCGACTTCAGGCCCGCACGAGTTGATCTCGCCGTAGGGCGCGCTCTTGTAACCGTAGGTGAACGGGCGCGCGCGGTCCCATTGGGTGCGAGGAATGATGTAACCGATCTCGTCGTTCGCCAGGCCGAAGACGAACCTGACCTTTCCCGGCATCAACTCCCGCAAGGGCGGCGTCTCGACCGGTGGTCCCGTGAAGTCGGCGCCTTCCGGTGTCTCGATTCCGCCATTCACGATCTCGGGATAAATCTCCCCCGGCACACAGGCAATGCTCACGTCGCCGAGCCGGATTAACGCCACTTCAGTCCTCACCTTCATCCACGCCGCGTGTCCGCGGTCGATCAGCCCGAGAAGCGAAGCGAGCAGATACCCTGCGTTGTCGAGCGGCACGTTCAATGTGCGCGCGCGGATGGAGATGGGTAGCTGCGCGAGGGCCGGCGCGTTGGTGTCTTCCAACCGCGGCAGGACTCGCGCCGCCAGCGCGCGACCCACGGCGCGGGATTTCTCGTGCGACGGCTTGGAGAATTCCCGTTCCAGGAACGGATCGCGCACCGTGGTGCCGGGTGTCGTGCTCATCAGGCCGCCCACCGCGCCGTTCACGAACAGGTGAATTCCGCCCACGCCGCCCCGCAACATCAGGTTGCCCTCCCACGCTCCATTCTCCAGCGTGTCGCGCAAGGCACCGGGAAAGTCCGCGGTGATCTCCGTGTTCTTCGACCACACCGTTTCCGGGTGATTCGCCCAGCCCACGATGCTGCCAATGGTCAGGCCGTTCGATGGCGCGGTGAAATGCAGCACGCGGATGTTCGGGTCGAACACGCGCGGCATGCGCGTGTCGGCCACGAGACCGTCCGGCGTGACCGGGATTTCATGAACGGCGACCCGCGCCGGTTGCAGGGCGGCAGCCGCGTCATCCAGGGCTTTCGCGGCGGCGGCGATGACCTGCTCGCGGTAGCCGGCATCGACGCCGGTGCGCAGGTAGTTCGGCCCCCACAACCCGATGAGGTCCGGCGTGGAGTGATTGTGTGTGGCGCAGACTACCGTGTAGGTGAGTCGGGATGAGGGATTCAAACGCCGCCGTACTGTTGCCACGTCGTCGTGGAAGAAGCCGATGGAGTCGAGCGATACGATGCCGAGGCGGGTTGTTCCATCCTCAATAACGCAGGCCACGGCCCAGAGATCGTCGTGAATCTTCGTGGCGGCGCGATGCTGGTTGAAACCGGCCAGCCAGATGGGGTGGTTTGTGTCGCCCAGGTCGGGGTTTATCTTCACCCGGGCGAACCCGACGCGGAGGGGGGCAGGGGCGGCGGTCGGGCGGAGATCGAGGTTGAGCGAGTAGTTCGGATTGCGGTCGCGAAAGGCCCAGACACAGCGAAACGTCACCGCGACAGCCATCGCCAACAGCAGCCATCCGCACCAGCGCAATGGGCGCCGCCACCAGGAGCGGCGGCTGGAAGAAACCGGGATTGTCATGCCGCGCGAGTTTTCTCCGGCCACGGCTGAAGATGCAACCACGGGAGCCATGCCGGGAATTGCCATAGACGCAGGCGGCGCCGGTTCAGTAGCGTCCCGTCGTGCCGAAGACGGACACAACAAACGAGCTTCCCTTCGAGGAGGCCATGAAGCGGCTCGAAGCCATCGTGGAAGCGATGGAGTCGGGCGATCTTCCTTTGGAAACGCTCATGGAGAAATTCGAGGAGGGGACGAAACTGGCCAAGCTGTGCCAGGGACGTCTTGCCGACGCCCAGTTGCGGATTGAACAGATTGAAAGGACCGCGGCGGGCACTTTAAAAATGAAACCGTTTGAGGCGGAAGATGGCAACGAATGAACTTATGAGCCGTTATCTCGACATGGTGGACGAGCCGGCGCACGTCAAGAAACTCACCCTCGACCAGCTCACGCATCTGGCCGCGGACATCCGGCATGAGTTGATCACCGGGTTGGCCCAGTACGGCGGGCATCTCGGCCCGAACCTCGGGGTGGTGGAACTGACCGTCGCGCTGCACCGGGTGTTCAGCACGCCCAAGGACAAGTTTGTCTGGGATGTAAGCCACCAGTGCTACGTCCACAAGCTGCTTACCGGGCGCAAGAACCGCTTCCGCACCATCCGCACGACCAACGGTCTGAACGGGTTCGCGCTGCGCTCGGAGAGCGAGCACGATTGCTACGGTGCCGGTCACGCAGGCACGGCGCTTTCCGCCGCCCTGGGAATGTGCGCCGCGCGCGACCAGCGCAAGGGGGACGAGAATGTAGTGTGCATCTTCGGCGACGCGGCGTTGACGAACGGCATTTCTTTCGAGGGCCTGAACAACATCGCGCACACGACCAAGAAGTTCATAGGCATCCTGAACGACAACGAGAGGAGCATCGCCAAGAACGTAGGCGCTATTTCCGCTTACCTGAACAAGCTCATCACCAACCCGCGCTATAACAAGTTGCAGAGGGACCTGAAGGATTTCCTGCGCCGGATTCCGAAGGGGGAACTTGCCATCAAGCTCGCGCACCAGGCTGAGGAGGGCGTCAAGGGCGCGATCACCAACGTGGGGCTCCAGAAGACATCGGAGGCGCAGTTCGACGCGGATGGGCGCGGTGGCCACGGCAGCGCGGTTTTGTTCGAGGAGATGGGCCTGCGTTATCTCGGGCCGATCGACGGGCATGACCTGCCGCTGCTGATCGACGTGCTGGAGTTCGCAAAGCGTTGCGAGGAGCCGATCGTCATCCATGTCCTGACGAAGAAGGGCAAGGGCTTCGAGGCGGCTTTGCAGTCGCCCGAGAAGTTCCACGGCCTCGGGCCGTATGACGTGAAGACGGGCGCGACCGCCCCGCCGAAGCCGGGCACACCGCCGAACTACCAGGATGTGTTCGGAGCGGCGTTGGTGAAGCTGTGCCAGAAGGATAGTTCGCTGGTCGGCATCACCGCCGCCATGCCGAGCGGCACAGGCATGAAGGCGCTGGAGAAGGCCATGCCGCATCGCTACTACGACGTGGGTATTGCCGAGGAGCACGCGGTGATTTTCGCCGCGGGCATGGCGACCATGGGCTTCCGGCCGGTGGTGGCGATTTATTCGTCGTTTCTGCAACGGGCTTACGACTGCATTCACCATGACGTTTGTTTGCAGGATCTCCCGGTGATCTTCTGCATGGACCGCGCGGGGCTTTCCGCCAACGACGGCCCGACGCACCACGGATTGTTCGACATCGCCTACCTGCGCTGCCTGCCCAACGTCATCGCCATGTCGCCAAAGGACGAGGATGAGCTGGCCGACATGATGTTCACCGCCACAATGGCGAAGCACGCGGTGTTCATCCGCTACCCGCGCGGTGCGGGAGAGGGTACACCGATCAAGGACCAACCGGCGTTAATCGAGGTTGGCAAAGCGGAAGTGACGCGGAATTTCACCAGCAACGGGGCACCGAAGGTGGCGTTGTTCGGCCTGGGCAACATGCATTCGGTGGCGCGCAAGGCTGCCGCGTCGTTGTGCGAACAGGGCCTCGATTGCGCGGTCATCAATCCGCGTTTCACCAAACCGCTGGATGCGGGAGCGCATGAGTTCTTTGGCAAGGCAGCGGACGTGGTGGTGACCTTCGAGGATCATGTGCTCATGGGCGGCTACGGGAGCGCGGTGGTCGAGTTCTTTGCCGACCGCCGCATCACGACGCCCGTGGTCCGCATAGGCTGGCCGGATGTGTTCGTGGAACATGCCACGACCGTGGATTACCTGCGCGAGAAACACGGCCTGACCGCCGCCCATGCGGTGTCGTTGGTTCACGCCGCGCTGAACGCCCGCACGGCGGCGCCGGCCTCGCGGTTGGCGGTCGCGTAGCGGATTCGGTTAAGCGATGCTGGCCGCGCCATCGAGGCAGGATCGCACGATTCGGGTCAGGGCGTCCGGCGGATACGGCTTCTGGAGAAAGAAGACCGGCTGGCCGCCACTCTCGATGATGTCCGGGCTGTAACCGGTGGTGTAAACCACCGGCAGCCCAGGCTTCGTCCGCTGAAGCTGTTCGACGATTTGCCGGCCACTGATCCCGCCGGGCAAGACCATGTCGGTGACCAACAGACTTACTTCGTTGGAGTGTTGTTTCCAGGTGGCCAGGGCCTCGATGCCGTCTCCGGCTTCCAGGACGCGGTAACCCGCCTCGGTCAGGATGAGCTGCGCCAGTTCGCGCAGCAACGGTTCATCCTCGACGAGCAGGATCGTTTCACCCCGCGCCTTGAGTATCTCGGTGTCGAGTTCGAGTGTTGCGGGCCGGTTGGGCGTCTCGGCCGTGCTGGTGGTGGAGGGAAAGAGAATGGAGAACGTGGTTCCGTGTCCCGGTTCGCTTTCGACTTCGATCAATCCATCGTGCTGTTTCACAATTCCAAAAACCGTGGCCAGTCCAAGGCCCGTGCCCTTGCCAATTTCCTTCGTGGTGAAGAACGGCTCGAAAATGCGCTCCTTCACTTCGGGCGGCATGCCGCATCCGGTGTCGCGCATGTGGATGCACACGTATTCCTTTTGGGTTCCATCCGGCTGGGTGATTTGTGTCGTGCCGGTTGAGAGAATCAATTGCCCTCCTTGCGGCATGGCGTCGCGCGCGTTCACCGCGAGGTTTAACAGTACCTGCTCGACCATCGAGGGGTCGGCCTCGACCGCAGGCAGCGTCTCTGTCGCTTCCACCGTCAGCACGATGTCCTCGCCTATGAGGCGCTGAAGCATGCGGCTGACGGCACTGACGGTGTCCCGCAGGTCCAGCACGCGGGGTTGGAGCACCTGCCGGCGGCTGAAGGCCAGAAGCTGCTTGGTCAATGCGGCGGCTCGTTCGGTGGTGTCGTGGAGCTGTTGCAGGGTGTCGCGGCTCTCGATGGAGGCGCCCGGGGTGTGCAGCCGTCGCACCAGGCCCTGCATGATGGTGAGGATGTTGTTGAAATCATGCGCCACGCCGGCTGCGAGCTGGCCAATGGCCTCCATTTTCTGCGATTGCCGCAACTGCGCCTCGAGACTGAGCCGCTCGGTGGCCTCGACGGCGTAGGCATGAATCCGCTCGGTGGCCGGGATCGGGTAGAACGACCAGAGCAGCGTGCGTCCATCGATCTCGACCGGCAAATCCAGCCTGCAATGGCCGGTGGCGTGACATTCCCCGACAATTTGTGGCAGCGAATCGGGAAGCAGGCTGCGGGGATCCTCCCGGTTCAAAGACGCGGCCATGGTTCGTGTGGCGGGGTTCGAGTAGCAGACCTCGCCCGCCGGTGTCAGCTCGATGACGGGATTGGGATTGTGTTGCGCGAACGCCGCGAGCTTCGTGTTTTCAAGCTCCGACTGCCGTCGCGCGTGTGCGCTCACGATCACGTTGGCAATGGCCTGCATGAAATGGAAATCGTCCTCCCCGAAATGCCGTGGCCGCAGGCAATGCGCGTCCAAGATGCCCCACGGCCCTTGCGCCCCGCGAATGACCACGCTGATGCCGCTGACAATATTGCGTTCCTGCAGGTAGGCCGGCACCTCGAAATGTTTGATTCCGCGCAGGTTCCTTACGATCACCGGCTCGGCGGCGTGGAGGACGTATTCGGCCATGGAACCGGCGGAACAGGTGAGTGTGGTCTGGCCGTTCCAGTCCGTCGGCCAGCCCGCGCTGGCCACCATGCGCAACCTCTGCTCCTCCTGAAGCTCGTACACGGCCGAGAATTCCACCGCCAGCGTCTGGGCGACGAACGTCGTCGCGTGATCGAGAATTGTGCGCAATTCAGTGCCCACCAGGGCCTCCTGTCCGAGCGCGGCCACGGCCGCCTGCTGATGCGCCCGGTTCAGGAGCGAAAGGCGAAACAGCACCCCCGGGGAGGGTGCTTGCACTGGCGTTCGCTCTGGCGCGGCGGCTGCCGACGCGGGCGGCGGCGGGCGGTTCTTTCGACCCCACATGATAAGTCTCGTTTCTCAACGGTTTTCTTGCTCCGGGACTGAAGTGTCAAAGCTGCAAAGCCGGTTCCACTAGCAAACCCCGTGCTTGGCGCGTTTCCGGGCTTCCGCCGCATCTGGCCCGGTGGTTTAGTCCCGCCCGCATGTTTGAATTGCTCAATACGGATCGCCTTTCTCGCGCCCGCCTTGGCCGGCTTCGCACCCGCCGCGGCGTCATTGACACGCCTGTTTTCATGCCTGTCGGCACTCAGGCCAGCGTCAAGGCGCTTGATCCACGCGAATTGAACGAGATGGGCACCCAGATCATCCTTGGCAATACCTACCATCTCTCCATCCGGCCCGGACTCGACATCATTACCGCCGCCGGTGGCCTGCACCAGTTCATGAACTGGCCGCTGCCCATTCTTACTGACAGCGGTGGGTTTCAGGTTTTCAGCCTCGCGAAGATTCGCAAGATCAAGACCCACGGCGTCGAGTTTCGCTCCCACCTTGACGGCTCGCTTCTCTTCCTTGGCCCCAGGGAATCGATGCACATCCAGCGCGTACTTGGTTCAGACATTGCCATGGTGTTCGACGATTGCCCGCCGCACGGCGCTTCGCATTCCGATGTCCGCGCCGCGGTGGAGCGCACCCTTCGCTGGGCGCGGGAATGTCGCGAGCAACCGCGTGCCGACGGTCAGTTCGTCTTCGGCATCGTTCAGGGCGCAAGCGACGAGAAACTGCGCGCGCATTGCGCGAAGGAACTGGTGGCCATGGAATTCGACGGTTACGCCATCGGCGGCGTGAGCGTGGGCGAACCGGAACCGGAGATGATGAAGGCTGTCGAAATCACCGAGCCGCATCTGCCCGCGCACAAGGCGCGCTATGCCATGGGCCTTGGCACGCCCGCGCAGTTGGTGGAACTCGTCGCGCGCGGCGTGGACATGTTCGACTGCGTGCTTCCGACCCGCGTGGCCCGCAACGGCACCGCCTTTACCCGGCGCGGCACCCTCAGCATCAAGGGCGGTGCCTACAAGGCCGACTTCACGCCGGTCGAGGAAGGTTGCGCGTGCTATTGCTGCCGCCACTTCACCCGCGCCTACATCCGCCATCTGCTCAACGTGAACGAGATCCTCGGTCTGCGCATGTTGAGCGTCCACAACTCATGGATGTTCATGGAACTGATGAAGGACATCCGGGCGAATCTCGCCGCCGGGACTTTCTCCGAATTCCGTGAGCAGTTCATCGCGAACTACCGGCCCACCGGGCGCGTGTTGCAGGCCCGCGCCCTCCACGCCGCGGCGGCGCAGGACAGGTAGCGGCGCAGAGAATTCAGGACGAAATGGGCCCGGCCTTTTTCGATCCGGGCGCCAAAGCAGGGGCCGTGCATTGACGCGAACGCCGGCGGTGTTCGCCGCGCTTACAGCGCCTCCGCCCGTCCTTGCGGGACCTTCCCAAGCTGTTGCGCCAGAAAGTGGGCGAGGAATCGCTTGAGCTCATCGGTCTGCTGGGCGCTCGGTTTCAGACAATGAATGCCAGCCCAGTCCGCATCTTGGAGCCGCACGGCGATCTGCCGTGCGCCGGGGCTGAGGCGGGCGTCCGCAACGTCCGGTTCCTGGCCGAGTTCGCGGAGCAGTTTCAACTCGAAGGCGAAGATGTTCACGGCGCATGGCGCGTGGAGATCGAGTTGGGCGAGCAACCCGGACACCAGCGCGAAGATCTCCGGCAGCGGCGTCTCTGTCTCGGTGGTCTGCTCCACCAACGCGGCAGCGTAGGCGGCCTGCCTCAGCCGCGTGTAATCCGTCCGCAATGCCGGATGCGTCCCGCGCACGAGCACCTCGCGCAGGTTATGCAACTCGGACCTCGCGCTGCGGGCGAAGCTGAAGTCGGCGCAATAAAACAGGTCGAGCTTCCCGCGAAACGGCGACTTCGCGCGGCGCGCGCCCTTGGCCACAGTGGCGACCCGGCCAAGGTCTGGCGTCAGCCAGTGGACGATCAGGCTCGTTTCCGTGAGCAGACGGGTGCGAAGTATGATGCCGGAGGCGCGTTGATCCACGGGGAGGAATCTAGGAATGGCGATTCATGATTTCCGACCCGCTGGCTCCGGCCTGCCGAGCCGGCTGAGGACGAAAGTCCGTCCCACCAGTTTCACCAACCGGTTCTCCTCGCGCTTCATCTCGCGCCGCGCCGCCGGTTCGAGATCATCGAACCCGCGCAGGTGAAGCAGCGCGTGGATCACGTAGCGCGCAAGTTCAGACTGCCAGGTAGTGCCGAACTCGCGGGCCTGTCCCACGGCGTCGGGAATCGAAACGAAGACCTCTCCTCGAAGTGCGCCGGTGTTCTGCTGGCCCGCGTCCTCGTCGGCGAGATCGAACGTGATCACATCCGTGGAGCCGGTGTGCCCGAGGAACTGCTCGTTGACCAGGGCCATTTCCGGGGCATCGACAAGGTGGAAGCAAAGCTCGAAATCGCGCACGGCCAGCGGTTCGCGCAACACGAACAGCGTGAGCCGGCGGAGCAGGGGAACGTTGATTCGCCGTGCGCGCTGGCGGTTCTGGAACCGCAGCACCCGGAGGCCACCGTTCTTGTCGTTCGTCATGCGGTCAGTGAATTCCGGCGTTGGTGGTGGGTTTTGTCGCGCTGCGACAAAACAAGCCCGCGTTCGGCGGGCGATCCGTGTCGCGC
>CAYQWK010000087.1:0-17610 GCA_964420805.1 uncultured Bifidobacteriaceae bacterium | reverse complement strand
GGGGGCGGTCGACCCGGCATTTGACCCGGGATTGGGTGCGAACGGGCCCATCTATGCTGTCGCTCTCCAACCGGATGGTAAGCTGGTTCTCGGTGGCTCCTTCACAATGTATCACACCTTGGCCCGAAATAACCTCGCGCGGATAAACGCCGACGGTTCTCTGGACGAAACATACAACGTGGGGACTGGTGCGGACGATTCCGTTTACACCATAGTTTTGCAACCCGACCGCAAGGCGCTGATCGGCGGCATTTTCACCAGCTACAACGGAACGCGCCGCATGGGCTTGGCGCGGATTCACACCAGTGGCGTTCTTGACACCAGCTTCATGGACACAGCCTATAACCAGTTCGCGGGGTTGCCTAAAACTTTCAGCTTCGACAACCCCTCCTTCATCAACGCCATTGCCCTGCAAGCCAACGGCGATCTGATGATCGGCGGCTCCTTCACCAACGTGGGCGGAAATTTGTCCGTCAATCACCCGCTGCACACCAACGATTTTGGTTTCATCGACAGCTCGGCAAGCATCAATGGGCGGACCAACGTACACAACAGCGGAGCGCATGTATCCGCGCCCTTCACCCGGCAGGACAAGGCGCGCAAATTCAACGTGGCTCGGATCAAAGGCGGCTACACGCCGGGCCCTGGAAACATCGAATACGATCCCGGCTCCTTACCGTTCACCATTGATGAGCATTCCGGGAACCTTGCTGTTACGTTGCGCCGCGTGGACGGGCGGTTAGGCACGGCTCAGGCCAGCCCGGCCACTGAGAACAATACCGCGGAATACCCGCTGGATTTCACATCCACCGCCACCGTCCTGAACTGGGAGGAATACAACGCGACCATCAGCGCCGTGTTCGTGCTGTCGCCCATTAGCGTCGGCTATGTTGGGAATCGCTACTTCAATATCCCGATATTGAACGATACGTTGCAGGAAGGCGACGAGACGTTGGGGTTGATCCTGTCAAACACGTTTGGGGGTATCACGTTGAGCGGAGAGTTCATTCCGCTGGGCACTGCGCCGGGCTGGCAGGATGGCAGCAGTGCCGCTATCGCGGATGACGACAAGAACCCGGGAATCTTCAACTTTGCCTCGACCCAGTTCGTGACGAATGAGGTGTTGGGGTTGACGGTGATTGATGCGGTGATCACGGTGATCCGGACAAATGGTACGGCTGGGGCGGTCACGGTGGATTACCTCACACGCACCAATGCTGCAGGCCCGAATCCGAGCGGGCGGTTTGCCACCGCCGGCATCGACTACGTGTTCAAGCGGGGGACGCTGCATTTTGCCGACGGCGCGACCTCGGCGACTTTCACGGTGTCAATATTGAACAATCCTGAAGTGGAGTTTGATGAGGACATCAGCATCGTGCTCACGAACGCGACGGCAGGGGCGAAACTGCCCGGAGGTGCCGCAAACTCAGTGGTGCAGGGGGTGCTCACGATCGTGGACGACGATTTCACACCGGGGCGCCTGCAATTCACCATGTTGAATTTCACAAATAATGAGAACGACGTGTTGGCGAAGATCGATGTGACCCGCAGCGGTGGCAACCTTGGTGCGATGACGGTCGATTTTCAGGTGCTGAACGGGATCGCCACGACACCCGGCGATTACTTGCCGCCGACCAACGCGATCTATCGTCTGAGTTGGAATGACAATGACAATTCCACGAAGAGCTTTTTTGTGCCATTGGTGGCAGACGGAATCGTGGAGGGTAATGAATCGGTTCAGCTCCGGCTGGTTAATCCCACCGTGGCCGGCTCGCTGGGTTCACGCACGAACGCGACGTTATGGATCACGGATGGAGACGCCTATGGCGTATTGTCCTTCAGCCAGGTTTATTATGAAGCGGACGAAAACGGCGTTCATCCGACAATCACGGTCAATCGCAGCGGGGGGAGCGCGGGGACGATTTCGGTGAATTTCGCCACAGCGCCGATTGTGGCGGCACCGTTGGTGGATTATCGAGACACAAATGGGACGCTTGTCTTCGGTCCCGGCGAGTTCACCAAGACCTTCACCGTGCCGATCATCGACAATATTGTGCCGGATGGCGACCGGAACTTGCAAATCACGCTTTCGAACCCGACGAACGGTGCCTTGGGCCTGATTACCAACGTCATTCTGAACATTGTGGATAACGAGGCGATCAATCTCGCGGCGGGTTCGATTGACACAACGTTTTCGACCGATGCTGCCACGGATGGTGCGGTTTATGCGCTGCTTCAGCAGGCCGATGGTCGGATCATTATGGCGGGTGATTTCACGCATGTAAGCAGTGTCCCGCGGAATCATTTGGCGCGTCTGAAGCCGGGCGGAACGCTGGACAATACGTTCGACATCGGTCCGGGCGCGAACGATTCTATCCGCGCGTTGGCTATGCAAAGCAACGGGCGGTTGCTGATTGGCGGCCTGTTCACGAGTGTTAACGGCACGAATCGATTCCGCGTTGCGCGGCTTTCGACCGATGGGACGTTGGATTCCTCGTTCAATCCCGGCGCGGGCGCGGACAATGGGGTGTTTGCGCTGGCGGTGCAACCAAACGACAAGGTGTTGGTGGGTGGCGTGTTCAGTTCGTTCAACGGCATCGTCCGGCCCGGGTTGGTCCGATTGAACACAAACGGAATTGTGGACACTTCGTTCGTAACTGGCGCGGGCTTCAATGGCGCGGTTTATGCCGTGGCTGTGCAGAATGATGGAAGGATCCTGGTCGGCGGCGATTTCATTTCCTATAACGGCGTAGCGCGGACAAATATCTTGCGGCTGAATGCCAACGGTACATTGGATGGCACGTTCAATCCGGCGCTGCGCGTCAGTGGTGCTGTGCGCGCCATTCTGATTGAGCCGGACGGCCGGATCGTATTCGGCGGGTCGTTCACAAATGTGTCCGGCATCACGAGGCGCTATCTCGCGCGCGTGGACAAGTTCGGCGTGCTTGATGCGGGCTTCCTTTCCACCGCCGCGAACTCGGGTGCGGACAGCACGGTGTTCGCGATCCAGCAACAGGTGGACGCGAGGTTGATCGTGGCCGGCGACTTTAAGATTTTTAACGGCGTGACGCGGAATGGCATCACGCGCATCAACGAACCGGATGGCAGCACCGACCCGACGATCAATTTTGGCAACGGTGCCAACGCTTTCGTGGCGGCGTTGGTGATTCAGCCTGATCGGCGAATTCTCCTAGGCGGCGGTTTCACGGAATATGACGATCTGCCGCGTCAACACATCGCGCGAATTTATGGTGGCTCGATTTCCGGCCCTGGCTCGATTGAATTCAGCGCTCCGCAGTTCGTGACCAGCGAGGCCGGAACAAATGCCGTCGTCTCGGTGCGCCGCCGCGGTGGCACGACCGGCGCGGTTTCGGCCCACTACGCGACCAGCAATGGCAGTGCGCTGGCGGGCCGCGATTACACGAGTTCCAGCGGTACGCTCAGCTTCCCCGAGGGCGAGACCCGCCAGGTTTTCTGGGTGCCGATCATCACCAACACCGTGGCCGATGGCGATCGGGCGCTCTACGTGTTGCTCTCGGATTTCAACGGCGCGGACGGCGTGACGAACGGGCCGCAGTGGTTCTCGTCGCTGCTCATCTTGGATGACGAAAGCACCGTGGGCTTCAGCGCGCTGAATTTCGCCGTCAGCGAAAGCCCGGTCAGCAGCAACGCCACCATCCACCTTGTCCGTGGCGGTAACACCAACTCGACCGTGACCGTGGTAGCCTGGACGGATGCGGCCGGCACAGCAACGCCCGGTGCGGATTTCATGGCCACGAACGTGACCGTCACTTTCCTGCCCGGCGAGCAAACCAAGAATTTCAACATTCGCATCCTCGACGACTTCTTGATCGAGCTGAACGAAACCGTTCCGCTACTGCTGTCCAACGTCACACCGAACATCGCTTTGGGTATCTCGAACGCGTTGCTGACCATCAACGACAACGAGTCGGCCCCCGGTCAGTTCCTGTTCCAGACCAACAACTTTGTGGTCGATGAATTCGCCGGCTGGGCGGTGGTTACCGTGCTGCGCACGAACGGTTTCAGCGGCGTAGTGACCGTCCGCCTCACGACGAGCGATGGCACGGCCAACGCGCTGGATTACATCGGCACGAACCGTGTGCTCACCTTCGGCCAGGGTGAGACGGTGATGTCGCTAGCCTTCCCGATCATCAATGATGGCACGGCTGAACCGGATGAAACTATCAACCTCACGTTGTCACAACCTACCGGCAACGCGACAGTCCTCACGCCGAACGCCATCGTGACCATTGCTGACGACGAGGTAGTGCCGAGCTATGTGGGCTACCTGACCAACAACTTCTTCGTCAGCGAGGGCGCCGGATTCGCGACCATCACGGTGGTCCGCACCAACAGCCGTCGCGGCGACGTGGCGGTGGATTTCTCGATCTCGAATGGCTCCGCCACCGCCGGCCTCGATTACGTCGTCACCAACGGCTCGATTCTCTTCACCAACAACGAGGTGTCCAAGACCTTCACCGTGCCGGTGATAGAGGACATTCTTGGCGAGGGCGACGAGACGGTGCGGTTGAATCTGGGCAACCTGCGCGCGACTAACACGACGGCGTTCTATGGCGCGCCGACCTCGACGTTGGTCATCCAGGACAATGACACCACGATACGCTTCTCCGGCGCGGCCTATGGCGCAGCCGAGAATGCCAGTAATGCCGTCATCACGGTGAACCGCGGCGGCGTGAGCAACACAGTGGTGTCCGCGACCTACATCACCCGGCCTGGTGGAACGGCTATTGACGGTCTCGACTACCGGTCGGTGACTGGCACGGTCACGTGGGCGGCGGGCGACGCGTTGCCCAAGACATTCTTTGTGCCGCTGATTGACAACACCGGGACCAATGTGCCGCGCACGGTAAACCTCGCGTTGACCAATGTGGCCGGCGTGAACGCTTACCTCGAAGCACCAAGCAACGCGGTGCTCACTATTGCAGACAACGATGTGGTTGATCCGGTGGCGGGAGTTTTTGACACGACATTCAACGGCAACGTTGGGGCCAACGGCGCGGTTCATTCCGTGAGTTTCGACTCGTTCCAGCGCCTGCTCGTGGGTGGCGAGTTCAGCCGCATCAATGGCCAGTTCGTGAATCGTGTGGCCAGGCTGACGACCAACGGCGCGGTGGATTTCACGTTCAATGTCGGCACTGGCGCGGATAACACCGTATTCGCCGTCGCCCCGGTTGCGGAGGGAGTTTATGTAGGTGGCGCATTCACCAACTTTAACGGGTTGGCCCGCAACGGATTCGTCCGGCTCGGCACTAACGGCAACGTTGATCTCGCCTTCAACATCGGCACTGGCGCGAATGCCCCGGTCCGCGCCATTACCACCCTTGGCGGACAGGTATTCATCGCGGGTGATTTCACGACCTACAACGGCCAAGCTGCCACGCGCGTGGTTCGCCTTGATGCGACCGGCCAGATCGACAACACCTTCATCGCCTCCGCCAACGCCGCGGTGCGCGCCCTGGCGGTGCAGCCGGACGGGCGGTTGATCATCGGCGGTGATTTCACGACGGTGGGAGGATTTGCCATATCACGGCTCGCGCGGCTGAACATTGATGGCACCTTCGACTCGACCTTTGTGGTTGGACTGGGCGCGGATGCGACGGTCCGTTCTGTGTCGATCCAACCGGACGGCAAGGTCCTGGTGGGTGGCGACTTCCTCACCTTTAACGGCTCGCCACGCTCGCGGATTGTCCGATTGAACACTGATGGCAGCGTGGATGTGACCTTCGATCCCGGCACCGGGTTTGATGGCCCGGTGCGCGGCCTCGCGGTGCAGGTGGACGGACGCGTGCTCGCCGTGGGCGCGTTCACGCAGGCCAACGGAAATCCCTTCAACCGCCTCGCCCGCCTGAACGCGGACGGCTCGGTGGACACGCTGTTCGCCGTGGGCACGGGCGCGAACGCGGCGGTCAACTCGGTGGCGACCTTCACCGTCCTCCCGCCGCCGACATGCGTGCCGCCGGTTCCTGCTTTCGTGACGTTTGACCTGGGTGGTCTGGCCACGAACGTGGCTGTGACGAACTACACGGAAAACTGCGTCAACTTCGGTGGCGTCGCGGGCGCGACGTTTACTACCGTCACCAACGGATTCGGCCTCGCGGCGCAGATGCAGGCCTTTGGCGGTTCGCCTATGCAGATCGATTTGGGAGGACGGTCCTTCACCCTTGCCAGCATTAACTTCGTGTCGCTCCTTGGGTCGGTAGTCGTGCAATCCTCGTCCGGAGGGCTTGCAGTGGTTCCTTCGGCGGGCACGTTCTTTTTCGACTCGACCTTCGCCGATGTCACCTGGGTCCAGGTTTTCGTGGTGAACGGCTCCGTGACGCTCGACAACATTCTGGTCATCCCCCCATTGGTCCCGGTGCCGCTACCGACCGACCTTGCGGCAGTGGGCGGCGAGTTCACGCAGATCAATGGCCAGCCGCGTGGTCGCGTGGCACTGCTCGATTCAACGGGTGCCGTGTCATCGCAGTTTGATCCTGCAGTCATCCCGTCGCGCTCGGTCTATGCGCTGGACATCTATACGAACCAGCAGCCGTCGCTGGTCGGGAAGATCCTGGCCGGCGGCGATTTCACCGCGCTGGTCGGCGTGGAAGGCATCAATCACCTCGGCCGCTTGAACATCGACGGCTCGCTCGACAAGACTTTCAACCTCGGCGTCGGCCCGAACGCCGCTGTGCGTGCCATCGCCATCCAGCCGGATGGCAAGGCCGTCATCGGTGGCCTCTTCACCACCTACGATTACATTTCCCGCGCTTATCTCGCGCGGGTAAATGCCGACGGAACGCTGGACAACTCCTTCAACTTCGGCGCGGGCCTCGACAATTCAGTACTTGCGCTGGCGCTGCAGCCGGACGGCCGCATCTTGGCGGCGGGCAATTTCACGACCGTCTATGGCGTGCCGCGCGGTTTCGTGGCGCGGATGCTCGCCAATGGAACGGTTGATCCGTCGTTCACCGGCGGGGCTGACGGCCCGGTCCGCGCGCTGGCGCTCCAGCCGGACGGGAAGATTGTCATTGGCGGCGACTTCACCTCCGTGAACGGCGTGCCGCGCAACCGGCTCGCGCGGTTGAACAGCGATGGTTCGCTGGACGTATCGTTCAACCCCGGTGGCGGGGTGGTGGCGGGCGTGGTGAATGCCTTGGCGCTCACCGCGTCGGGCCAGATTTTGGTCGGCGGTTCGTTCCAGTCCATCAACGGCTCGACGGCCGGGCGGTTGGCGCGGCTCACTTCCGGCGGCGCATTTGATTCCACGTTTGCCATTGGTGCGGGCGCGGATGACTCCGTGAACGCGATTCGCGTGCAGTCGGACGGGAAGATACTCGTGGCGGGCAATTTCATCATGTTCAACGGCCAGGTGCGGAATCATCTGTCGCGTTTGAACAGCGACGGTTCCTTCGATCCCGCGGTCAACTTTGGGATCGGAGCCAACGCTTTCATCAGTGCCATTGCCCTTCAGGGTTATGACAAAAAGATCGTGGTGGGAGGCGGCTTTACGACATTCGATGGACAGCCCCGCGTCGCCGTGGCGCGGGTCTTTGGCGGTGACAACACGGGTGCGGGCGCGATTCAGTTCGCCTCGGCCGCGTGGACCGTCAACGAGTCGAGCAACAGTGTGACACTCGCGGTGGTCCGGACGGGCGGGACCTTCGGCGCGGCGGCAGTGAATTTCAATAGCATCGACGGCACGGCCACTGCCCCGGCGCATTACACTCCCGCCTCGGGCACGCTGAATTTCGCGCCGGGCGAGACCGTGAAATACATCACGATCCCGGTGAGCGACAACGCGGCGACCAACGCTGACCGAGTATTCTCCGTGGCGCTCTCCGGCGTGGTGAACGCGACGCTGGGCACGCCGGTCACGGCGACCGTCACGATCATCGACAACGATAGCGTCATCGGGTTCAGCGGCATCGCTTACACGGTCAATGAGAATGGCGGTGCGGCGCGCGTCACCGTGACCCGCTCCGGCGGCGCGGCGGGTGTGGTGACGGTGGATTTCGCCACCGGCACGAACGGCACGGCGACGCCGTTCTTCGACTTCACGCCGCGGCTGACGACGCTGGTTTTCAATCCTGGCGTGCGCGTCATGACGGTTGATGTGCCCGTGACGGACGACGTGTTCAACGAGTTCAACGAGACGGTGTCGCTGGCTTTGTTCAACGCGACGGGACCGGCCACACTGGCTTTGACCAACGCCACATTGACCATCGTTGAAAATGACGCGGCGGCGGGCGTCCTGAGTTTCGCGACCAACAATTTCTACGTATCCGAGGACGCGGTCACAGCGACCATCACCGTCATACGCACCAACGGCCACAGCGGCAACGTGACCGTGGGTTTCACGACCGGCTTCGGCACCGCAAGCAACATGACTGACTTCATTGCGACGAACGGGTTGGTGACCTTCGGCGAGGGCCAGACCAACGCGACCTTCACCGTGCGCATCCTTGATGACGCATTGTTGGAAGGAAACGAGACGCTTGCCATGACCCTGTTCAACGCCAGCGGCGGAGCGACGGTGGGAGCGGGCACGGCCACGTTGACCATTGTTGAGAATGACCGTTCGGGAGACTTCATGTTCACGCAGCCGATTTACGCGGTGAATGAGAACGGCGGCGTGGCGACTATCACGGTGTTGCGCACGAATGGAAATCTCGGTACGGCCAGCGTCATCTTCCAGACCAGCGGAGGCACGGCCACGCCGTCGGGAGATTTCACCGCGCGATCAAACTTGCTCACCTTTGTTGCCGGTCAGACTTCGACGAATATCACCATCCCGGTGGTGGATGACGCGGTGCTGGAGGGAACGGAGACCGTGACATTGCTGCTCTCTGGGAACACGAATATTCTCACCCCGTCGGCCTCGTTGCAGATCATCGACAACGAGGTTGGGGTGACGTTCGACCAGGCGGGTTACGCGGTGACGGAGGGTTTGACGAATGCGTTCATTACGCTGGTGCGCACTGGTGACACGAACCGGCAGGTGAGTGTGCGGATCAACACGGAGGACGTGTCCACGACCGCCGGCCAGGATTATCTCGCATTGCCGCCGACCTACACGGTGACGTTCGCGCCCGGTCAGACGAACCTGACGTTCCTGGTTGGCATTTTTGACGACACGTTGTCGGAAGGCGACGAGGTGTTGAGCATCACGCTCTCCAGCCCGACAGCCAGCCCGGCGGCCACGGTCGCACTTGGGCCGGTCCAGTCCACGACATTGACGATTCTCGATGACGACGCGGCCTTCGGGTTCAGTTCAGCGGTCTATGCTGTCGATGAGGCGGCTGGCGTGGCGCAGATTGCCATTGTTCGCTATGGCTCGCTGGCCGCGGCGGCGTCGGTGGATTTTAGCACGTTTGATGGCACGGCTACCGCCGGGTTCTTCTTCTTTGGGGATTACACGAGCAACAGCACGCGGGTGTCGTTCCCGGCGGGCGTGGCCACGCAGTTCGTGACGGTGACGATCCTCGATGACACGACGGTCGAGGGCAACGAGACGGTGTTGCTGGCTTTGGCGAATCCGTCGGCGGGCTCGTTCCTCGCGCCGCAATCGACGGCGGTGATCAACATTCTGGACAACGACAGCGCCTTCGCCTTCACGCAGACGAACTACGTGGTGAACGAGAAGGCGACGAACGCGGCGATCACGATTGTCCGCACGGGGTTGTCCACAACGAACGCCAGCGTCACGTTCCGCACAACGAATGGAACGGCTGGGCCAGCGGATTACGGGACGATCAGCACGTTGTTGAGCTGGGGGCCGGGTGATGTTTCGCCACGGACGGTGTTGGTGCCGATTGTTGACGATGGCGTGTTGGAAGGGCGCGAGACGGTCAATCTTGCTTTGGAGAATCCAACGAACGCGACGATCGACTTCACGTTTGGCTTCGGCGTGGTGCTGACCATCGTCGATGACGCGGGCGCGATTGCCTTCGCTTCCGCAAGCCACAGCGTTGCCGAGACGGACGGAAGCGCGATTCTGAATCTCGTCCGCACCGGTGGTACCAACGGTGTTGTGACAGTGAACTGGACCGCCGGCGGCGGTTCCGCCACGGCTGGATTGGATTACAGCGGCACGTCCGGCACGGTGGTGTTTGCAAGCGGCGAGTCCCAGAAGCCGGTCATCATCCCGGTGTTCCACGACCTCGACACGAATGGGAATTTCGCGGTCGAGGGTTTGGAGACGTTGAATGTTTCGCTCGTGTCTGCGGACGGCGGTGCGCGGGTGGGCAGCCCGTCAGCAACGGTCCTGCGCATCTTCGACAGCGACTTGGGTATCATCGTTGGTTCTGGCTCGGCGCTGGCGGCGGAGAGCTTCGCGCCCGGCAATGGGGTCATCGAATCCAATGAGGTCGTCACGCTGCATTTCGCGTTGCGCAACAACGGCACGGTCAACGACGCCGTGACCGCGACGCTGGTTTATGCGAACGGCGTCGCTCCGACCAACGCCGCCTCCACCAACGCGCAACAGCAATCCTACGGGACCTTGGTCGCTGGCGGCGATTCGGCGTTCCGGCCGTTCACCTTCAAGGCCACCGGCACGAACGGCACGCGGATCACCGCCACATTGCTCATCACCAACAGCACGGGTCGCTTCCTCGGCGACATTGCCTTCAGCTACGTCATCGGCCAGCAGCAGATTCCGTTCGCCAACGCGGGAGTGATCTCCGTGACCACCGGCACCGGCGCACCTTATCCGTCCACGCTCACGGTCTCGGGAGTGAACGGGTCGGTCAACAAGGTGACGGTGACTTTGTTCAACGTGTCACACCAGTTCCCGGACGACCTCGACATACTGCTCGTTGGCCCATCTGGCCAGCGAGTGCTGCTCATGTCTGATGCCGGAGGTGGCAATCTCACCGCGATGAACAACGTGACGCTGACGTTCGATGACTCGGCGGCCGCGTTCATCCCGGATGCAACGCAAATCACCAGCGGCACCTGGCGCCCGGCGAATTACAGCGTGCTGACCGATCCGTTCCCCGCGCCGGCCCCGGCGGGCCAGCCGATTGTCTGGAACACCAACCTCTCGGCCTTCAACGGCACTGATCCGAATGGCACATGGTCGCTCTTCGTGGTTGATGACTCGACCGCGCAGGACACCGGGAGCATCGCGGGCGGCTGGAGCCTGACCATCGCCACGGCGGAAACGGTGACGTCCGCGGCAGACCTCTCGGTAGCGGTGACGGCCACGCCTGATCCGGTAGGCATCAACGCCGCGCTGACCTACACAGTGGCGGTGACCAATCGCGGTCCCGGCTCCGCCAGCAGTGTGAGCGTGACCAATTACCTGCCTCCCGGAACGGCGTTCGTGAGTTCGCCGACGGGCGGCGGAACACACTCGGCCGGCGTGGTTGTCTTCAACTTCGGCACGCTGGCGGTCAATGCGGGCGCGACCGGAACGTTCGTAGTCACGGTGCCGGGCGTGGCCGGGACGATCACGAATACCGCCGTGGCCGGGACCGCGCAGTCTGACTTGAATGGATTGAACAACCTCGTGTTCACCAAGACGGCGGTGACGAACGGCGTGCCGCTGCCGCCGCCGCCGCTGTTCAGCGCGCGGAAGAATGGCCAGGTGGTGCTGACCTGGCAGACCACGCCGAACGTGGTTCTTGAAACCAAGACCCAGCTTGGTGCGGCAATTTGGAATTCCGCCACCAACGCGGTGGCCAGCAGTAACGGCGTGAGTTCCGCCACGGTGCCGGTCAACGGTTCCGGCAGTTCGTTCTTCCGGCTGAAGCGCAATCCGTGACTGAGGCCCTGAGATTTTGAAACTTATGAAACGCACTTTGAGTTCGTGCGCGACGATGGTCGCGGCGGCGGGTTCTTTCAGTACGCGCGGAGTGTCGCACATCGTCCGCCTCGTGCTGTGCCTGGCGTTGGCCGGTGGCGCGGCGCGCGCGGCGGAGCCGTTGGTGAGCGAGCAGCTTCGCGCCCAGATCGAGGCTCTGATGAATGAAAAGGCCTCGCGCACCCCTGCGCAGGCGAAGATGGACTCGCAGTTAGTTTATCTTGTTAAACAATCCCGGGGGGAACCATTTGCGGTCGGGGTCGGACCTTTGCGCACGCAAATATCGGCGGATATTTCTGGACACGTTGTGGTGGACATTGACGCGACGGTCACTCCGGCGTTGTTGAATTCGATTCAGAACGCGGGTGGTTCTGTCGTGAGTAGTGTCCCAATGTTCCGTGCCGTGCGCGCAAAGGTTCTGGTGGCTCAATTGGAGGCAATCGCCGCGCGTGCTGATGTGAAGCACATCAAGGCCGCCGCGCGGTGCAAGACTAACGTAGGTACGATTACTTCCGAGGGGGATATCACCCACCGCGTGGCGGCTGCTCGCGCGGCCTTTGGCGTGACCGGTGCGGGCGTGAATGTCGGGGTTCTCTCAGACAGCGTGGATTTTCTCAACTTTTCCCAAGCTCTCGGTGATCTGCCGCCCAATGTGGTGGTGTTGCCCGGACAGGATGGGATTCCTGGCTCTGGTGAAGGGACAGCAATGCTGGAGATCGTTCATGATCTGGCCCCAGCTGCAGGGTTGTTCTTTGCATCGGCTTTCCTGAGTGAAGCCCAGTTTGCCACCAACATCCTTGCACTCCGCGCCGCCGGGTGTGATGTCATCGTTGACGACGTCCTCTACTTCGCCGAAAGCCCCTTTCAGGACGGCATCATTGCTCAGGCAGTAAACACGGTGACGGCTGACGGCGCGTTGTATTTCTCTTCAGCCAGCAATGACGGCAACAAGAACGATGGCACCTCTGGGACATGGGAAGGTGATTATTTGGACGGCGGCGCTGCTTTCGTTGGATCGACGGCGATCGGCCGGTTTCATAATTGGGGAAACACGGTTTTGAATCAGGCCTTGGATTTCGGTTCCGTCGAGGTGTCGCTGCATTGGTCAGATCCGCTTGGGCAGTCCACCAACGATTATGACCTGTTCCTCGTTGCTGCGAACGGGCAGACCATTATTGCCTTCTCCACAACGCGTCAAACCGGAACGCAAGACCCCTACGAGTATGTTCCACCTCCGTTCGCAGGCGAACAACTGGTGGTGGTGCAAGCCGCTGGTGTGCCGCGGTATCTCCACATGGATACACACGGGGCACGGTTGACTGTCAACACCGCTGGGAACACAAAAGGCCACAATTGTGCCACTAACGCCTTCTGTGTTGCCGCTGTTGATGTCGCCACGGCTTATCCAAATCCGTTCACAGGCGGCGCGGCCAATCCTGTCGAGACGTTTAGCAGCGACGGCTTCCGTCGGGTGTTTTATCACGCGGATGGAACTCCTATTAATCCGACGAATTTCCTCGCCACTGGCGGCGCGGTACGGCGCAAACCCGACATCGCTGCAGCCGACGGCGGCATGACGACCGTACCCGGCTTTGATCCATTCTTCGGCACCTCGGCGGCTGCCCCGCACGCAGGGGCGATTGCTGCTTTGATCCGGTCTTACAATCCGGCCCTGACGCCGGCGCAAATCCGAAATTTGCTGGTGACCAACGCCCTCGACATCGAGTTGCCTGGCATCGATCGCGACTCGGGCTACGGCATAGTCATGGCCATGCAAAGTCTGGCTGCGAGTCCGGTTCCCACGTTGGCTTACGTGACGAATCTGTTCGTTGACGCCAACGCCAACGGAGTGGTGGATCCGAACGAGTGCATTGACTTCACCGTGGTGGTGCGGAGCGACAACATTTCCAACGCAGTCCTGAGTACTGTTCTGCTCTCGGTCACCAACCCAGGCGTGTTCATTTCGCCGACGTCGTTTGTTATCCCTGCCTTTGCCACCAACAGCTTGTTCACCAACCCCGCGCCGTTCCGCATCAGCACGACGCCGGATTTCGTTTGCGGCACGCCGGTGCATTTGAGCGTGGTCATTACCAACCGGTTCGCAGCGAACACGAACGTGGTGATTCTGGACAGCGGAATCGTCAATCTGACGGCTGCATTGGCGAACAGTTCCGGTTCGGTCCCGGTTCCAGATGGCGACACCAACGGCGCGGTTTCCTGGGTGAATGTGGGCGGGTTGGAGAATGCTATTGGCAAGGTTACCGTTTCGGCCTACGTGACACATCCGGCTGCGGGTGAACTGGTGTTGCAACTCATCGGCCCGGACGGCACGACGGTTGATCTGGCCCGCAATCGGGGATTCTTCGGCCCGAATTACGGTGCGTCCTGCTCGACGCTCGCGCAGCGGGTGACGTTTGATGACCATTCGCCCAATGCCATCACGTTCGCGGCACCGCCGTTCGTTGGCGTGTTCCGGCCGGATCAACCGCTGGCCGCTTTCAAGGGTAAGAGCGGCGCGGCGGCAAACGGAGCGTGGGGCTTGCGCGTGATTGACAGCGTGGCGACGAACGCAGGTCACATTGAGTGCTGGACGTTGTCTATCTCGCAGAGTGAATGCGTCGATGGGGGTGGATTCTGCGGCGGCGCAGATCTCGTGCTGACGGGTGGTGCGTCACCGCTGCCAGGCGTGGTGGGAGCGCCGCTGACTTTCACGTTGGGAGTCACAAACATTCACCCCAACACGGCGTTTGGTGTGGTTTTGACGAATCCGTTGCCAGCTGGGGTGACTTTTGTGTCGGCGGCCGGTTCGGGTGGAGCTTGCACGTTCACGAATGGATTGGTGACGTGCGACTTGGGCACGCTGGCAGCGGGTGCTGGCGCATCGGCGGTAATCGTGGTGCAACCGGGGGTGGACGGGCCGATTACGGCAAACTTCGGCGTCGGTTGTTTGAACGGCGACGTGGTTGCGTCGAACAACGTACTTCAGTTGACAGTGCCGGTGGACTTCGGACACATCGCTGTCGTGCCGGAGTCAGCCGCGTTGTTGGCGGAGGGTTTTGTTCCGACGACCGGGGCGATAGAAGCGGGCGAAACGGTGACTGTGAATTTCACGGTGCGAAACATCGGCAATATAGCGGTGACGAATCTCGATGCCACGCTCGTGCCGGGGGGCGGGATTGGGCCATCGCCAACCAATGGAGCCGCGAATTTCGGTTTCATTGCTCCGGGCGGCACGGCCACCCGCGCGCTAACGTTTACGGCGAACGGGGCGCCCGGCGGAAGCGTGGTGGCCTCATTGCAGTTGCGGCAGGGCGCGGAGGGCCTAGGTACGGCTGCGTTCACGTTCGGCCTCTCGGCGGCCGGCACGTTCGCAAACATTGCTCCGATTATTATCAATGAGTTCGGCGGGGCCAGTCCTTACCCATCGACGGTCAATGTGTCGGGCCTGCCCGGCATCATTTCCAAGGTCACGGTTACGTTGACCAAGTTCACGCACAGTTTCCCCGACGATGTGGACGTATTGCTTGTCAGCCCGTCGGGCCAGAAGGTGATGTTGATGTCGGATGCCGGCGGGGGCATCGGCGTGACGAACCGGACGCTGGTGTTCGATCCAGCTGCGGCGGGTTTCCTGCCCGACGGCACGGTGATCAGCGCTGGGGTGTATCGGCCGACAGATTACGAGGCGGGTGATTTGCTGTTTGCTCCGGCGCCTGCGGGGCCGTATGGAAATTCGCTGGGGATGTTCAATGGTTCTGATCCGAACGGGACATGGTCGCTTTTCGTAATGGACGACAGTGCGCCGGATTCCGGGGCGATCAGCGGTGGTTGGACGTTGGATATTCGTACGGTTGTGCCAGTGGGGCCGGTGGCGAATCTGGCCGTGGCGATTAATCCTCCGACCGGGACGCTGACCTCTGGCGAGCCGTTTGTTTATAGCATTTCGGTGGCGAATCTCGGACCAAGCAACGCGACCGCTGTGGTTCTGAGCAACCACCTTCTCGCGGCGATCGAGTCTGTGACGACAACGGTTGGAACGGTGTCTCTCCAACCGTCCGGCTTCGTGGTGAGCATGCCAGGACTTGCGGCGGGCCAGGGCGCACTGGTTTCCGTGACCGCGCATCCGAACTCGCCGACATCGCTTACCAACCGTGTTACGGCTTGGCAGTCGGAGAGTGAACTGGATCCAGCCAATAACACAGCTGGGAATGTCTATGTGGTCGGTAGTGCGCAGGCGGACGTGTCGCTCATGGTGGACACGTTACCCGGGCAGACTTTTATCGGCAGCAATGTCGCATTCCGGGTTGCCGTGTCGAATGCCGGGCCTAACCGCGCGACGTATGTGCGTGTGACCAACGCCTTGCCCGCCGGCTGGAGCTTTGTGGGCGGAACGAACTCGCAGGGCTGGACCGCCGCGACTGGTGGCATTGTTTATTGCACCTTCGGTCTGCTGCCTCCGGGTGGCTCGGCCACGGCGGCGTTCCTGGCGTTGCCCGGCGTCGCGGGCGTGTTCACGAACAAGTTCGTGGCCCATGACATTGATGCCGTTGACCCGGTGTGGGCGAATAACACGGCTCAGGTCGTGAATTTCATTAATCCCCTCGCGCCTCAGATTGTTCCGGCGGGCGTGGCGTTGTTGACGGAGGGCAACGCGCCAGCCAATGGCTCGATTGATTCCGGGGAGTTGGTCACGGTCAATTTCGGCCTGCGCAACGCTGGCAACCTCGATACCACGAGTCTGGTCGCGCAGTTGATTCCAACGGCGGGTGTTTCGCCCAGCCTGACCAACAATGCCTGGAATTACGGCGTGGTTGCGGCCGGCGGGCCGGTCGTCGCGCGTCCACTTACTTTCACAGCCACCGCCGAAGCCGGCTCGGTGATCACCGTGGTGCTGCAATTACAGGACGGTCTGGTGAGTCTTGGCACTGTTGCCTTCACGTTCCAGCTTTCCGGCGGGACCACGGTGGCGAACGGTTCCGGCGTCACCATTCCTGGCAGTGGGCCGGCCGTGAACTACCCTTCTACAATCGAGGTGTCCGGCGTCACCGGCACCGTTAGCAAGGTCACGGTCACGTTGAATCAGTTGAGCCACACTTTCCCGGAAGACTTGGACATTCTGCTCGTTGGCCCTGGCGGACAGAAGGCGTTGCTCATGTCTGATGCGGGCGCGGGATTTTCCCTGAGTGGCGTAACGCTGACGTTCGATGATGCTGGCTCTTCGGCGTTGCCTTATGCCGACCAGATTGTTTCTGGAACGGTGCGGCCGACTGATTACGCGCCGGCGGACAGTTTGCCGGCCCCGGCTCCGGTCGGGCCCTACCCTGCGGCCCTCGGCGCTTTCTCGGGCAGCAATCCGAACGGAACCTGGCAATTGTTCGTGTTTGATGACGCTGCCGGCGACGCTGGGATCATTGCTGGTGGCTGGTCCTTGGGTATTCAGACGGCCGCGCCCGTCGTATCCAGCGCCGATGTGGCGGTGACGTTGTCCGGACCTGTGAACGCGCAGAGCGACCAACTGGTGACTTACACGATCAATGTTGCCAATCACGGGCCTGGAATGGCCACAGGTGTGCAGGTTGTGGACACGCTGCCGCCCGGGTTTACCTATGTTTCGGCAAATGCGAGCACGGGAATTTTGACGCCCGGGTCTGGTGCGGTGACGCTTAATGTTTCTTCGTTAGATGCTGGCGCGACTACGGTGGCGACGGTGAGCGGATACTTGAACGGCGTCGGTTATCTCACCAACCGCGTGACTGCTACCGCCTTGCAGCCTGATCCGGCAC
>CAYQWK010000086.1:0-17649 GCA_964420805.1 uncultured Bifidobacteriaceae bacterium | reverse complement strand
GGGTTGGCGCAGCGCGACAACCACGACCGGCAAGAAACTGGGATGCCCCCCCGGCGGAATCTATTTCCAGAAGGTGAGATGGTGATTTCTCACGGCACGGTTAGGCGGAAGAAGCGCGCGGTGTTGGTCATCGCCGCATCGATGAGGATGCTCCGGCTTTGCGGCCACGCCGCTACATTGGAAAGGGTGTTCCAGAATGGCGCGGCCAGCGTGTCCTTGAATTGCACGGTGAAGGTGCGGTTGGACGCGGCGGTGAATTGGAATTGCACGCCGCCTCCCGAGAGGTCGATGCGCTCGACATGCAGCCGGCTCGCCGCGTCGAGTGGTTTGGTGCCGGCGAGGTATTCCTGGAGGTTGGTGAAGCCGTCGCCGTCGTCGTCGTTGTTGGAGTCCGGCACGAGCGGATTGGTGCCGTGGGCGATTTCCCAACTATCCGGCACGCCGTCGCTGTCGGTGTCGGGTTCCACGTTTTCGCGGCCTGGCGAAGGGGCGGCGGCCTGCCAGTTGATCGGATCGTCGCCATACTCGTTCGCGGCCTTGCGCTGGAGCGAGGGGCCGCTGCCGTCGGCGGCGGCGGGCCAGGGCGCTTTGTCGTTGTAGCGCACGGTGTCGGTGACGATGCGCGGCGTGCCGTTGGTGTCGGGCGCGTCGGGGCGGCGGAGTTCGAGGCGCTCGCCGTTTTGTTGCAACGCGCCGGAGTACGGGCCGAGGACGAGGACGTTCGAGGGCACGGAATGCGCGGCGATGAACGCGGCGGGGTTCGTCCGCACCAGCAGCATCAGCGCGCCGGCCGGCAGGGTGATGTTGGACGGGAAGTTGAAGCTGATGCCGCTCAAGTCCCAGGTGTTGGTCGGACGCGCGGGGTCGAACAGGGCCACGTTCGTCGCCGCGATGTTTTTCAACTCCACGAATTCGTCCCCGCCCGGCGCGGGATGGTAATGGATTTCGTTGATGACCACCGGGCCGACGCGCGGGCCGGAGTTGGTGGCGTCGAAGGTCTGCGAAATCTGGGCGGGGAATTGTTCCTCGCCCACGCTGTTGATGTGGCGCCCGAAGGTCACGCCATTGGCTGCCGCGGCGAAGACGACGCCGTGCGACCAGCCGGTGAGGTTTGTGCCGGCGTCGCCAGAGAAGAGATAGACTTCCTCGCCGCTCGAACCGAGCGAGAAGCTCGTGTTGCTGCCAGGCGTGGTATTGAAGTGCGTTTCATCGAAGCTCACGAAGTTGCCGGCGTTGATGATGGTGCCGTCGGGGATGCGGAATTTTTTTGGCGCCGAATGGTCGTCGGTCAGGAACCAGCCGCCGATGTCCACGTTCGTCGCCGTGGGGTTGAAGAGTTCGATGCGGTCCACGGCGGGCAGGTCGGTGTGGGTGAGGATTTCATTGATGACCACCGGTGCGATGAAGGGCAGGGGATCATCCGCGCCGGGCGAGCCGCCGACGAGCGTGCTGGCGCGCCATTTCGAGCCGTCGTCGGGCGCCTGCGTGGTGGGGTTCACCTGCACGAGCGAAAAGCCGTAGCCATCCGCCGCCACGGGCCAGGGCGCGGCGTCATCGAAGGTGACGGAGAAGATTCCGCCGCCCAGCGCGTGGTTGAGGCTGAGAGATTCACCGCCATTGGCGAGGTTGCCGGTGTAGATGCCGCCGAGTGTCACGCCGGGATACTTCGCGCCAAATGCGGCCGCGTTGCGCGCGAGAACGAAGAATGCGCCGGGGGCCAGCATGGTGCCGTTGGTGAAGGTGAAGTTCACGCCGCTGAATGTGAGGCCGGAGAGGTTGAGCGTGTTCGTGCCGGTGTTCTTGAGTTCGATGAATTCAAAATCTTCACCGTTGGTGAGGCCGACAGCCGGCGGATTGTACATCAACTCGGTGAGGGTCAGCCTGCTCAAATCCTGCGGAGGATAAAATACTGCCTCTGTTAGCGCGCTCCAGTTCGCGCCGTCGAAGACGCGCGCGCGGACCAGCGTGGGTGTGTTGATCGGAATCGGCCCGGCGTAGGCGAGCGCGCCCGGGGCGATGGCGCCGCTGCCGTAGGCGCGCGGGTCCGTGCCGTCGGTGGTGAGGTAGATCGACCCGGCGGCGTTGGTGTGCGTGATGACAAGGGCAAAGCCTTGCGTGACCGCGCCGCCAAACTGGCTGAAATCCGGAGCGCCGAGCGCGGGGTAGAGCAGGGCGGCTCGGAAACGGGCCACGTTGTCGGCGGTGAGCTTCTGGAAAAAGTTCGTGGCCAGCTTGTCGATTTCCGGCTGCCACCATTCGTTGCGGGTGAAGGTGTTGCTGGTGCCGATCTGCCCGGCGGGCACGCCGAACTTGCGGGCGTCGCCCCAGCGCGCGGACTCGGCATTGACGGCGTTGCTGATGGCCGAGGCAGAGGCGAGGAGGCGGGCGACGTTGTTCGACGGCGTGAGCGCGCCGTTGTTGAACAGGTGCTTGTGGACGCGATCGGCGAAGCGCACGCGGAACTCGCCCCAGTTTCGTAACTGGGCATAGACGCGCGCGGGGCTGTAAAGCTCGCCGGCGCCGTCGGTGCCGTTGCCGACGTTGACGCGGTTGCGGCGCACCAGACGGTCAAGCGTCAGCTCCTGGTCCCAGACGGTGAAGGTGAACTTCGTGGCGGCCACGCCATTGGTGGACTTGCGGTGGGCGGCGAACCAGTTGTGGCGCGGCCAGTCTTCGGATTCCGAGAAGACGTGGACCATCATGTAGTCGATGAGGTTGTCGATATCCACAAGCGCGGCCACGGCTTGATAGGTGGTTTCGTTGGTGATGCCGGCGTTGACGAGGTTCAGCACGTTGGTCCAATCCACGCCGGAGCCATCGACGATGACGGGAGGGCCGTTGTTGTCCTCGCCGACGAGCACATCCCAGGCGCCTTCGTCGCCGCCGAGGTGGGTGGTGAACCAGGAGGCGTTGACGTGTTCGGAGGGTTCATAGAGGCCCCAGTAAAGGCCGTTGATGTAGAGGTGCGTGAAGGCGCTGCGGCTTGCAGGCCACCCCATGCCGCGGAAGGAATCCTTCACCCACGAATCGCGCACGTAGCAGGTGGTCTCTGGACGGTAGCGCAGGCCGCGGAACACTTCGCCAGTCTCAGTGTTCGTGTAGATCGCGTTGTCCGCATAACGCCCTGCCCAACCGTCCACGAAGCCGCAGGAGCGCAGAACGATTCCGTCATGCTTCTTCACGCCGCCGCCGAACCAGTCGTAGTCGAGCATCGTGGGGCCGAAGTCGCTGTTGAAGCTGACGCCGAGCGAATGCTTGGGCGTGCGCACGTTGTCGCGGCTGGCGTTGCCGTGAACTTGGATCTTTGCGGTGGTGGCGAACTCGGTGTGGCCGTCGCCACGGATTAGTTCGAGCGAGGCCGCGCGTTCCCACGCCAGGCCGATGCTGGTCGGGTTTGGGTAAATGCCGGTCGAGGAATTCCACAGGCCGTCCTGATCGGAAACAATCATGAGGCTGGGGATGCTGCGCAGGTCGTTGCTGATGGTCTGGCCATAGACGGGATGGTTCACAATGTTCGAGTCCATGCCGTAGTCGGCGGGATAGCTGGCCTGCCAGATGGTCGGGTAATTCGGCAGGTTGTTGGACTGGCTCAACACGTCGCGCAGGTAGATGTAGCTGTGCGTGTCCACGCCGCTTGGCACCCAGCCGGCGAGGAAGGCGGCGGCGCGGATGAAACTGTTGCCTGTGATGTTGATGGGCGCGCTGTGGAGGAAGCCGTTTCCGGGCGCGGGCGCGGAGCCGTTCGTGGTGAAGTAGATGGTGGCGTTTGGCGTGGCGCAGGTGATCGAAAGCGAGAACGGCGCGTCGAAGAAGCCGCGGTCCACGCTGAACTTGGTGTCGGCCACGACGCCGACCAGGGCTGGACTATTCGCGGCACCGGGAGTGAGCGGACTGAAGAATCCATTCGTGACCGGCTGCATGGTGGCGATGATCTGCGATTCAATGAGGAAGTCTGCATCACCGGCACTGATGTTCAGCGCCTGCACCGCCAGCACGTTGGCCCCGCTGGTCAGCAGCGCGGGCGCCCCTGCCAGAACGATGTCTTCGGCCACGGCGGCGGAGTTGGTGGCGGTGGCGGCGGAATTCCACGCGGGCGTGACCGGCGCGTTACGGCGCGCCACCTCGGTGCCGTTGAGGTAGGCCACGAAGCCGTCGTTGTATTTCACGCGCAGGGTGAGTTGCGCGATGATGGCGGGATTGCCGACCATGAAACTCTGCCGTGAGTAGAGCGAGGAGTTGACGCCGGCCATCGCGGCGACGTTGCCGTTTGTGACCGCCGTCAGTGAGAATGGGGAAACCTGAAGCGCGTTCAGGAAGACACCAAAGCTGGCTGCGTTGTTTTGGTCCACTGAAGTGGTGTCTCGGCGCGCCCCGACGATCACCAGTCCGGAGGCGCTCGCTGTCGCAAGAAAACCGATCCGATACTGCGAGTCGCTGCTCGGTAGAGTCGCCCCATTGAATGTGTAATTGTTGGTGAACTGCAGCCCGTTCGCGAACCAGTCCGAGACACGAGCGCCGGCGCTGCTGTTGTCGTAGGACCAGACGGAGAAGTAAAAAGGCTGGCCGGGGGATAGTCCGCCCACGAAAACGTCCAAACCGCTTGTTCCGGAGTTGTCCCGCGAAAAGACAAAGTCCCGCAGCAATGCGCCGGTGGTCAGGGCTCCGCCGTCCGTTGGCGCGTTGCGGGCACGATCGTCGTAGCCAAAGGACGGTGAGGTATTGGACAACGTCACCGAGAAGCCGCCGAAGGCACGGGTGGTTGGGGTGGTTTGGATAGACGTGGCGCTGGTGTTGGAGGTGATTAGGAACGGCTGAAACCCGGCCTGCGTGTTCGCGGCGGTGTTTGTGCGTTGGTTGAAATCCACGCTGAGAACCGCCGCGCCAACTGTCACCGAAGCATCGGCTTTGTAGTTCAGCGGTGTGATTGCATTGCTCCAGGTGGATTCATTGAAACTCGCCGTCGTCCACGAAGTTCCAAGTGCACCGCTAGATGGCACGAACCATCGTGCAGCCGAGCCGGAAGCAAGCAACGTGACGGTGGCCCCGTTGGTTGCGCCCGGCCCGTATGAAACATTGCGGTGCTGTTGCGGGTAGTTGAAGGCGCTGACGACGATGCCGTTGCTATCCACCAGCGCGAGGTAGCCGCCGTTGTTGTCGAGTTGGAAGCTGGTGTGGAGCTGCGCGCCGTTGGTCGCGCGGTTCTTCCCGGAGGCAAAGACGATCATGTAGCCGCCCGCCGCGATGTTCGTGGAGGGGAAGGTCCACTTCGCGAGATTGGTTGGCGTGTCGGTGAGATGCCAGCCGGCGAGGTCGATGGGCGCGGCGCCGTCGTTGCGCAGCTCGATCCAGTCCGGTGTGTCGCCATCCTGATCGATCAGGCCGCCGTCGTTCTCGGCGAGGAACTCATTGATGACGACGCCGGCATGGGCGGACGGCGGCACGGCACAGCACGCTGCGATGACCGCGGCCAGAAGGATGTTTCGCATAGGGTTGGCTTAATTTCGCACGCGGAAGAAGATTTGCACGCCGGGCGGACGGGGGAAGGTGGCGGTGATTGTGTTGCCGTTCACGGAAATTGCGAGGCCGGTCACGGTCATCCAGACGACAGGCGTGGTGAATTCGGTTTGTTGTACTGCGCCTGCGCTCGTGACAGAACCGATGAGTGCGGAGGTGTAACCCGTTTCAAGGTCGCCCGTTGTGTCGTTGTTGAGGTTGTTCAACTCGAACGCGAGGACTGCTTGCGCGTGGGTATGGGATGATGCGAGCGCGAACAAGCATGGAATTGCCGCGCAGAGCGGAAGAGTTGCTATCATGAATGAGTGTCTGGGTTGAACGAACTTTAGGTGGCTGGAGCGGGTGGGGCAAGTCTTGAGGATTGGTGCAAGGAGCTTGCAGCACTGCGTATTCGCTCGCGTGAAAGCCGGTATTCACTTGCCCGGTGCCGGGCCCGTCGTTACCACAGTCCGCGTGATTGATCAGAAACGATTCCGCCTTGGTGTTCTCGGCTCGGGCAAAGGCTCCAACTTTGTGGCCATTGCTGACGCCATCGCGCGCGGCGAGATTTTGGCCGAGGTGGCCATCGTGTTGAGCGATGTGGAGGACGCGGGGATTCTCCAGCATGCCCGTTCCCGCGGTATTCCGGCCGAGCACCTGCCGCCGGGGAAGTTTCGCACCAAGCTGGACGAGGAAACCGAACGGGCGTGGATTGCGCGATTGCAGCAGGCGAAAGTGGACCTCGTGGTGCTGGCCGGATTCATGCGCATCCTCAAGGGTGATTTTTTGCGTGCATTTCCGGGGCGCGTCGTGAACATCCACCCCTCTTTGCTCCCGGCGTTTCCGGGTTTGGAAGCGTGGAAGCAGGCGCTGGATTACGGGGTGAAGGTCGCGGGCTGCACTGTCCACTTCGTGGATCAAGGCGTGGACAGCGGCCCGATCATCGTGCAGGACGCCGTGCCGGTGCTGGATGGCGACACGCCCGGGAGTTTGCACGAGCGCATCCAGCAGGCCGAACGCCGGGCGTATCCGGCGGCGGTAAAGGCGCTGGCCGAAGGTCGCGTGCAGGTTCACGGACGCCTGACTAACTGCCGGGCGGCGTGAGGAGCCGTCAACTGGCGGGCGGTCCAAGGCGGAACGAGTTGTCGCCGCATTGGCAGTAGGTGGCCGTCACCCCCTCGTGGAAAAGGTAACGTGGATGATTGCGCGCAGGAATGCGCGGAGAGTTTTGAAGAGTTTAGGAATGAAGAAAGCCAAGTCGGGCGCCAAGAGCGCCGTGAAGTCAGCCGCTCCCGCAGGGGCGAGGCCGAAGCTCCGCTTCGGGCTGCCGAAGGGTAGTTTGCAAGACGCCACCATCGAGAAGATGGCCAAGGCGGGATTCAACGTGCAGGTAAGCAGCCGCTCCTACGTGCCCTACGTCGATGACGAGGAGATGGAAATTCGCCTGATCCGCGCGCAGGAGATCAGCCGCTATGTCGAATTGGGGTATCTCGACTGCGGGATCACGGGCTACGACTGGATTCACGAGAATGGCTCGGATGTCCACGAGGTGGGCGAGTTCCTTTTCAGCAAAGTCTCCCGCCAGCCCGCGCGCTGGGTGCTTTGCGTGCCTGAGCAATCGCCCGTGCAATCGGTCAAGGACCTGGAGGGCAAGCGCATCGCCACTGAGGTGGTGAATCTCACCAAGCGCTACCTCAAGCAGAACGGCGTGAAGGCGGAGGTGGAATTCTCCTGGGGCGCGACCGAGGTGAAAGCGCACGAGTTGGTGGACGCCATTGTCGAGGTCACCGAGACCGGTTCATCGCTCAAGGCCAACAAGTTGCGCATCGTGGACACCATTCTTTCTTCGACGCCGCGCCTGATCGTGAACCACGCCGCATGGAAGGAACCGTGGAAACGCGCCAAGATCGAGACTATGGCCATGCTGCTTCGCGGTGCCATCGAGGCCGAAGCAAAGGTCGGACTGAAGATGAACATTGAGGAGAAGCGCCTTGCGGCCCTGTTGCAAACGCTTCCAGCGCTGCGCAACCCGACGATTTCCCACCTGAGCCTGGCCGGTTGGGTGGCGGTGGAGACGATCATCGACGAACACGTCGTCCGGGAGATCATCCCGCAACTCAAAGCCGCCGGGGCTGAAGGAATCATTGAATACCCCTTGAATAAGGTGGTTTACTGACCGCAACAACGAAACAACGAATCTAACTGAACGAAACGAACTGACTATGGGTTCACTCAAGAAACGCCGCAAAGCCAAGATCAATAAACACAAGCGTCGCAAGAAGATGCGCGCCAACCGCCACAAGAAGCGCACCTGGCAGAAGTAAGGCGTCTTCCGCCTCTCAATTGACGCGCCGCGCGGTTTCCGCGCGGTTGCGTTCGTTTCGGTGGTTAGCATCCTCTAACACATGCCGTCTCGTTTTGTCCGGATGTTCGTGCTGCTGGCGGGGGTTCTCACCTTCGCTGGCTGCGCGTCTGTTCCGCGGAAAGGGGCGGTGCCGGCGGCCGGTCAGACCAACGCGCCGACGGTGAAGGTAACCGCGCGCGATTCTGAGGAAGTCCAAAACCGGAGGGCCGAGGCCCACGCCCGGTTCATGGCAGCTTCGAGCCTGGAGGTGGGCGATGATCTCGCCGCCGCCGAGCAAGAGTACGAGAAGGCGTTGTTGGCTGATCCCTCTAACGAGCAACTGGCGCTCGATCTCACGCGCCGTTTCGTGCAGCGCAAGGAGTTCGCCCGCGCAGAGAAGTTGCTGATGGAGGTGACGCGCTCGCCTGACGCCACGGCTGCGATGTTGTCACGTCTGGCCTTCGTATTTCTACAGCAGGGCAAGACGAACCAGTTGATCGAAGCCAATCGCGCCGCCATCAAGCGCCAGCCTGGTTCGATGGCCGGGTATCAGGGGCTTTATACGTTTTACCGCCAGACCGGGCAGACGAACGAGTCCCGCCGCGTCCTCGAACAGGCCTCCCGCCAGCCCAAACCTGATGCGGAGTTCCTTGTCGATCTGGCCATGATGTATCTGCTCGAGGACACGCCGAAGCGCAACACGACGAACATACTCATATCCTCGCGCGCGACCGACGCCTTGAAACGCGCCGCGGCGATGTCACCCACCAACTTCTTCGTGCTCCAAAAGCTGGCCCAGGGGCTGCGCATGACTGGCGAGACCAAGAAGGCGTCCGAGATATACCAGAAGCTGCTCGACCAGTTCCCCGGCATTCCCGGCGCGCGGGAGGAACTGGCGGAGATGCTCCTGCGCTCGAATGACAACGATGGCGCGGCGGAGCAACTGGAAGCCATCGTCCGCGACAACCCGACCAATCCGCAGGCTTATTATTTTCTCGGAGCGATCGCGTACGAGAAGGGGAAGTTCAACGAGGCGGTCGAATACTACCGCAAGTCCCTGCTGCTGAATCCGAACTTCGAGCAGGTGTATTACGACCTTGCTGCCGCCAAGATCGCCGTGAACGAGCCTCATGAGGCGCTCGACTACCTCAAGCAGGCAAAGAAGCGCTTCAAGGAAAGTTTTGTCGGCGAGTTCTTCACCGCGATCGCACATGTGCGGATGAAGGAATTCACCAATGCGCTCAATCATTTCACCGCGGCTGAACTGATCGCGGCCACCGGAGACACCAACAGGCTGACGCACAGTTTCTATTTTCAGTTTGGTTCGGCCAGCGAGCGCGCCGGGCGTATCACCGAGGCGGTGGGGCTTTTCGAGAAGGCGCTCAAGATGTCGCCCGACTTTGCAGAGGCGCTCAATTATCTCGGTTACATGTGGGCCGAGCGCGGCACGAACCTGGACCGGGCGCGCAAAATGATCGAGCGCGCGGTTTCGCTCCAGCCCACCAACGCCGCTTACTTGGACAGTCTGGCCTGGGTGCTCTTCAAACAGGGCGACGCTCGCGCCGCATTGGGGCAGATGGAGAAGGCGATGAGGTTCAACACCGACCCTGACGCGACGCTGTTTGATCATTTGGGCGACATCCACGCCGCGCTTAAGCAGGCGGACAAGGCGAGGGAATTCTGGCGGAAGGCGCTCGATCTTGAGCCGAATGAAGAGATCGAGAAGAAGCTCAGGGCGCTGCCGGGTTCCGCGCCGCCGGCGAAGGAACGGTGATGTCATGCCTCTCCGCTACCAGTGCCATTACTCTGTTGAAGAGGCCCGGGCGCTCCTCCCACAAGTTCGCGGCTGGCTCGTCCGCGCGCAGGAATCACTGACCGCCTTCCAACGCGCCGAGAAGCGAGTTCAGCAACTTGGGGCTGCGGGTGATGACACGGGCGGTGCCCCGATCAACAAAGCCCTGTGCCATCTGGCTGATTTTCAGGCGGCCATGCGGGAGTTTTCCTCGCGGGAAATCCAAGTGAAGGATGTGGATCGAGGGCTGCTGGATTTTCCCGCCATCATCGGCGGCCGCGAGGTCTTTCTTTGCTGGGAGCAGGATGAGGAGGACATCGAACACTGGCACGAGCTTGACGCAGGTTATGCGGGCCGGGAGCCGCTCTGAACCTGGTGGCGATTCATTGGGGGGCTGGCCCGTTCATTGATCATTGATGCTTGGTGATTTTCCGACGGTTGCTCTACGTTCGCCGCGCCATGAATCCACGATACAAACCGTTTGTCATCGGCGCCGGCGCCTTGGTGCTGGTGTGGGCGGTGGTCTGGCTTGGGTTTCGCATTGGCGAACACATCAAGGTGACGCCGGAGAAGGTGCTGGCGACATTGAAGGCCACGGATTTGCCGCGCATGGACAGCGCGGCGCGCGCGCGGCGGTTGCGGGAGTTGGCCGGGCAGTTGAACGCGCTGGGAGGGAAGGAGCGGCGCACCACGCGCGCGAACCGTGAATGGGACCGGTTGTGGCGGCAGATGACCGAGGCCGAGAAATCCGAGTTTGTTGAGCGGACCATGCCCACCGGCGTGAAGCAGATGCTGACCGCCTTCGAGCAGTTGCCGGAGGATAGGCGCCGTTTCGCCATCACCAATGCCATTGCGCGGATGCGCGACCGCCGTGACCGCGGCGAGCCAGCGATGGGTGGTCGGCCCGACGAGGAGCCTTTGAGCGAGGAGTTGCAGAAGAAGATGATCACCACCGGGTTGAAGACGTTTTATGCGGAGAGTTCCGCCCAGACGAAGGCCGAGGTGGCACCATTGCTGGAGGAGATGCAGCGCATGATGGAAGGCGGAAAGTTGTTCCGGCGATGATCCCGGACTCGACAGCAGGGACGGAGACCGCCGGGAATCCGTGCCGTTCCGCCGCGTTCACTCTGATCGAACTGCTCGTGGTCATCGCGGTGATCGGCATCCTCGCCGCGCTCCTGCTGCCGGCGTTGTCCAAATCAAAGGAGCGGGGCCGCTCGACGGCGTGCCTGTCGAACCTGCGGCAGGTTGGCCTCGCGTTGCAGATGTACGTGCAGGATCACGACAACAAGATGCCGGTGATGTACGACGCATTGATGAGTACGAACGGCGTGCCGTTGACCAACCAGCCTCCAACGATTGATGGGGTCCTGTCCAACCACTTGGGCAACGCGCGCATCTTGATGTGCCCGTCGGACCGGAAGAATTTCTTCGCGCTCACGGGCAGCAGCTACGCATGGAATACGCTGGTGAACGGCCAGGACGCCGAGCATTTGCAGGTGTTCTCGATCGAGTTCGAGGCGCAAAATCTGCCGTTGGTATTCGACAAGGAGGGTTTCCACGCCTCGATCGGCAAGGGCCGGGGCGTGAATTATCTCTACGCCGACGGGCACATACAGAACCTGCTGATCATCGAGGGATCGAAGTGAATGTCGTACGCTGACTCCCACATGACGAATCCGGCTCCGCTCATTGAATTGCGCGGGTTGCGAAAAGTTTTCGGTGGCCGCGTTGCCCTGGAGGGCTTGGATCTGGCCGTGCCGCGCGGAGAGATCTTCGGGCTGCTCGGGCACAACAGCGCGGGCAAGAGCACGGCCATCGGAATGATGCTGGGTCAGGTCTGGCCGACGGCCGGAATGGCAAGGGTTTGCGGATTCGATGTGGCGCGGGATCGCGCTGGCGCATTGCGCCGCGTGGGGGCGATCTTCGAATCACCGGTCTTCTACGATTACCTCAGCGGCTGGCGCAACCTGGAGATTCTCGCCCACTACACGGCTCCCACCGGCGCGGCGAGGTTGCGCGAGGTGATCGAGTGGGTGGGGTTGTCGGGACGTGAGCAGTCCAAGGTGCGCACCTACTCCCACGGGATGCGTGCACGCCTGGCGTTGGCCCAGGCATTGTTGCCCAATCCGGAGTTGCTGATCCTCGATGAGCCTGCGGACGGCCTTGATCCCGAGGGCATCCACGAATTGCGGCAGACAATCCTCCGCCTGAACCACGAGCTGCGTCTGACGATCCTGCTTTCCTCGCATCTGCTGAACGAGGTCGAACAGCTTTGCACCCGCATTGCCGTACTCCGGCAGGGGCGGAAGATCTTCGAAGGTACGGTGGACGAAGCGCGCGGTCGGGGCAAATGGCTGCGGCTGCGGGTGGACAACTTCGCCGCGGCTTGCGAGCGATTACTGGCAGCGAACCTGATCGCGCAGGCGCACGACGGCCTGGTTTCCTTGCGGGATGACGTCGAGGCACCGGAGGTCGTGAACGCGCTGGTCACGGCCGGCTTGCGGGTGTTCGAAGTCTCGCCCCAAGAGCAGACGCTGGAGGCGTTCTATCTTTCATTGGGTGGTCGTGCGTGAATACACGCGGCGATTTCGCCGGCCTGCCAATTTCTTCGATGACGAGGCAGGGAGGGTTCCGGGATCCGTAGCATCAAGCGTCGCGGTCGCGGCATGAGGAAAACAAGATGGCGGCGAGCACCACGAAATAGAACGTGACGGAATACACCTGGAACGGGAAATCGAACCGCGCGTGCAGCAGGCATCCGCACAACGCGATAGTCAGCAGCGCTAGGAATGTTCCGTCCCGGCGCGTACCGTTTGGCGCGGCGAACCACCGGGCCAGGATCAAGCCCAGCCCCGCCAGCATCATGGCGAATCCGACACGGCCGAAAGTGATGCGAAACTCCTGCCAGTCGTTGTGCAGTTGGGCGGGCCAATATTGGTCGGGCGACTGCCGGTAAATTTGGAAGATCGAGTCGAACGTGCCTGGCCCGGTTCCCGACCATGGATAATCGCGCGCCATTTGTTCGGCCAGCGCGTAGGTTTCCGCGCGCCCACCCGAAGGGTCGCGTTGAAATTCGGCCAGCCGTCCCGCGAGCGCGTTCCATGAGATGAAAGCCGCAGCCAGCGCGACCAACGCCGCAACGACGACCACGCCCAGCTTCAGCTTCCAGGGTAATTCACGTTGCAGCACCACTACACCTATCGCACTGCCCAGCATCAGCGCGGTTACGCCGGCCCCGGCGCGGCTCAAGGAGAACAGCGCGGCCGTGGCGATGATGACGACGCAGGGAATGAGAACATGGTGCAACTGGCGGCGCGTGACGCTTTGGGTGCGGTCGCGATGCAGCCACCACCAAAAGCCCAGCGCGGGCGGCCAAACCAGGTTGAGCAATTGCGCCGCGTTCGACCGGTAGGCGTAAGGGCCGAACTGCGAGAGCGCGTCTTTGTTCTCGCGGGTTGGCATGATCCAGAGAAGTTCCGCCGTGCCGGAGGTGCGCTGGATCATTCCCTCCAACGCCAGCAATGACGCATTGATGGTCATCACCCAAAGCAGCAGGCGCAACCGCGCGGGCGCTCTCGGAACGGGCAGCCCATCGCGCGGCGCGCGCGCCCGTCCAAGCCAGTCCAAGGTGGCCCAAAAGACACACGCCAGCGCCAGAAACCGCCAACTCGCTGCCCAACTGGCCGGGCCGTCGAGGCTGTGCGGCAACCATGCGATGTGCCGCACGGCATTGAGCCTGAATTCGCGCGGGACGTAGGCCGACGCTGCGTTGGCGGCGCTGATGAAACACCAGGCGAGCAATCCGGCCGTGAGACCAACCAGAATCAGCACGGGCAAGGGGACGGGTTTTCGCGTGGCACCGGAGAGGCGTCGGGCGACGAGTTTGACGACCATGGCGGTTCCAAGGGCGTATCCGGCCCAGTTCATCCAGCGGATCGACCAAGGCTGGGTGGTGCCGAACGCCCAGGGCGTGAAGACCAGCATCGCGCACAACAGCCATCCGGTAATGTGATCACAGGCTTCTTGCAACCGCGCCCAGACGGGTTCAGATGGATTTTCTCGAACGGCGGGAGTCACGCGGCGATTGAACAGGGCATGGAAGGGCGGGCTCAAGTGCGCAGTTGCCCTGCTTCGCAAACTTTTGTTTCCCCAGAACTAGAAATATATTTGACACCACAATGGGGGACATTGAGGATGCGCGAACCCAAATCTGAACCCAGATATGCGTAGAAAAACTTTATTGCCAGTTCTGCTGGTTGCAGCCTGCCTCCCGGCCGCTCGTGCTGAGTACGTCTACAGGAACAGCACTGTTGATCTGAACACTCGTTTCAATCCCGGGCTTATCGAGGTTGGCGATGAGATTATCCTTGGCGGCACCCTGCGCAACCTCACCCATTTCGATTTCCAGTATTACGGGATTTCCTTCTCGGGCAACGAGCAGGCACGGGTTCGTTTTTACCTGAACGATGGCACTGCTTTCGGCGGGGACACGAATTACCTCCGTCCAAGCACGGTGTTTTACGACAGCGGCCTCTTCAACATCAGTGCCACGGCTCGCAGCACGCTCAATTTCGATCTGTCGCTGGACGGAATCGTCCTGCCTGAACGGTTCACCTGGTCAGTGCAATTCACGGGCATTTCGGGTGGTGAGTCGGCTGGCGTTGATCTCTATGGACCGCCATCCGTCGGCAGTTCCTTCAACGATTATTGGTACAACGACACAGGCACCGGCTGGGAACCGCGCACCAATGGCGTTCCGATCAACTTCGCGGCGCAGTTTCAGGCGGTTCCCGAACCATCAACTTGGGCGCTCGGAGTTGTTGGTGGCCTTTGCGGGTTCTTTCTGCTCCGCCGCCGCTCGGACAAGGCTTGATCCCGAGCACATTTGGATTTGACCGAACGCCCCGGTAAATGCCGGGGCGTTTGCTTTTCCTCGGATCGCAGTCGAATTCAATCCGATGCCACTCGCGCACGGTAGAAGCGCGTTGCACCCAATCCCGAGAGATCCACCAGACGAATCTCGATTCCCGTTCCGGCCACTTGGCTGGCCAATGTTGTCCATGGGCCATCAACCTGATCGGCTGCGTCCACCCGGTAGAGCCGGCCCACCTTGCCGCCGAAGCGGATCACGTTGCCGTCGATTCCCGGCTCGACGGTCAGTCGGAAGGCATCCGGCGTCGCCAGCGGGTCCGTGCCCGCGGTGAACTCGTCCACCGCCGTATGACCGTCGCCGTCTGTGTCCACGGCAGCGTCCGAACTGCTCGCCGGATTCAAGCCTGCGGCCAGTTCATAATCGTCGGGCAGTCCGTCTCCGTCCGAATCCGCCGCCGGAACTATTGCCACAATTCTCCCAAATTCGGAGGTGTTGCCATTGGCATCGGTGGCGGTGGCCGTGATCCACGAACCGGCTCCGAACAAGTTTGTGAACGCTGCCGCAAACGACGCGTTACCGCCGCCTCCGGTCGTCACGGTAATCGCGCCGAGCCATCGCTCGCCTTCACCGGAGTCGGATTCCTCCAGCGCGGCGTTGCCGTAGAAATCAAGGGTGAAGGTCTGGTTGGCCCGGCTGTTCAGCGTGCCGTTGATCCGGGCAATGAAACGCCCGGTGACGGAGGTGATGATCGGAAAATTCTGCAAGCCATTCGCCCCGCCATCGCCGTCGCCATTGTCGTTTGCCGAGACACCGTCCGTGTCGAGATCAATCCCAAGCCCGTTGACCGAAGGGCCGCCATTACCGGACATCGCGTTGCCACGCACGCGCACGCCGGTGGTCTGTGCGCGCACGCGCACGCCGTCGTAGCCCGACGTTGCGGCATTACCAATGCGGTTGCCCTCGCCAAGACTCACGCCGCCGATGATCGCGGAGACATTCGTGACTTCGACACCGTGCCACTGGTTGGGCAGCGGGGAACTGCCGTTGGCCTGCCAGCCAATCCGGTTGCCCATCACAATGTTTCCGCCGGCGCCCGCGTCGCCGATGGAAATGCCCACGCGGCTGTTGCCGCTGATCAAATTCCCGGCATTGGCCGCCGCGCCTCCAATCTGGTTGGTTGGCGAACCATAGAGGTAAATCCCGCCGCCGCCATTCGCGACCGCCGTCGCGCCGCTGGCACTGGTCCCGATGCGGTTGCCTTCGATGCGGTTGCCTGTCGCGTTGAGTCCCGCGAGGTAGATGCCGCTGTTGGCGTTACCCGAAACTACGTTGCCGTCGAACGGCCCGGTGCCTCCGATGATGTTGCGCGGCGCGTTGGTCAATCCGATGCCCGCGTAGGTATTTGGCACCGCCACGGCGCCCGTGGCATCTGTGCCAATGTAATTCCCGGCCACCACGTTGTTGCTGGCGGCCATGCCGAACAGCACGATCCCGCTCGCCGGCATGGCGGGAATGCCGTTGCCGGAAATCACATTGCGCGCCGCGCGAGAACTCCCGCCGATGGTATTGCCCGGGCTGTCGATGCGGACGCCGCCCTGTGCGTTGCGCAATCCCGCCGAGCCGGAGGCATCGGTGCCGATGAAGTTGCCGGCCAGCACGGTGCCTGATCCGCTCACCAGGTACACGCCGCTCAGGGCGTTGCCGGAAATGACGTTGCGCGAACCGGCCGCCACTCCGCCGATCACGTTGTTCGTTCCTTGCGCCACCGTGATGCCGCTGAGGTTGTTGCCTGCCGCCCTCGTGCCGGACACATCCGTGCCGATGAAATTCCCGAGAATCGCGTTGCCCACGCACTGCGCGTCGTGAATGGCCACGCCGCTTTGCTGGTTGCCGGAGATGACGTTGCGCGCCGCCGCGTTCGTGCCGCCGATGACGTTGAACGACGCGGCAATCAACCCGATGCCGCTCGACCGGTTCGGCAATGCGTTCGTGCCGTGCGCTGAAAGCCCGATCACGTTCCCCTCCACGCGGTTGCCCTGCGCCAGCGTGCCCTGCAACAAAATGCCCCGCTCGCCGTTGCCGGAGATCAGGTTCCCCGCGCCCGTGGTGGCGCCGCCGATCAGGTTCGCCGTCGCGTTCTGAAGGACGATGCCGTTCGTCTCGTTCGCGATGTTGGTGGTGCCGGTGATGTCAGTCCCAATGAAATTTCCGGCCACCTGATTGCCGGTCGTCAGGGCTTCGTTCAGAAACACACCGGCGCGGTTGTTGCCGGAAATGACGTTGCGCGCCCCGGGGACGGTGCCGCCAATCCAGTTTCCGCTCACGTTGTCGAGCAGCACGCCGTGGTTGGTGTTGCCCACGTCGAACGTTCCGGTGACGTCGGTCCCGATCAAATTTCCGGCGATCACGTTGCCGGACGAGCCGAAACCGGTGACGAAGATTCCGTAGTCGTTTCCGGAAATCACGTTGCGATCAGCGGCGTTTGTTCCGCCGATGAGGTTGTTGGCCGCCCCGAGAATGGTGATTCCCGCCACGGCATTTCCCAGCGCGGCCGTGCCCGACGGCGTCACGCCGAGGTAATTTCCGGCCACCACGTTTCCGCTGCTGCTGATCAGGATTCCGCTGCCCCGGAACCGGCTGATGACCAACCCGCGCACCTCGCAGCCTGGCGCCTGCAAGGTCAGCCCGTTGGCCGCGCCGACGATCTGCCCGTCCGACAGCGCGACCAGCGGCGCGCCCGAATATCCAGGCTGCGTCGTCCCATCGATGGCGACCGTGTCCGTGACCGCCGGCAATACCGTGGCAGGACTGATGACCAGGGGCGGCGTGCCCGTGATGTTGAAGGTGATGCGATCCGCGCCCGCGTTGGAATTCGCGTTCAAGATGGCCTGCCGAAAGGACCCGGCCCCGGCGTCATTCCGGTTCGTGACCACGAATGTCGCCGCGGGCAGCAAGGGCGAGGCAACCAGGCCGGGGAGAACCACGGCGAAGAGGCGCAGCATTTGACGGGCGATGGAAAACAAGGTGCGGAACGTAGCAACAGCTTCCCCTGCGAATCAAGCGGAGCAACGTGCCCGGCCAAACGGCCCGGGGCGCAACCTGCCTTCCTGGACGATGCGTGCGTCTGCGTGGTGGGATTGGTGC
>CAYQWK010000085.1:0-17735 GCA_964420805.1 uncultured Bifidobacteriaceae bacterium | reverse complement strand
GCCGCGCACCGACACCGAGGCCAGCGAGAACAAGTCGAAGTTCGTCACCCTGCCCGACCTGCCGACGGTCGAGAAGGTCGCGCAATCCCTCAACTCCCTGGGCGTCACGCCGCGCGACATGATGGCGATCTTCCAGGCCATGAAACAGGCCGGCGCGTTGCAGGCCGAACTGCTCATCCGCTGAACATGGAAATTTCACCCCTCAACCGCACCGTGAGTACCCGCGACCTGCCGCTTGAAAAGCTGGCCGGCAGCACGCAGGTGCCGGAGAAGGAGAAGGTCGCCGAGGTGAGCCGCCAGTTCGAGGCCGTCCTCGTACGCCAGATTCTCAGCAACGGCCAGAAGACCCACTTCAAGTCGAAGCACACCTCCGACTCGACCTCCAGCGGCGTGTATAAGGACATGATCACCGTGCAGATGGCCGATGGCGTAACCAAGGGCCGCGGGTTGGGCCTGGCCACCGTCCTCGCCAGCCAGATGGACCGCGCCTCCAAGGCCAGGACCGACGCCCCTGAACCCCGCACGCCGGTGCTCAAGAATCCCTGGCTCGATGCCGCCCCGACCAAAGGCGGAGCGACGAAACTGATGCACTGACCTCCCATGACCGATCCCCTGAACCAACTGATCGAGGCCCTTCGCGACGAGTTGAAGGAATACGGCGAGATGCTCGCCCTCCTGGACGAACAGCAGGAGCACGTCTTCGCGCGGCAGACCGACGGCATCCTCGAATCCGTCACGCGGATCAACGCGCAGTCCGGCGTGCTGCGCCACACGCGCGTGGCCCGCGAGGAAGCGCAGCGCCGCCTGGCGGTCGAAAACGGGAGGCCGGAACGGACCGGGTTGTTCGTGCTGGCCCAGGCGCTCCCGGAAACCTACCGGCCGCTTCTCGTCGCGCTCGTGCATGAGAACAACCAGTTGCTCACCCGCGTCCAGCAACGTGCGCGGCAAAACCATCTCCTCCTGGGCCGCTCAATGGAATTGATGCAGCGGTTGATCCAGTCGCTGGCGCCGGGCCGGAACACCACCACCTACGGCGGCAACGGCACAGTGTATTCCACCGCGGCGGGCCACGTGCTTTACGAGGCGGTAGGCTGATTATGATCGGCTTGTTCGGAACCCTCAGCCTCGGCTCGCGCTCGCTCCAGGCGCAGCGCACCGGCGTGGAAGTCGCCGGCCAGAACCTCGCCAACGTCAACAACCCCGCCTATGCGCGCCAGCGCGTCATCATCCAGACCAGCAACGCCGTGTCCTCAAGCGTCGGCCCGCAAGGCACCGGCGCCGAGGCCGTGCGCATCCAGCAGATTCGCAACACGCTCCTCGATGGCCAGTTCAACAACGAGCGCGGCGTGACCGGCTGGCTCGAGGCCCAACGCGACGCCCTCCAGAACGCGCAGGCCGCCCTCGGCGAGGTTCTCGATTCCACCGGCAGCGCGAAATCGGGCCTGGCCGCGAAATTGAGCGACCTGTTCGCCGCCTTCCAAAGCGCCTCCGGCGCGCCGACATCCCCGGCCGAACGCCAACTCCTGCTGGGCAAGGCCCGCGAGCTGGCCACGCAATTGAACCAGACCGCCACCCGCCTCTCCGATCTGGGCGGCTCGATCGACAAGGCGCTTGCAGCGGATGCCACCGGCGCAAACAAGCTCATGGGCGAAATCGCCTCGTTGAACGACCGGATTTCAACCGTGGAAAGCCCCGACGGCGGCGCCGCCAACGACCTGCGCGACCTGCGCGCCGCGAAGCTCGAGGAACTTTCGAAGCTCGTGCAAGTGGACAGCGCCGAGGACGCCAGCGGCTCGCTGAATCTCTCCATCGGCGGCGTCGCTTTGGTGACTGGCAAAACCGTGCTCGACACTTTGGAAACCTACGACGCCGGCGGCGGACAGATGATGGTCCGCACCGCCGGCACGCAAACCGCGCTCACGCCAGGCGGCGGTCACATGCAGGGTTTGATCGACGTGCGCGACGGCGCGCTGGCCACCCTGGACGGCCGGCTCGACGCGCTGGCGGGCAATCTGATTTCCGAGGTCAACGCGGCGCACGCCGGCGGGTTCGGTCTCGGCGGCAGCACGGGCGCGGCGTTTTTCACCGGCACGGACGCAAAGAGCATCGCGGTGAATGGCGCGTTGCTTGCCGATCCCGGGCTGGTGCAACTCAGCGGCGCGGCCGGCAAAGCCGGCGACAACACCGTGGCCCTCGCGCTCGCGCAACTCGGCGAGAAGAAACTGCCCGCGCTGGGCGGCGTAAGCCTGGGCGATCATTACGCCGGCTCGGTGGCGGAACTCGGCCAGTCGCTCGCCGCGACGAATGACCGCCTGGCCGATCAGGACGTGGTCGAAGGCCTGCTCCAGCAGCAGCGCGACTCCGTGAGCGGCGTCTCCATCGACGAGGAGATGGCGGACCTGATGAAATTCCAGAAAGCCTACGAGGCCTCCGCCAAATTGATCAGCACCGTGGACGAGATGCTCGAAACCTTGATCTCGATGAAACGATGAGCCGCCGCCTGAAACAGAATTTCAACTGACCATCCAACATGCGCGTCGCCACCAATACCTTCAGCAATTCGCTCGTGGACCAGCTCAACACGCTGGCGGCCCGCCAGAACCGTTTGCAGACCGAGGCCGCCACCGGCCGGCGCGTGCGCGAGGCCGGGGATGATCCTGCCGCCATGCAACGCGTGCTGGAACTACAGGCCGAGGGCGCGGGCGTGGCGCAGTTCCAGAAGAACATCGACCTGCTCAAGGAGCGCGCCGGCGCGTCCTTCGAGATCATGCGCGGATTGAAGAAAATCTCCGACCGCGTCAGCGAGATCGCCACGCTGGCCGACGGCACCAAATCCCCGCAGGAGTTGCAGATTTACGGCAAGGAGGTCACGCAGTTGATCCGGCAGGCCGTCCACCTTGCGAACGGGAAGCACCGCGGGGACTTCCTCCTCGGCGGTACGCGCGTGGACCAGCCGCCCTTCGTGGCGTCCTACGACCCGAACGGCAACGCCACTGGCGTCGCGTTCCAAGGGAACACCTCCGTGGCCGAGGTGCAGGTGGATGACGTGGAGTTTCTCACCGCGCAGCTTCCCGGGGCGAACACCTCCGGCGCGGGCGCACGCGGCTTGCTCGCCGACAACCGCACCGGCGCGGACTTCTTCGCGCATTTGGTCTCGTTGCAAGACCACCTGCTCGCCGGCGACACCGCAGCCATCGCCGCCACGGATCGCGTGGGACTGTCGAAGGACGAGGAAAACCTGATCCTGGAAATGGCCTCAAACGGCGCAGTGCAAGCGCGGCTCGAAAGCGTCGCGTCCTCGGTCGCCAGCCGCGGGGACTCGGTGGAGGCGCGCATTTCCAAGGAGGCCGACGCGGACATCACCGACACCATCGTGCGCCTGAGCCAGACGCAAACCGCCTACCAGGCCGCGCTTCAAAGCGGCGCGCAAATCATGGGAAGGTCGCTGTTGGATTATCTGCGGTGACGGGCGGGGCGGGCGCGGTTGGACAAATCAACTTTTGGGCGGCCCGCCCGTTGGCATTCCGCTACGCGAACATCACCTTGGTCGTCGGCGCCTCGGGATCCCAGCCGCGCGGCGGCTTCGAATTCACCGCGGCGACCTCCTTGATCGAGAGCTGCCGCCCCAGGGTTTTGGCGCCCTTTACATCGACTTCCTCCGGCACGCAGGTCTGCTGGTTCACCTTCTGGTAGGGCGCGGGTTTGTAGCGGATGAAGATTTCTTTCGGCGTGTCCGGCTCGAAGAAGAGGATGCGCGACTTTTCGGGGATGCAGTTGTAGTCGCGGTTCAGGATCGTGCCACCGAAGGTGAAACGCTTGATGAACGTGGCGTCGCGGTTCGTGTAAACGCAGGTGAACACGCGGTCGCGCTCGGGCAGGCCAACGTAATAAACATCCGGTCCAACGAAGAGCTTCTCCGGCAGCTCGACGACTTTGTAATGGCCGTCGCGGTTCACGATGATGAGCTTGTCGAACTTGGTGCAATCGACGCGGAACTCCTCTCCGGAAACCTTGTAGCCCACGTAGCCGCTCTCGCGGTCGTAGGCGACCTTGAAGGACTTGAACGCCACTTCCTTCGCATCCACCTCGTCGTAGCGGCTGCTGCGCGTCAGGCGCGGATACTGGTCGGCGTATTTCGCGATCAACTCCTCGAGATGGCCGATCACGTACTTGACCAGGCCTTTGAGGTTCTTCCGCGTCTCGCCCAGTTCGGCCTTGATCGCCTCGGTCTCCTCGCGGTGTTTGTTGATGTCGAAGAGCGAGATGCGGCGGATGCGCACTTGCAGCAGGCGCTCGACGTCGGCGTCGGTCACGTCGCGGGCGAGTTCCTTGCGGAAGGGTTTCAATCCCTCATGCACGGCGGCCATGACCGCCTCGTTGGTTTTGCACTGCTCGATCTTCTTGTAAATGCGCTCCTCGATGAAGATGCGTTCGAGCGTCCGCGCGTGGAGGTCTTCGAGCAGCTTCCGCTCCTTCAACTCCAATTCGCGTTTCATCAGCGCCACGAGCTGATCGGTGTTGGCACGCAACACCTCGCTCACGGTCAGCTCGACCGGCCGGTTGTTGCGGATGACGGTGATGCGGCTGGAAATCGTGACCTCGCAATCCGTGAACGCGTAAAGCGCGTCGATCAACTGCGCCGCGCTCACGCCCGCCGGGGCCTTGACCTCGATCTCGACGTCTTCGGAGGTGAAGTCGTTGACGGACTTGACCTTGATCTTGCCCTTGCGCGACGCGTCCTCGATGGAGGCGATCAGCGAATCGGTCGTAGTGGTGGGCGGGATTTCTTTGATGACGACGGTATTCTCGTCCTTCTCTTTGATCTTCGCGCGGACCTTGATCGAGCCTTTGCCGTCGGCGTACTCGCGCGCGTCCATCAGGCCGCCGGTCTGAAAGTCCGGCAGGCACTTGAAGCTCTCCTTCTTGAGGATGGCGATCTGCGCCTGGAGCAATTCGATGAAATTGTGCGGCAGGATGCGCGCGGACATGCCGACGGCGATGCCCTCGGTGCCGAGCATGAGCAGCAACGGCAGCTTTGACGGCAGAGTGACCGGCTCCTTCTTGCGCCCGTCGTAGCTCGGCACGAACTCGGTCAGCTCGTCGTTGAATATCTCCTCGCGCGCCAGTTGGGTGAGCCGGCACTCGATGTAACGCGGCGCGGCGGCGGGATCGCCGGTGAAGATGTTGCCGTAGTTCCCCTGCCGCTCGATGAGGTAACGCTTGTTGGCCAGCACCACCAGCGCGTCGCCAATCGAGGCGTCGCCGTGCGGATGGTACTTCATCGTCTCGCCAACGATGTTGGCGACCTTCATGAAGCGTCCATCATCCGTCTCGTGAAGCGCCCAGAGGATGCGGCGCTGCACCGGCTTCAAGCCGTCCTCAAGATTCGGAATGGCGCGGTCACGAATGACGTAGCTGGCGTAATCGAGGAACCCGCGATCCACGCGCTTGTGCAGCGGTTGCTCGATTTTGCCGGGCACGAACGGGCGGTGGACAATCTCCGCCGGCACATTCTCGGCCTCGATGTGGGCATGGCCGTTGCCGTTGCCGCCCGCGGGTTTGGCGGCGGCGGATTTCTCGGGCTCGGGTTCGTTCTTCTTGTCACTCATGGCGGAAATTCAAGGCCGGGAAAGTGGGGAAACAGCCTGTTGAATGCAAGTGCCGGAAGGAACTCTGCGCGGAGCGAAATTGCTGTCCAAATTCACGCGGCCGCCAATGAACCCAGCGCGGCGGGCGACAACTTCGAGCGGCAGCGCATGGTGCGCACGTCCACGGCCTCCATGCCGGCAGCGCGAATGGCGGCCATGCCCAGATCCGTGTCCTCGTAGGCGCGGCAGAAGCGCGGCTCGACGCCGATGAGGCGCGCGGCCTCCAGGAAAATGTCGGGCGCGGGCTTTTGATTCTTCACCATCTCGCTCGTCACCACGGCGTCGAACAAATCCCGGATGCCGAGATGCACGAGGACGTCGCAGATGATGTGTTGGAGTCCACCCGAAGCCACGGCCATGGGAATCCTGCCGTGATGCGCACGGGCGATTTCCACGACCTCGTGGATCGGCTCGCATTCGCTCATGATACGCCGGTATTCGAGCTCCTTCTCCCTGGCCACGGCCAGTGGGTCGATGTCGCGGCCCTGCTCCTCGCGCAGCATCTTGAGGATGTCGCGGGACGGCACGCCGCCAAGCGAATAGAAACGGTCCTCGGGGAAATGGAGCTGGTGCCGCGCCGTCACGGCATTCCAGGCCCGCCAATGCAGCGGCATGGTGTCCGCGAGCGTTCCATCGCAATCGAAAATCAGTCCTTTGATCATGTTCAAAGCGTGAATTCGTAGGCCATCGTCCGGCGGTTTCCAATGCTGATTTCGCGCACACCAACTGGCTGAACGCATTCTGGTTGCACGGTGCCATATTCTAAGTGTTGGGACTGGTCGCGCTGCGACCATTAGCGCCGCTACCGCGCCGTTTTCGGCAAGGGCGAGCCGGGCAGGTATTCCTCGCGGCTCAAGAAACCGTCCTCATTCACGTCGCGTTGCTTGAACCAGTTCTCCGCGTCAGCGGGCGCGCGGCCGGCGCTGAACTCCGCCCGGCTCAATTTGGCGTCGCCGTCGGTGTCGAGACGCGCGAAGGCAGCGGCACGATTGCCGCTATTCGCGTTGCGTGGACGGCCTTCCGGGTTCTGGTCGGGAATGGCCGGCAGCGGCAGGTAGTCGAAATCGAGGATCATCTTTTCGGCCAGGGCCACGCGAAGTTCACGCTCGATGGCGGCGACCTCGGGCCGGCCGCTGAGGTTGTTCAACTCGGAAGGATCGGCCTCAAGATCGTACAGCTCATAGACCGGTCGCGGCGCTGTGAAGTATGTCGAAGCCAGTCCAGTCGCGAGCTTTCCTTCCGCGTGGGCGGCTTTCATTTGCGTCCACGCGGCCCCGCCGGCGGAATCGACCGGGGCGTAAGGCAGCCACGGCGTGCAGTTGTAGATGAACTTGTGGCGATCGCCGCGCACGGCGCGTGAAAGGTCGTAGCCGCTGCTGCTCATGTTCACGGTCACCGGCGCACTGCCATGCGGGCCGCGCTCGATGAAGACGTGTTTGCGCGGCGTGTGCGGCGCTCCCTTGAGCAGGGCGAGAAAACTCACGCCGGTCATCCTTGCCGGAACCTCGACGCCCGCCGCTTCGAGCAGGGTGGGCGCGAGATCCTCGCCGCTCAACAGGGCGCGGGACTCGCCGCCCGGTTTCACCACGCCAGGCCAGCGGATGAGAAAGGGAACGTTCGAGCCGGGATCGTAAAGCGAGCCTTTGCCATGCGGCAGCGCCGCGCCGTTGTCGCCCGCAAAGACGACCAGCGTGTTGGTGGCGAGGCCCCGTTTCCCGATCAGGTCGAGAATGGCCTGCACCGAACCGTCGAGGCGGTTCACCTCGGCGCAGTAATCTGCAAGCTGTTCGCGCATGCCGGGCAGGTCCGGCCAGTGCGCCGGCAGCCTGAGCGCGGTGGGTTCCGGGCGAAACCGCTCCGGGGCGTTCCAAACGTGATGCGGATCGCTGAAATTGACCCAGAGACAGAACGGTTTGCCGTCGGGCTTGCGGTCGAGGAACTCCGCGGTCTGCGTGGCCGCGGCGGTGTCGGAGCCGGTGTTCACGTAGTCGAGCCGCTGCTCGAAAGTCTTCAGGCCGTGCTTGCGCAGCAGTTCGGCGACGGCCTCGCCGCTGCGCCCGCCGGAGCCGTCGAGGTGATAACTGCGCCCGCACACACCCACGAAGTAACCGGCCTTCGCGCGCAGGACCTCCGGAAAAGTGATTTCGTCACGGGCCAGCGGCGACGAGAAGCGCGTGATGCGCGCGGCCACGGGCGAACGCCCGGTAAGGTAAGACGCGCGCGACGGCACGCATTGCGGCGCGGCGGTGAAGAAACGGTGGAACTTCATCCCATCCGCCGCCATGCGGTCGAGCACGGGTGTCTTCACGTTCGGATCGCCGTAGCAACTGAGGAACGGATAGCTGTGGTCATCCGAGAGCAGGAATAGAATGTTAGGGCGCGCCTCGGTCGCGGCGGGCGACGCGGGAGCGCATAGCAGGAAAAGGACGGTGATGAAGATGGTGTGTTTCATGGCATTGATTTTCTCCAATCCAGCGCGGCGGCGCCGAGGCGCCGGGCCACGTCAGGTTTTTCCGTGGCGAGGTTGGTGGTTTCGTTCGGGTCGTTGGCGAGGTTGTAAAGCTCCACGCCGGAACCGCTGGCGTTGATGAGCAGTTTCCAATCGCCGTCGCGCACGGCGACATTGGGCGATTTCGCGCCGGGTTCCCTGGGATACGGAAAGGCGCGGATGCCGGCATTGGCCGGCGCGGGCTTGCGGCCGTATTCCCAGAAGAGCGGTTTGGTGCGAGCGGATTTTCCGCCACGGAAGACGGCGGAAAGATTCTCGCCGTCGAACGTCACGCCCTCGGGCGCGGGCACCCCGGCCAGCGCGCAGAGCGTGGGGAAAAAATCCAGCGAACTGATGACGGTCGAATCATTGGTGGTGCCGGCGGGAATGCCGACGGGCCAGCGCACGACGAAGGGCGTGCGGATGCCGCCTTCGTAGAGGCTGGTTTTCATGCCGCGCAGGCCGCCGGTGCGTTTGCGTTCGAAGCTGGGTTCCGGGCCGTTGTCGCCGGTGAGGATGACGATGGTGTTGGTGGCGAGCTGAAGTTTTTCGAGGCGGTCGAGAAGGCGGCCGATCTGGCGGTCGGTTTCACGAAGGACCGCGCGGTAGTTCGGGTTGCCCGTGTCGCCCGTGTCGCCGGCCCGCTGTTCATCGGAAGGACGGTGCGGCGTGTGAACATCGTCGAGCCAGAGGTTCACAAACCACGGGCGGCCGGCGTTGTTCATGATGAACGCGAGCGTGGCATCGACCATCCAGCGGGTGCGGTCGTGGCGGAAGACCTGTTGCGGCTCGCGGTTGGTGCCCCACGGCATGGTCTTGAGGCCGAGGCCGGCGGCGGGCTCCGGGCTTTCGTAGGTGCCAAGGCCGATGTCATAGCCGTAAGCGGCGAATTTGGGCGCGTTGGTCACATCACGGCCGCCACCAAGATGCCACTTGCCGACGTGCGCGGTGGAATAACCGGCGGCCTTGAAGGCGCGCGGCATTGATGGTGCCCTGGGATCGAGAAAATCCACCTGCTCGCATTCGCGATTGCCCTCGCGGGTCTGGAGAAAACTCGTGAGCCGCCAGCGCGCGGGAAACTGCCCGGTAATAATCCCGCAGCGCGAGGGGGAGCAAATGGGCGAGGCGACGTAGAATTGCGTAGCGCGCATTCCCTCGCGGGCGAGCTGGTCCATGCGCGGCGTGGGAACACCGGCACCACCATTCGCGCCGAGGTCGCCCCAGCCCATGTCGTCAACGAGGATGATCAGGACGTTGGGCCTGGGTGCGGCGGCGACGAGGGACGACGGCGCAAGGCCGAGGAGCGCGAGGACGAGGGCGGCTGTTTTCATGGGCTGCCGCTGTTGTTTTTCCGCGCGCCGATTTCGGCAACAAAAAAGGCGGCGAACCTGCGTCCGCCGCCTTTCTGAATTGAGCCGCCCGCCTTAACGACAGGTGACGAAAAAGCTCCGCTTGCGTCCGCCGGCGAGTTCGACATGCACCACGGCGTTGCCGGGCACGACGCCGTTGAGCGTGAACCCGCCGCTGCCGAGGCCGCTGGTGGTGACGACGCCCGGCAACGTGGATTGCGCATAGGTGACGGTGGTGCCGGGGCCGGTGGGGCAGAAGACGGACCCGCCGGCCTTGACCTCAAGCGCATTGACGCCCGCGAGTAGGTAGAAACGCTGCCCGGTAGGCGGCGCGGTATCGTCGATAAGCAGCGCGGTGTCGCCCGCGGCCGCGGCTTCGGAGACGCCTTCAATCAGCACCACGTCGTTCAGGTTGGATTTGAACTGGAAGTTGTAAAGACCAAGGTCGATGGCGTTCTCGACGACCATGAAGTTGGTCAAACCGAGCGTGCTGATGGAGCGGAAGCGCGGCGGCGCGAGCACGGTGATGGTGAACGACTTCGTGTCGCTGAGGCCGGGCGTGCCGTTGTCGGTCACGCTGGCGGTGAAGTTGTTGGTGGTGCCGGCATCGAGCGCGTCGGTCTGCCAGATGAAATAACCGCCGGAAGCATCGACGGCGGCGTTGGTGTTATCGCGCGCGGGCAGGCCGTAGGTGAGGATGTTGGCCGGAACATCGGTGTCGCTGCCGGCCAGAGCGACGATGACGAGCGCGCCAGCGTGGACAACGCGGTTGCTGATCGAGGCGAGCACTGGCGCGGTGTTGTCAGAGCGGAATGTGACGTTCAGGGTGTGATTGGTCTGAATGTTGTTCACGCTGAAGGTGGTGCCGCCGGTCTGCGCGGTGTTGCCATCCAGAGTCCACATGTCCACGACGTAGCCGCCGGACGGGGTCGCGGTGAAGGTCTGGCTCGCGCCCGGTTGCAGCGAGATGTAACCCGCCGGACTGATCGCGCCGTTCGCGCCCGCGGAGGCCGTCACGGCGTAAAGCTGCGAGATCGTGAGTCCGCTGAACGAGCCGGTGGCGAGGACGTTGTTGTCGTGCGAGGTGAGCGCGATTCCGACATCGAGCGCCGCGGCCAGGGTGGCGTTGGTCTGTCCGAGCTGCGTCCAGTTGGTGCCGTCGCCGCTGCGGTAGCCGGTGAGGGTCGTGCCGGCGCGGACGAGGCGGAGCCATTCGTTCGGGATGGTGGTGGGTGTGAAATTGGTGCCGATGTTCAACGTCCCAGCGCCGGTGGTCGGACGCAGACCCATTTGCGCGAGGTTGCGGCCGGGCGGCTGCGGGTTGACAGAGACATGCACGCTCACGGCGTTGGAACTGAGGTTTTCGCGCGCAATAATGTCGGCCTTGGTGATGGCGTTCAGCCCGGCCAGCGCGGTGACGCGGACGCGGGCATCAAAGTCGCCAGTGACGGTGCGCGTGGCGAAATGGCCCTGGTCGCCCACGCCCCAGATGTCTGCGCCGCTGGCGACGAGTTCCACGGTCTGGCTGTCGCACGTGAAGTTCGTGCCGGCGAAGAGCGGGTTGCCAACGTCGCCGACCGCCAGGCCCATGATAGTGCCGTTGGTGGCGGAATCCGCGTAGTTGCCGGCGATATCTGGAATGGAGACAACGGTCACTGAGAACGGCCCGGTGACCGGCCCGCTGAGCACAAGCCGGGCGGTGCGGTTGTCGGAACGGAAGGAGACGGAGTTGACCTGCACCATGCTGCCGTCGTCGATGGTGTAGCTCAACACCTCCGTTGCGGCGCCGTCGGCCACGTTCACTTCCTCGTCAAAACAAACGCCGATCACGTTGCCATCCACGCTGCCGACCGAAACGAGGCGCGGGCCGGTCCCGTCCGGCAGAACAGTCATGGTGGCGACCGAACTGGTGACCGCACCGCCGTAGTTGGTGATCACGACGTAGTAAGAGCCGTCGTTGGTCATGCGCAGCCGGTTAAAGGTGAGCGTGCTGTTGGTGGCACCGTCCAGCGGGCTGTCGTTGAAATACCATTGATAATACAGCGTGGGCGAACCCTGACTGAGTCCGACGGACAGGGAGGTGACGCGATACTCGATGTTGGTCTGGCTTTGCGGTTGCGTGCCGATGACGGGCGGCACCGGGATGTCGGGATAAATGTCCACGAAACAAATCTTGCCGTTCGCCATCGACGGCCCCACGGCGATGCCAAGAGTGCCGTCGCTGACGGACACGTTGGTGGCGAAGTCGGCCCACCACGCGCCGGCAACCGGGACGTAAGCCGGCGTCAGAACGCCGTTGATGTTGTATTGGAATGTGCTGTCCACCGCCGTCACGTCGCCGCCAACCACACGCACGCGGTAGAAGCCATTGGGAATCTGGATGTACCACCAGGCCGGATTGCCGGCGGATTTCTGCATGTGATTAAAGGTGTCGTAGCGGAGGTCCGGCGAACTGGTGTTTTGACGATAACGCGCGTCGCGCACGATGTTGGTGCCGGCGAGATTGGTCCAGCCGTAGAACCAGCCGTTGGTCCGGTCGCCGAAGAGATCGCCGATGTCGGAAAGGTATCCGACAGGAGTCGGAGAAACCGGGTTGCCGGCGGAATTGCTCGCGCCGGTCTGGAAATTCACGTTCACGCCCCAAGCCGGCGTGGCGTTGCTGGCAACTGCGGAGTAGGCGGAGATGCCGGCGGCATTCGACGCATAAACCCGGTAGTAGTAAGTGCCGCCGAGGGCTAGGCCGGAGTTGGTGTAACTCAACACATTTCCGCCGAGCGCGGCCAGCAGCGAGAAGGTCAAACCGTCGGTCGAGCCTTCAAGATAATGACCGGCCACAACGGCATTGGTTGAAGACCATCCCACGCGAATGACGGTTGAAGCGAACAGGAACGAAGAAATGGAGGGCGTGACCGGCGCGGTGGTGGCAGGCACGGTCGCGGACTGGCCGCTCGTGCCGCCGCCGGTGAGTGCGGCGGAGATTCGGTAATAATAGGTGCGACCCGAGGCCACGGCGATATCGAGGTAACTCGTCCCAGCCAGAGCGGAGGCCACTGTCGTGTAGGGACCGCCTGCGGCATCCGCGCGCAGCACCGAATAGGTGTCAGCGCCCGGGAGCAACGACCAACTCAGGGAAACCTCGTTTGTGCCGCCCACGGCGATGATACCGGTGACAACGACGTTGGGGGCACCAACGGCCTCATTCGAGTTAGTCGGGTTCTCTCCCGCGCTGTTGGTGGCGGTGACGACGTAGTAGTAAAGCGAGCCATTTACTACAGTCGTGTCGGAGTAGTTGGTGGTGGCGGATCCGCCAATCGGCGAGTAAGGGCCGCCCGGTGTTCCTGAGCGATGGACTTTGTAGCCGGAAGCGCCAAGGCCGCGCACCCAGTTAAGGTTCACCACGGAGTCGCCGTTCACCGCCGTCAGGTTCGTTGGCGGGCCTGGCGGCACCACCGGCGCGGCAGGCACGATGACCACGCCGTACATGTCACGGGAGGGATTGTTGGCCTGCTTTAAGACGAAGGAGCCGGCGGGAAAAGCCTTTGAATAGACGGAAAGAAAATCATTGATCCCCCCATTCGCGTCCACGTCGATTCCCAACTCGTCGGGACTAGCGGCACTCGCTGTCCGGTTGATGCCGTTGGTGACCGGCGCCCAGCCTTCGTTCGTGACCCAGGCCATGTTGGTTGGTCCGAATGAGGGCGGGTTCGCGGCATTGCCATCGCCCAGACGGTTGTCGATGAGGAGATACACCTGCGCGCCGGAACTGATGGTCACGTTGAGGTTGTAAATGTTCGCTGATCCCCCATTGGTGCCGCCGTTGTTATCACGATTATCATTGCGAATCATGATGTACTCCTGCCCGACCAGGTACGGCGGCATGGGCAAACTGCCGGAGGCGTTAGTGTACGCGTGCAGGCGATCGCAAAAGGCCTTTGCCAGCACGCCGAACGCCGGCACGGTGTAGGTGCCAATCGTTGGCCCGGTGAATGTGTTCCCGGTGAACTGCGCTGTCGGTGCGCCATCACCGCCGGATTCCACCAGCGAGGTGATGACGCCGGCGCGCCCCGGCAGTGCGGACAAGATGATGAGGGCGAGAAGGATAAGAAGACGCTGCATTTGCATAGGCACAATGTTCCTATAGTGGTTTGGTTGGCTCGTGGCTCCCGTGAAGGTAATGGTGGCGGAGCGGCTGGCAAACGAAAACTCTGCCATAGGTGCCAGCGCCCAACTGCGCAGGCTGCGAAGCTCCCTGTCTGAAATTCCGGCTTAGTATCCCTCGACGATCAGTCGCGCGGGCTTGCTGATCACGGCTCCGCCGGGGCTGGTCACACGCACCGAATAAAAGCCGGAATCCACGTGCGCGGCTGATCCCACGACATGCGTCTTACCGGTCGCGCCGGCGATCTCCGCCTGGTTGAACAACCACTGATAGGCCAGCGGTTTGCCCCCGGAAGCGCGCACGGAGAACGTCACTGGATCCCCCAGCCATGCGAACTGGCTGCGCGGAGGAAGGGCAATCTTGGGCGCGCGATTGGTCACGAAGTTCGCAGTTAAATCCACGTCCTGATAGATGCGGAATTTGAGGGTTGGCTTGGCCGGCACATCGGGTTCCTCCCATGAGTTGAACCGCCAACCCTTTGCGGGCTTTGGCGTCACAGTGACCATCGTGCCAGGGGCGTAGGTATCGTTCGATGGCGCGGGCTTGATCGTCACGGAACCGGCCCACGGCGGGTTCACCACCGCGCTGACCACGTAACGCTGGCCTGCCGCGCCGTAGAGCGCATCGGCCCCGCGCAGGTCGTCCTCGGTCAGCCAGTCGAGGTCACTGATGATGCTGTTCATCAACGCAGGGATCACTTGTCCTGCCTGGTCGGGATGATCCAACCCCAGCGTGTGGCCGAATTCATGCGTCGCCACACGGTAGAAATCGATTGCGTCATAACCCAGCGGGCCGGGAAACGAGTCCCAAACGATGTCATCGTTGAAGATGGTGTCCGCCTCGACGCGTTCGGTGCGGATGTGCCAGGTGGTGGTAATGGCGAGAACCCCTTCCCCGAAGGTCCGGCCATACATCGACGGGCTGAAGAACACCTCGTTGCGTCCGTTGCCGTCGCGACGGCCACTGGCGTTGGTCGCGACAAACTGCACGGAGGCCAGCGACCCGTTCCATGCGGCCAGCGCGCTGCGCGCCACCGCATCCCAGGATGTGTTCCCGTCCGTCAACACGCCCGCTGGCGTCGAGGCCGTGGCGTCGAGTTGCAGAACCATGAGGATTTCGGGGTCAGCCCATTTGTACGGGGGATCGGCGATGAAATCGAAGGCCCGGACCGGGCACAGCGCGGCGAGCAGGCAGGCGATGGAAAACAAGGCGCGCATGGTTCAGTTCCCTTTCCGCGCGGTTTCGAGCACCTTGCCGACGAACTCCTCGTGCGTCATGGCCGGGGCCGGCGCGCCACGGCGCGGAATCGCGCGGCCGATCTCCGCCACGCTTGCCAGTGGCGCACCGTCATGGCGCGTCATCATCTCCCGCCCGGAAAGCATATCGCGCTCGATGTTGAAACGGCCGTGGTGGAAGCCGACCAAAGGCGAGGCATTCCCCCGCCGCGCCTCGACAAACAAAACCAGCCGCCCGCCGTTCTTGAACTTCGGGCTGGAGGAAACATCCATCGTCACCTCGCCAACCGTCCCGCCGAGGAATTCAAGCTGGATGCCCGCCCCGGCCCGCCCCTTGTGAACCTTGTCCACGTCGAACGTCACCACGGTCACGATGCTCGGTTTGCCGCCGTCGCGTCGCCATTCGCAACGCTGGCTGGTGACGCGCCCGCTGAAAATCAACTCCGAGCGCCTGACCATCGAATCGAAGTCGGGCGCGATCACCGTGGTGGCGTTGGTCGGGATCGCCGCCAACAGCAGAAGGGGCAAGAGCAAGGGGGCGAGCGGTTTCATGCGACCTCTATTTCTGAGTGGATTGTCCGTTGCCTTCCTCGATGTAGAAAGCGCCGCCGAACGTGGTGGTCTTGAGATATTGCTTCCATTCGCGCAGGCCAAGGTCGCGGCTCGCTTCAATGGTCGTGGTGCGCGGTTCTCCGGCGGGAGCGACGCCGCCCGCGAATGCCTCGGTGAGCACGCGACCATCCATCGGTTGCGGCGGTTTCACGCCGAGCAGCGCAAGAATGGTCGGGGCCACATCCACGTTGCCGCTGGGCAACCGGTTGATGAAGCCCTTCCGGAAATTCGGCCCGTGGGCGATCAGCGTGTTATGCATGTCAAACCGCGAAAGCGAGGCATGTGTGCCGCCGCCCTTGCTGCCGCCCTCGCTGAAAAGCGTGCCGGGCGCTCCGAATTCATTATTGTCCGTCCACCAGCGGAACGACACGACGATGTCCGGCATGGTGTTCGTAGGATCCAGCCGCACGGCGCTCAACGGGAACGCGCCCTCGACCGGGACGCGCGTGAAGATGTTGCCGATGATCTCGGTGCCCTGCAGAAATTCCACAATGCCGCGCACGGTCGCTTCCTCGTGGTCCACCACGTAGATCATCGCGCTGCCGCCGAGTCCCACCACCATCACGTCGCCAGCTTCGGTGTCATCGAATTTCTTGGTCGCGTCGAAGCCGGCCTTCTTGAGGATGTCCGCGAGGTTGTAGCCGCGCACGATGCTCGAGAATCCGTGGTCGGAGACGATCATGATGTCCGTCTTGTCCCGAACCTTCTTTTCTTCAAGCGTCTTGAGCACGGAGGCCAGCCGTTTGTCACTGCTTTCGAGGGCGGCCAATGCGGTGTCGGAGCCCGGGCTGGCGGCGTGTTGCGAGGCATCCGGTTCGCTCAACCAAAGCACGGTGAACTTCGGAACCTCCTTCTTCCACAACACCTGCGTCAGGCCCTTCACAGTCCATTCGTCGCGGCCCGTGTTGGGAGTCGTGTTAGTGGGAAATTTCCTGTCGCCATTGGCCTTCTCGACTGGCTCGAGCAGTGAGGCGGGAATGGTGCGGCCGTTGTAAAGCACCGGCGAGTTCGATGCCACGCCCGTGCGTTTGCCGGCACGGTCATGCATCAGCGCCACGGGTTTCGTTCCTGCCACGACCGTCGTCATGCCGTTCTCGTGCAGAATCTCCGCCACCGTCCGCGAGCGGATATACTGGCCGCCCGTCATCATGTCCCCACGCCGGATCATCTCGATTCCCTCGGTAGCCAGCGGGCCAAGCCAGCTCATCTCGGGCCGGTATTCGTTGTTGGCAACGATGCCGCTGCGGTTTGGATAAACACCCGTGGCCAGCGCCGTGCCGTTCACCTCCGTGGAGCTGACATAGACCGGATGATGATTCTTGAAGAACACGCCATCCTTCGCCAGCGCGTACAGCGTCGGCGTGTATTGCGGCGTGACAAAATCCGGCCTCATGCCGTCCCAAACCACCAGCAGCACATGCTCGGATTTCCCGGCGGCGCACAAATGGCAGACGGACGCCGCGAGCAGCATGCCGGCGGCAAGACGGATAAGAGAAATCGGTGAAGTTCGGTTCATCGCACCCGGAAGATGCAAACCTGCCCGACCCTTGGCGAGGAATTTGCAAACACACCCGTCACGCGAATTCTTCGTGAGTTCCCGTCCGCCCAAACTTACCTTCCGCGCCGATGCAACCGCGCACCTTGACCCTTGGTCACTCGCCCGATCCCGACGACGCGTTCATGTTCTACGCGCTGGCAAAAGATCTCATCCCGGCGCAGGACCTGCGTTTCGAGCACATTCTCCAGGACATCCAGACCCTCAACGAGCGCGCCACCCGCGGCGAACTCGATATCTCCGCCATCAGCATCCACGCCTACGCTTACGTCTGCGACCAGTACGCGCTGCTGCCCAGCGGCGCGAGCATGGGCGACGGCTACGGCCCGATGCTCGTGGCGAAACAGAAGTTCTCCCGCGACGAAATCCTGCGCCGAAAGATCGCCGTGCCCGGAACGCGCTGCGGCGGGCCGAGGGCATCATCAAGCAGATCGACGGGGCGGTGCGCGAACGGCAGGCGGATGCGCTGTTGAAACTGTCGCCATCGCCGCTCAACCCGGTGAACTGGCCGGCGGGCGCGGCGGTGCTGACGCAGGGTCTCCGGACGCTGTGGATGGAAACGTCGCAGGCCTGGGACACGCCGTCGCGGCGGACCGAACTGCGCAACAACCTGCCGGCGATCATCCTGTATCTGGTGATGGCGGCGCTGCTTGCCGGGCGCGGGCCGGGCTTCATGGAGCGGCTGACCC
>CAYQWK010000084.1:0-17749 GCA_964420805.1 uncultured Bifidobacteriaceae bacterium | reverse complement strand
ATTGAACGACCACAACGTGTCATCCGTTTCCCAGCCCGCCCCGGCGCAGGTCTTCCGCGTGCGCGGCCTGACCAAGGTTTATGGCGCCGGCACCACCGAAGTGCGCGCCCTGGACGGCGTGGACATCGACCTTTTCGCGGGCGAACTCGTCGTCCTGCTCGGCCCTTCCGGCAGCGGCAAGACCACACTCCTCAACCAACTCGGCGGTCTCGACCTTCCCACATCCGGCGAACTTCTCTACCGCGACCTCGACCTGACGAACGCGGACGAGGACGACCTCACGCGCTTCCGCCGCGACGCGGTCGGGTTCATCTTCCAGTTCTACAACCTCATCCCCAGCCTCACCGCCCGTGAGAACGTGGCGCTCATCACCGAGATCGCCCGCGACCCGATGGACCCCGAGACCGCGCTCGACCTCGTCAACCTCAGCGCGCGGCTCGATCATTTCCCCGCGCAGCTTTCCGGCGGCGAACAGCAACGCGTCGCCATTGCCCGCGCCATCGCCAAACGCCCCGCCGTGCTCCTTTGCGACGAACCCACCGGCGCGCTCGACATCAAGACCGGCATCGTCGTCCTCGAAGCCATTGAACGCGTGAACCGTGAACTCGGCACTCTCACCGTCCTCATCACCCACAACGCCGCCATGGCGGACATGGCCGACCGCGTCGTGCGTTTCGCCGACGGTCGCGTGCAGGGCATCCACCGCAACCCCCGCCGCGCGCCGGCCAGCAGCCTCATCTGGTAGCCGTTCCATGCTCTCCCACCTTGACCGCAAACTCTGGCGCGACCTGTCCCGCATGAAGGGTCAGGCCATATCAGTGGCCCTGGTGATGGCGTGCGGGTTGGCCATGCTCACCATGTCGCGCAGCCTCATTCACTCCCTTGCCTCCACCCGCGACGAATATTACGAGGCCAACCGCTTCGCCGAGGTGTTTGCCCATCTCAAACGCGCGCCCAACTCGGTGGCAATGCAGGTCGCCCGTGTTCCCGGCGTGGCCGGCGTGCAGGCCGGGATTTCGGTGGGCGTGGTGCTCGATCTGCCGGGCGTGGACGAGCCGTGCAGTGGCGTGGTGCGTTCGCTGCCCGATCACGGCGAGCCGGAGTTGAACCGGCTCTATTTGCGCGAAGGGCGATGGCTCTCCCCCGGCTCGCGCGGGGAACTGCTGGTGGGTGAGGCTTTCGCCAACGCCAACCGGCTCCGGCCCGGCGACGCCCTGGCGCTGTTGCTCAACGGGCGGCGGCAGGAATTTCGCGTGGCCGGTATCGTCCTGTCGCCGGAGTTTATTTTTGAATCCCGTCCCGGGGCCGCGCTGCCGGACAACCGCACCTATGGCATCTTCTGGATGCCTTACGAGGAAGTGGCGCGCGCGTTCAATCTGTACGGCGCATTCAATCATCTCTCGCTGCGGCTGGCACCGGGCGGCGCGGCGGGTATGGGGGACAGGCTGGCAGGTGGAGTCTCGTCCACCACTTCAACCACCCCGGAGCTTGTTTCCGAGCGCGCGGTGGTGGCGGCGGTGGACCGGTTGCTGGAGCCGTACGGCGGACGTGGTGCCTACACGCGGCGCGATCATCCCTCGCACATCCGCGTATCCGACGAGATTCGCGTGCTGGAAACACTCTCCATCGGCTTCCCGCTGGTGTTCCTCAGCGTGGCGGCGTTCATGGTCAACTCGGTGCTGTCGCGCCTGCTGAATTTGCAGCGCGAGCAGATCGCCATTCTCAAGGCGTTCGGATTCAGTAACCGCGAGGTGGTGATGCACTACCTGAAATTCTCGTTTGTGATTGTGGCTGCTGGCCTCGTCGTCGGCGCGCTGGGCGGCGCGGTCCTGGGCAAGAAGCTGGTGGTGATGTACCAAATGTGGTTCCGGTTCCCGGACCTGCAATTTCGTTTTGCTGCGCCGGCGCTGGTGTTTGCGTCGTGCGCGGGCGCGCTGGCGGCGTTCCTCGGCGTGTTTTCCGCCGTGCGCCGCGCGGCCCGGCTGCCGCCTGCCGACGCGATGCGCCCGGAGCCGCCGGCCAATTACCGGCCCGCGTTCGTCGAGCGCACCGGCATCGGGCATTACCTCTCGCACACCTTCCGCATCGCGGTGCGCAACATTGAGCGGCGGCCGATGCAGGCCCTGTTCACCGTGGCCGGGCTGGCGCTGGCCACCGGGATCCTCATTGTGCCGAACACCTTCCGCGACAGCGTCAAACAAATCCTCGGCCTGCAATGGGACGTGGTCGAACGGCACGACATCGTGCTGGGCCTGGTGGACCCGGCGGACACACGCGTGCAGCACGCCTTCGCCCGGCTGCCCGGCGTGGTGAACGTCGAGCCCGTGCGCGGCGCGCCGGCCCGGCTTCGTTTTGGCCACCGCAGCCGCCAGCTTGGCATCGAGGGCCTGCCTGCCTATGGGGTTCACACGCGCATCGTCGATGCCTCGTTGCGCCAGGTGCCGTTGCCGGCGGCCGGGCTGGTGGTTTCCACCAAACTGGCCGAGGTGCTGGGCGCGTCCGTCGGCGACGAGATCACAATCGAGTTCCTCGAAGGCCGTTGCCAGACGCGCCGCGTGGAACTCGTGGCCTTGTGCGACGATTTGGCGGGCATCGGAGCGTACATGGAAATCCGCGCGCTCAACCGCCTGCTTGATGAAGGGCAGATTGTAACCGGCGCCAGCTTCACGGTGGACGCCAGCCGGCGCGCCGAGTTTCTCCGCGCGCTCAAGGGTGTGCCGCGTGTCGCATGGGTGGCGGTCAAGGAATCGTTGCGCGAGAACTTCGCCCGGACCACGGCGGCGAGCATCAATTTGATCCAGAGCATCTACCTCACTTTCGCAACGGTGGTGGCCTTCGGGGTGGTGTACAACAACGCGCGCATCTCGCTGGCGGAACGGGCGCGCGAACTGGCGACGCTGCGGGTCATCGGCTTTTCCCAACGCGAGGTCGGCGCGGTGCTGGTCACGGAATTGGTGATCCTCGCGTTGTTCGCCGTACCGGTCGGCCTGGTGCTCGGGACTGGATTCGCGCGCGGCATCATCAGCATGGTGAACACGGAAACGGTGCGGCTGCCGCTGGTGCTGACCTCGTCGAACTACGCCTACGCGGCACTGACGGTCACGGTGGCTTCGACGCTCTCGGCGTTGTTTGTCCTGCGGCGATTGCGCAAGCTGGACCTCGTCGGCACCTTGAAGGCGCCCGAGTAGAGGCGACGACACTGGAATTTCATGAACAATAGCACGGTCACAAGCAGATCGGAAAGCACGACGACGGATTCGCGGCCCGCGCCGCCGGGCCTGGCTGCTCGTCGGGGGCCGCCGCGCCGGAAGGCACGCCGGTGGGTGCCGTGGCTGGGCGCAGCGGTGGTGGCGGGGTTGATCGTCGCGGGATTGTGGCCGCGACCGCTTCCAGTCGAGACCGCCACGGTCTCAAAAGGCGCGTTGCGGACCACGGTGAACGAGGAGGGCAAGACACGCATCAAGCAGCGGTACATTGTGGCCGCGCCGGTCGCCGGTCAGTTGCGGCGCATCACGTTCAAGGCGGGTGCGGCGGTGAAGGCCGACGAAACAGTGATTGCGGTTATTGATCCGCTCCCGGCGGTTCCGCTTGATGCGCGCACACGGGCGCTCGCGGAGGCCCGTCGCGATTCCGCGGCCGCCTCGGTGGAACGCGCGCGTTCGCAGCATGAGTTCGCCGCCATCGAACTGCGCCGATCTGAGAAACTCGCGGCGGAAAAGACGCTCACCGCGCAGGAACTCGAGGCCGTGCAATGGCGCGAGGTTTCTGCGGCCAAGGAACTCGCTGCCGCGCAGGCCGCGTGGCGCGAGACGGAGGCGGAACTGGCGGAGTTCGCGCCGACGTCGGCAACGCCGGCCCGCGCGGCCGTCGAGGTGAAGGCGCCGTCCAGCGGGCGCGTGTTGCGCGTGGTGGAGGAAAGCGGTCGTGTGGTTCCCGCCGGCGCGCCGTTGGTCGAGATCGGCGACCCGGCGGAACTGGAGGTCGTGGTCGAGGTGCTTTCGCGCGATGGCGCGGCCATCACGCCGGGCGCGGTCGTAGAGTTGCATCAATGGGGCGGCGCCGAGCCGTTGCAGGCGCGGGCGCGGATGGTAGAACCGGCGGCCTTCACCAAACTCTCCGCGCTGGGCGTCGAGGAACAGCGCGTGAACCTGGTCGCTGACATCGCCACGCCGGTCGAGAAACGCGCCGGGTTGGGCGACAATTTCCGGGTCGAGGCCCGGATCGTGACATGGGAGGGCGAGAACGTGTTGAAGGCGCCCGGCGGCGCGTTGTTTCGCCGCGGTTCCCAATGGGGCGTGTTCGTGATCCAGGCGGGGCGCGCCGTTCTCAAGCCGGTGAAGGTTGGGCACGCCTCCGGCACCGAAATGCAGGTGCTGGATGGTCTCGCCGAAGGCGAATTGGTCGTGGTCTATCCCGGCGACCGCATCCAGGACGGCGCGCGCGTGAAACCGATCAGCGTGACGCGTTGAGGCTCGCCCCGTGTCCGCCCCGTACCTGAGGAAGCGGCGACATCGGTCTCGGAGTTTGCGCTTTTCGCAGTGGGGATCGGACTGCTAAGTAACTTCCATGAGTTCAAGCTCAGCTTTGCCCGTTTCACTTCAGGATTTGCCGGAGTTGCGTCGGAAGACCGAACGGATTGCGGAGGCGCTGCGGCAGCAACTGGCCGGGCATCTGGAGACGTTGCGGCCCGTGCTGGCTCCGGAGCGGGTCTTCGGGCGGCTGGCGGGCGGGAAGACGGACGTTCTCACGGCAGATCGCGCGCTCAAGGATTTGCGCGAAAAGTACGCCACCTTTGGCGCGGCGCCTTACAACCTGTCCGCAGAGTTCGATCCGGGCTGGCTGTCATTGACTGGAAATGCCCTCGAACTGTTTCCGTGGGAATACACTTATTTGCTCGGCACGAAAAAGATCACCATGACGTCGGCGGCGCGGTGGGTGTTGAATTTCAAATCCAACTGCCCGTTCGCCAGGGTGCGCGCCGCCGCTGAAGGCGCGGAGCCGGGTCGGCCGGATGTGTTGAGGCAATTTGTCGTGAACAGCCTGGCGCTGGCGGCGGTGATCCGGGCCAACCCCGGCCTGTTCACGTTGTTCGCGGATTTGCGTCATGAGTTGAAGATCGAGTCGCCTGCGGAATTGAAGGGTCTGCCCGTCATCACGCTCTCGGCCAATGTCTCGTCGTTCCGTCCGGCCGACGATTTGATCACTGCGGCGACGGCGTTCTCGGGCGTGCCGGCCTTTGTGGAATTGCTGGATCTGGAATCGCTGGCCTCGCCGCGCGACCCGTTCAAGGAGCGTCTGGCGCAACTGGTCGCAGGTTGACCGTCACGGCATCCGCGCCAGCTTTCGTTTGCAGCACGGAAACACCGGCGGCATCGAATCGCTCCGCCTGTTCGTCGCTCAACCCGATTTCCGCGCAGGGCGTCATCTTTGATTCACCATCCTCGCGGAAGGTGTGCAGCGGCAGTCCTTCGATGTCGCGGCGCAGGTGCGGCGGGATGGTTCCGCTGGCCAGGAACTCCCCGGCCAGCGCGCATGCGGCCAGCAATGCGCCGTGGCCCCACAGGTATTCTTCTGCGCGCGGCACCGGCATTTCCTCGAAGGCGAATTGCCCGACCGGGTTGGTCTTTGCGCCGTAGGGGAGCCGCAGCAGCCAGCGCGGTGCGGTCAGCATCAAGCGGCGCGCCGCCGGGCTTTGGCGCAGGCGGTTCCAGGCCGGCCTCGCGGTTTCAACCGCGCCCGCCAGTTCGGCTGTCGCGGCGCGGTCGAGGCTGGCGATGAACAGCGCTCCATTTCTGGTCGCGCCGTCTGCGCAGGAGGCGAGCAGGTTGAGGTCGTCTTCGCCGGTGCCGAATTCATGCAAGGCCGCCGCAACGTGGCAGCGCGTTCCTGAAATCAGCGCCGCCAGTTTTCCCGAAGCCGCCGCGGCCGCCAGCGCGGGGCGGCCGATGTCCACGGCCTGCAATGCCACATCCCCGCCGAGTTCGAGGCGGTGGACGAGAAAGTCCAGCTCGCGCCAGGCGGCTTCGAGGCCTTGAAACTCCGGGCGATGGAGCAGCGCGCGCATCGTTTCGGCGATCAAGCGGTCCACTCGCGCGATGGCATCGGCCTGTTCCGCGGCGTTGACGCTGGCGATGCTTCCTGCGGCGGCTTGTTGTATCAGCGCCGCAGCCGGCGAGGGCGCGGCGGACGCGAGCGGCGGGCGGGGGCCGAGAAGGCGTTCCAGTAACTGCCGGGACGACTCGGTTTCCGCAGACGGAACGGCAGGAGGAACCGCGCTCGGCGGGGCAGCGCCGGCGGGATTTTCCAGCGCGATGAGTTCGCGGACGGCGGCGGAGAAACCGCTGGTGTCCTGTAGCCGGGTTCGCAATCCACGCAACCGGGCAAAGCAAGGCAGGTGAATGAGCGCGTCGGGTTCCAAATCCGCGAGGGCGTGCGGCTCGATGACGCACCGGCCGTGAGCGAGTTCCACTTCGATTCTTGCGCCAAAACGCGCCAGTGCTTGGTCGATGGTATCGAGGTCGATTTTCCGCGGCGCGGCGGGAGCGGCGCGATCGCCTGAGAAATCGCCGATTACCAGGATGGAAAAGTGGTCTTCCGGGAGGCGCTCGGAGGCATGGGCGCTGGCGGGCACGGTGCCGGACAGCAGGATGTCGAAGCGGCTCCGCATGGCGTCACGTTCCGGCCAGGAACCCACTGATCACATCGTGGATCTCGCGGTTGTAGTTCCAGTCGATGACCACAAGGCTGCGGGAGCGCCGGAGGATGCGATCGAAGTCGGCCAGCGCCGCATCGAAGACGTTTTCCAAGGCGAGCGAGGGCGCATCGCCGAAGTCCTTGCAGATGCTGTCTGGTCCCATGCCGGGGAAGAGTCGCGCCACCGCGCCGAGGGTTTCGGACCACAATTCCATGGGCAGGACGGCCGCCGCCTCCGCAGGGTCGGACTTTTCCCAAAGGAGATTGTGTGGGCCGAGAGCATCGAGCCAGCGATTATCTTTATTGAAGAGGTCGTGGACGCGCCAGCGCAGTTCGTGTTGCGCGTCATGGGCCACGCCAACCTGCCGGGAGAGGCTCAGAAGCTCATCGAGCGCCACGGCAAGTGTTGTGTCCTTGTTCACGAACAGCGTTCGCGTGGCCAGCACGCCCAGGGAATAGAGATCAGTGGGCGAACTGGTGAGTGGAACCACATCGAACACGGTGCGCGCGAAGGAGACGCCCTCGGACGCGCGCAGGGCGGCGGTGGTTTTCTCCGGCAACTTCTGGCCTAATGTGCGGAAGCGGGCCTCACCGTGCGCCAGCCCTTCGGAGGTGTAGAGATGGCCGTAAAGATCCACGCGTTCGTTTTGCACGAGAAGGTGGACCCAAAGGAGGTCGTTCTCGGAAACACGCAGCCGGTCGTGGAACACCAGGGTGCCTTCAATCACCGTGCGCCCTTGCTCGTTCAACACGCGGCGCAGGCGGACCGAACCGACGCTCTGGATGGGCTGGCCCGCGCCTTCGGGCAGGTAGATCGACGATGCGGAGGACCGCGCGGGGATGAAATATCGGAAGTCGCTGTTCTCGACGGGGAGCGCGAAGGCCTGGCTTGGGCGCGCGAGGAGGAGTTGGGCGGTCCAAAGAAATGGAAGTCCCGTGGTGCTGGCATTGAGGCGCACGCGGAAGCTGTCGCCGGTCAGGTTCAAGAAGGGCAGTTGCTGCCGCTGTACGAAGGCGCGCACCTGGCGGAGCACTTCAGTGATGAGGTGAATTTTGAGGTGGAAAGTTTCCAGTAAACGCCCGGCCCGGCCATGTGTGCCGAGAAACAAATGAGAGCCGCTTTTTTGCACGAGGCCCGGGTCTTCCAGGGTGCGGTATGCCTCACCAGGGCTGAATGGAGCGTCTGCGCCTTCCGCAGCCCGCCACGGTTTGCCGCCCAGAACGTCTGCGTAATCCTCGAAGGCGATGGGTGCGAAGGCACGGGCCAGAGTCAGGCCCGCATGCGGGTTGAACGGCAGCAAATGGTCGTGATTGGTCCAAGCAGCCGAGGGGGCGGCGGTGTTCTCGTTCTCCGGGCCGCCCTTGCTGACAACGATGAACTTCGACCGCGGATCAGCTGGATCGTGAAGGTAACGGAACAACGAACTGCTGTAGGCCGGCAAACCCGCGGCGCGCAGGCGCGCGTCATCCGTGCAAAGCCGCCAGGCCCGCACCGCGGCACCATCAAGCGGGGCGAGCGGCCCGGTTAGGGCGACATCGAGGAATGCCGGGGCGGGATTTTTCTTCTCGCCGCCCGTGGCGAGAGTGTGGGCGGGATCTGTTTCGCGAAACACATCACCGAGCCTCGCCCAGCGTGAATCGAGTTCCTGGTTGGTCAGGTGCTCGCGCAAGTTATCGAGGCTGGTATGGAGCTTGTCGGCGTCCTGCACCCACAACTCGATCCAATCCCAGACCGCGCCGCTGGCGTCGGCGATGCATCCCAAATAAACCGTGGCGTCCGCCAGATCCCGCAGCACAACGAACGCGCCGGCGGAAGGCTCGGGCCGGGTGCGCGCGATGACACAAAGATTGAGCGGGTTGCCCTCCGTCGCACAGTGCAGCGGCACTGCGCGCAACGAGGACGGCAGGCTGTTCCCGGCATCGGCGAGCTCAAGCATGGTGCTATCTCGCCCGAACGACACCGGTGTTTGCGAGTGAAAAAGCGATGAACGGCGGTCGGAGGCGCTTCTCACTTTCTTGCAGGGTGCGCATTTCCGAGTGGCACCGCGTTCAGCGGCGCAACGGATGGCCTCACGCCCTCCATTCCGTCCGCTTTGCACGGAAGGGTTTGTCACAGCGCGACAACCACCACCTGCATTAAAGTGAGATACCCCCTCTGAGCCGGAGGTTCCAAGCGGCTTGTCCAATTCCCGGTGCGGCTGCGAAATCTCTGGCGGGGTTCCAGTCCGGGAGGCGGGAAGTTCCCGTGAGGTCAACGGCCCATCAAGCGTCCCAGGAACCAGGTGGACTTGGTGGCGTCCGCGCTGTCCGCGTTCGATCGGATTTGGAAAGCCGCGGTCGGCGCGTTCCGCACTTTCGCGTACAGTTCCCGCGCGGCGGCCCGGTTCGTGTCGTCGAGGGTGTATGGAATGTCGATGGCCGACGGAATGGCCTTGAGCGAGGCGCGCAGGCAGAAGAACTCATGCTCGGCGGGAAGGCCGACGGTGACATCGAGCCAGGATTCCCCATGCGGCAGGAAGAACATCAGCGGTGCTTGTCGATGGCAGAACGTGGTGAAGAACCGCGTCCAAAGCAGCAGGCTTTCAACCGGATGCGTCTTGGCCACGGGGCCCCGGAGTTGTTGCGGACGCGGGGCATGGTCGCCGGGGCGCGCGGGCGGCGCGCCTTCCGCGAATGGCGCCATTTGCGTTTGCACCTGGTAGGCCGCTCGTAGCAGGCCCTCCTCTCCGGCGGTGCCCTGCATCTGTTCGAGCAAAGGCCCGTCCTCCACCGCTGGCGCCGTAGGCGCGGTTTCGTCCAACACGGTCCGGAGCGAGGCGCGGACGCGGCCGCAGGCCGCGCGGACGCCGTCGGCGGCGGGGGCAGCCTTGATCTCCTCCTCCAAAGTTTGAAGCAGCGGGAACACGCGCCGACAGGCGTCCAACCCGTTCACGTCCGAGAACTGGCAGCACGCAATCATCGGGTATAGCGACCGTCCTTTGCCGTCAGAGGAGGACCAGATTCGACCGGCAATCCAATAGGACGGACGACGCCAGAGTAACAGGTGGGAGAAGCGGGGAAGTCGCTGCGTGTCATCCAGCTTGTCCCACTCGCCGGCGTTAATCTGCGCGCCTATCCCGTTGACGTAGAGAATCTGCTTCAACTCGGACAAGCCAGACGTGTCCACGCCGATGTCATCCATGTGATCATCCCAGCCCGGATGTTTTCCGAACACTCCCAAAGAAAGCTGCGCGCGAGCCGTGGCCGGCGCGGGCGCGGCTTCGGTCTCGGATGGCTTTTTCCAAAAGAGTGCCATGCTTGGGATGGTGATCAGGCTTTACGGCTGCTTTAACGGCCGGACGGTGGAATCGCCGGGCCAGTCGCGCAACGAGGGCAATTTCTTCCTGAAGGTGATTTGCAACGGAAGGTGGCCCATCTTTACGCCTTCCAAATCTTTCAACGGGATCTGCAAATTTCGTTGCTCGTCTTCGGTGGGGTTGGCCCGATTGGCCGCATCGGCGAGCATTCTCAACGCTCCCCAATCGCCGAATTCAACCAGATCCTTCCGCGGCGAGTTTGCGAACTGGAAGAACTCGAACTTGATGCTGGCGTCCAGCGGCCTCGACGCCAGGTCTTTGTCCTGATTGTAATCGGGTGTTTTCTCGCCTGGGCTGTCGGGCGTGCTCCAATGCCGGTAGGTTTGCCGCCAGTTGCTGTCCTCGCTCCGTTTCTGCCCGACGACTCGCAGGCTGAACGGTGAGACTCCGTCTCGGGCATCGGACAGACTATCGGTCACATTTCGCATCTGTTTCAGCGCCTCCTCAAAATCCTTGAGATCACCCTGGCCGATCTGAACCTCTTTGAATGCTTCGCATTGAAGATCCGAAAACACTCGCGCGATCCAGCGTTGGGCCTCGGCGATTTCGCGCTGTGTCAAGCCGCGTTCCCGGCCCGGAGGGAAGATGACGGGAAACTTGAGAAAGGGGTTCAGGGCTCGTCGGCTTTCACCCACGAAACGAGCATGGTAAGTCCGGCGCAGTTCGCTCACTTGCGCGTCGTAATGCTGCGTGACAGCGTCCTTGAGCCGGATGGTTCCTGGCCAGAAGACGTTGGGTTCAAACTGCTCCGCCGTCCTCGGGTCGAGTGGTTTCCGGGCTGCCACGAAGCCCTTGAACTGATCGCCGAGGCTGTAACTCAACTCCGGCATGGGCGTGAAGAGGACCGAGTAGGCATTGCTGCGCACCAGATACGAAGGCTGCTGAAGTGCGTTGGAACGGATGAGGTGCTTCCGGTCCAGTTCTGCCAGCGCGTTGAGTTGATTGACATCGATCTGCGTGTCGTTGGTGAGATCTTTCCGGCGTCGTTGCAGCAAATCATCGAAGCGTTTCCTGATGCTCTCGGGGGCACTGGCGGCCAAGGCCTCGGCATTGGTCAGAGCGTTGATCGCGGACCTCTGCTGTTCGGCTACGATGTTGGTGTAGGCTTTTGCGGCGGAATCAGGGCTGCGGTGAAGCTCATTGGCCGGTTTGCGGGCCTCGACCAGGGTTCGTTCCCATTCAGCCAGTTCGGTGCGGTAGGTTCGCAGAGCGGTGCTCAAGGTGGATGCATCCAACGCCAGGTCTCCCTTCCTGGCTTTGGCCAGCAATTCGATCTCCTTCAGTTCCAAGGCGCGGCTTCGTTCGTCGATTCTCTTGAAACCCTCGCTGCCCTTCTGGCTTTTCTTCGCGGATTCAGCGGCCCGTTCAACCAGGTTGCTGAAGGGGCGGACCATAAGTTCCCGGTTCGTTTCGCCCAGGCTGGCTGGCGGCCAATCCTCCCGTCCCGCTCCGGCGGCGGAATAGGTCCACGCCATTGTCGCGGCAAGGTTGGTTATCGCCGCCTTGAGTTTTGCATCGGCATCAATGTTGGTGAGAGTGAGTGACGTGAGCAGGTTGCTGGCTGCGCCAAGCGTGCAGTTTGTTCCTTTGCCTGCCCCTCGATAATCGAGTTGCCGGTCGAGTTGGAGAAGGGTCTTGTAAGCGCCAAGTCGGTCTTGCATGGCCTCCGGGCTGGCCGGCCACTCCTCAGTTGCCAACCGGGTGCGGGCATTGGCCACCAATGGAATCGTGACACCGTGATCGAGCAGGATTCGTTGCGCCTTTCTTCGGTTTTCCTCGGTGTAACCGCCCGAGGCAATCCATGCGATCGGTGAGAAAAGTCCGTACGAAATCTCCGACTCGGCCTTGTGCCTCAGGGAGGCATGCCAGTTCTCCAGCGGCATCCCGTCGATCTTTCCGCCGAAGCCAGACGATGAAACCACCGGCGTCCTGGTTTTCCATTGTTGGCCGGAATTTGGGGCAACGTGGCTGCATTCCTCCGCTGCCTGCTTCCACAACGCCAGATCGCCGCCGATGTTCTTTGTGAACTCGCGGCTCTGCCAGAACACCAGTCCGCCGAACACGGCGAACAGCGCAAACCCGACGCCATAAATCAACGCCCTGCGCCGCCGCAAGAGCTGCCGGGTATTGGTGGCGCGGGTCACGAGTCCGCGTTCCTTGAAGACCTTCTCCATGAACAGGTCGCGCAGGAAGAACGCCCGGTCGCGTTCCCAGCCGCGGCCAGCCGGCAGCGCATCCACCGCCATTCCGAGCGCCCGGGCCAGATCCTCATCCAGCGCCGCGCCTTCCCGCATCGATGAGGTAAAATAGATGCCCCGCAGGAAGAGCGGTTTTGACGACCATTCTCCGGCCACGAAAATCGTTTCGAGATACCGCCGCAACCGCGGACCGATCAGCATCAGGCTGTTCGGAAGCGCGAAGAGTGCGTCCACTTCGTCGATGCGGCGGCGGTCCGCCGTATCGGGCAATTCGCGCAGCAGGCCCATCCGGCGATTGCGCAACCGCTGGGCCACCGTCGTTAAATGCTGGTCGATCAATTCGGGTCGGAACGGCGTGTCCAGCGGCTCCGGGTTCGACCAACCCACCATCTGATGCTGTAACTGCGGATCAGTGACATCATCGAAGAACTCGCGAAATCCCGTGAGCAGATCGCACTTGGTGACGATCACATAAACCGGGAAACGCACATCGAGGGCGCGCTGGATCACGTCGAGCTGCTGGGCAATTCGGCTGGCCTTCTTGAGGATTTCTTCCGCCGAGTCCTTTATCAAATCCTGGATCGATATGGCGAGGAACAGGCCGTTGATCGGGCAGTCGGGGCGGACCTTTTTGAGCAAACTCAGAAACTCTTTCCACTCGCTGGTCTCGCCCGGACGGACCTGCTCGAACATCAACTTGCCCGCCGTGTCCAGAATGACCGCATGGTTGGTGAACCACCAGTTCATGTTGATGGTTCCGCCGACACCTTGGAGGAAATCCTGCATGCCCGGTGGAAACCCGACATTGCAATGCCGGATCGCCTCCGTCTTGCCGGCGCCGGGCGGACCGCAAATGACATACCAGGGCAGGGCGTAAAGGTTCTTGCCGCGGGATGTGAATTCGTTGACGCCCTGCTGGAAATTCTTCCGCAGGTTGTCGAGCTTCGCGCGGTCATTGGGGTCGCTGATGGGCTTGGGCGCGACCATGCTGTCCTGCTCAATGGTGCTGCGGGTTCGGGCGTTGTTGCGGCGGCGGGTCATGGTTCGCCAGACCCACACGCCGAGCAGAACGAGCAGCAGCAGCAGCAGCAGCGCGCCAATGAACCACCAGATGTGCGCCTTGAGCATGTAGCCAAGGCCGCCCACGGTCGCCACCCCCACGGTGCAAGTCCCGATCTTCAGCGGCACGGGCATGTTGTTGAACTCATTCATATGCGTTTTCCGGGCTTTGCTGACGCGAAGTTTTGCTCACTTCCGGCCGGTTGCCGGCTCCTTGGACAGGATTTCCGTGAGGGACTGTGAAATCTCCCCGGCCGCGGATTTGTACATCACGACATAAGCCGTCATCACGGCGACCGAGAAGACGAGGAACAGGATGCCCACAAACACCAGTTTGCTGGCCGGCTTCTCGGTCAGGTCGCGCGTGTCAACGTTCTGGTAGCTCTCGGCGCAGATGCGCGCCGTGTTGTCAGTCATGACCATGTGTCGGATTCGAGGGGCAATCGTCATCATCTGCCGGCGCAAATACTCCGGCTGGCCCGCGTACATCCCGGCGAAACCCAGCCCGATGCATGTGTAGAATACCGCCAGCCGCTCCGAGGCCTCGTCGCCGGGATCTTTCAGCGTGTCCTCCAGCAGGTCGAAGAACTTCTCGTCTCCGGCCAGTTCATTGCGTTCGTAAGCCATGCGGTTCTGGTGCCACTGCTGGCCGAAACCCAGCCGGCTCTCGGCGATCATCGAGTCCACGAAGAACATCAGCGGCAGCTCCAGTTTCTTCATCTGCGCGGACAGCCGCACGTCCGAGACGCCGCGTTGCTGCGCGTCCTCGAAGAGGGCCTTCAACTCGGCGCGCACCACCGCGAAGTCCGCCGATGCCCCGCTGCGCGCCATGCGGTTGAGGCGGCAGACGTATTGGAAGATGGGTTCGCAGTTTTCGAGCGGGGTCATGATGTTTCGTGGCTTAGCGTCCGGACGGCAACGGCATGTAGAGCGTGAAGGCGGCTTCGGCGCGGTCAATGCCGCTGTCCGACTGCCGAACGGCCCAGTTCACGATCGCGCATTTCTCTCTCATAACCTGCTCCCAACGCGGCGCGTTCGCCGTGCGGTCGAGCAGGAAATAATGCAGGTCTGATGAGAACGGGAGTCCCAGCGGTGGTTGCGGCTGGTACTTCAGTGGAATACCGCGCACAGCCATCTTGCCGAGCGTTTGCGGCATGAATTTGAACTTGTCCTCGTCTTCCACGAACCGCGCCAACCCCAGCGCGTCCTGCTTGGTCCGGATGGCTAGGTAGAACTGACTCGGCTGTTTCAACTCCTCTTCCGTCAACGTCACAGTGATCATTCCGCCCACTTCAGCAAAGTCCTTCTTAAGGAACGGCACTGTCGGGGCGTACTGGATCAACGGCCGGAGTTTCGCATCCAGTTCGGCGAAATTTTTGAGCGGGTTCTCATGTTCGTACGGCGCGCATGCGAACACATTGCGGCCGGCCGTTTCCATGTCTGGGTGCAGCGCGAGCAATTCGCCGTGCAGTTCCCGCAATTCGAGATACCACTCAAACGGCGTGACGCCGGGCGCTGCGAGCAGCGGCACCATGCGGGCCGCGCCGCGGTTGAGGACTTGCAGCTTCAGGAGCTGCATCACCTGCCGGCCTTGCATCACGTCCGGGTTGAAGCCGGGACCGGCCAGTTGCGTGGCCAGCGCCTTGCGCGTTGCATCAACGTTGGAAACAAGGTTTCCAACCAGGTTCAACAGGATCGGCGAACCGTTCAGCACGAGGCAGGGGCCTGTGAATTGAGGATCCTCGCGGGGCAATCCCATTTCATTCGCGGTGCCGCGGATGACCCGGAACAGCGGGATGACCTCCAGATCCGACGTATCTTCGTTCTCCAGCACCAGCCGCGCGTTGATGTAACGCATCTGCACCGCCGCCGGATTCTCGCCCGTGTTTTCGTCGGTAACCTGAACCTCCTTGATTCCGTAAAGCAGCTTCACGCGCGAATCCAGGTCCGCGCCCGCCGCCATCGTGTTCGCGCGCGCCCCGAACCACAAAGGCACACCCAGCGACACCACGAAGGAACCGGACCCTTTCGCAAAGGCCTGTCTGATGTCCCGAACCGGGAGTACCGCGTTTTCCGGAAAATTCACCTCCAGCCCGCTGGGCATTACGGCCCGCAACTTCTCGAACCGCAGTTGCATGTTGGTGAGATCGTCCCGGGCCAGCACGGCCTCGATCACACCGAATGGATATGGCCATGACAGCTTGTGTTCCGCGCTTACCGCCGTGCGCAGCCACCGTTGCATGCGCTGCAAATGATGCGGTTGCAGGAACAACCCCTCGGACCAGTGGACGTGCGTTTCCATATTCTATGCCGGTTCGCCGCTCAACCGCCTGCCGCGCCCCCCTGCATCACCTGGTCGGCGTAATTCACCACCGACTTCTTCAGAATGTCATCGATCTTCGCCTCTGACGCGTACACATCGAACAGCTCGCGGTACTTCTTCCAGCAAACCTGCTCCAGTGACTTGAACATCGAAGTCTCCATGCGCGCCAGGCTTTCGATTGTGTCTGGCGACAAATGCTCGCGAAATTCCATCGAGAACGGGCGGCCCGCCCCGCCCATCGCCCAGAGCAATCCCGCCGTCAACCGGCGCAACTGCTCCGTCTGCTTGTTCAACTCCGTCAATGACACCTCTGGATCTCCAGCCAGGTAACGTCTCATCAGCGTTCGCAAATCGCTCGTCGCGGTCTTCTTCGCTTTCGGCGACTTTGGCGCCAGCTCCCGCCACACCTTCGACACCATTTCATCCAGGCTCAACGCCAGCGTCGCGTTCAGGATGATCAGTTTCACCGCGCGTTCGGCGTCGATACGTTCCACTTCACCTCCCAGGGCCTTGCCCAAGTCGGCCGTTGGTTGGACCGTGCCCACGCTCTCGATCACCGCGAATCCCGCCGCTTTCAATTTCACCGCGAAGTCGCGGCGTTGCTCTGCCGTCAGCCCGTCTGCGGCTCGCACCAGGGCTTCCAACCGCAATTCCGGCGTGTCGGCCTTCAAGTCGGGTGCCGCGGTTGTGGTCTCGGAAGCCACGGCTGCCACCTGCCAGGCGGGGAAATGATCGGCGAGGGCTTGCAGGCATGCGCGGCGGCGCGGTTGCGGCACATCGCCCAGCGCACGCTCAAGTTCCTCCTTCATGAAGCCCTGGCGCTCGCCCTTGGCAAGGTTGCTGGCATCCGCCTGCAAAATCTTCAAGCGCGCCGCCATTCCAGCAGCCCACGTCATTGCTTCACTCAGTTCCGATTCCATGAAATCCTCTGCTTGCCAAAACGCGACGTGCCATCGGCACTCTAATGGGTTTCTGGTTCGCTCGTTTCGGAGTCGCGGCAAACTAAGGCACGCTTGCAAGCGAAGTCAACGGCGGCGGGAATTGCCCGCGAACCGGCCATTCCGCCGTTCCGAATTAAAGTTGACGCTTCATTTCCATTTTGGGAAACGAACCCGCTGGTCTGTGTCTCGTTTCACGAACTCGATATGAAAAACCGCCTCCTGCCCGGCTTGTCCGCGCTCGCTTGCGCCGCCCTCGCCGTGCTTCTCACCGGCTGCTTCGACAAATTCCGCTCCTTCGTCCTCATCGTTGAGCGTGCTCCGGACCTCGCTGCCGCCTCCTTCGAGGTGGACCTCGTTGGCGCGACCATTCCCCAGAAGGAAGCTCTCGAAACCGCCGATTACTGGGGTGAAAACAGCCCCGCCATCCGCGCCCGCTACCCTGACAAGCTCAACTTCCAGTTCAAACTCGGCTCCACCAACAAATTCACCCTCTGCCTCAACGACCGCGTTATTGGACAAAAGTGGAAGGACTGGGAAAAACGCGGCGTCCAGCACCTCGTTGTCCTGGCCGACCTCAAGGGCGGCGGCAAAAGCGGCGGACGCGCCGTCTTCCCCCTCACCAAAAAGGCACTCAATGAGAAATATCCCGATGCCGTCGCCTTTCGCATTCTCATCGACTCGGCGGGCATTGATGTCCAACCCCTCCGCACCCTCGACAAGGACATCTGCCGGGCCAAATGAACCTGCGGCCGGCCCGTCTGCGCGCCGCCCGCCCGTTCAGTCCCGGTTCTGATTCATGGAATTCGGTCCCTACAAGGTAGTCCGAACCCTTTCCACGGGGACCCTGGCCAAAGTTCACCTCGCCTCCCGCTCCGGCGCCGGCGGCGCGGACGCCAAGTTCGTCATCAAGGTCTGCTCCGTCTCCGCGGCCGATGATCTCTCGGCCGATTGGCATGGTGGAATGACCGGCGAAGAAGCCGCGCTCCATAAAGCCGACTTCGCCGCTGCCGTCACCCGCCAGAAACGCGCCTTTGCCAATGCGCCCGACTGCGTCGCCCCCGTCCACGAAGGCGAGCTGTCCACCGAACACGTCTGGTTTGCCACCGATTACTATCCGCACAGCGTCGAACGCCTCATCGAAGGCATGGTCAAGGTCAGTCCCGAGACCATGCACCGGAT
>CAYQWK010000083.1:0-17881 GCA_964420805.1 uncultured Bifidobacteriaceae bacterium | reverse complement strand
CTCTCGGGCCGAGCGACGAGCGTGAGATTCGTGTCCACCGTCCAGAGCTTGTCCGGGCTGCCGCTGGGCTGGTGCGGCGGATACGTGAGGAACCACAGCTTGTCCGCCCATGCCGCCACCGCGCCCATCCCGATCTCGCCATCCGTGCTGAACACGGCAAGGTGCGGATAGGTGCCGCTGATGTTGACAACGGCGTTGGTCTCGGGCGGGTTCAAGGTGGCCGTGACCAGGGCGGAAACCTCGTCCACATCGAAGCTCGCGCTGTTTCCGAACGCAGTGGTGAACACGAAGTAACGCGCCGTGTTGTTCGTGGGATTGCCATTCTGGAACCAGCTCACATTCGTGGCCGCGCTGGTGAAGTTCGTCCCGCCGGCATCCGAGAGTTGCACGTCGAAACTCGCGCCGGCCTGCCCCCAATTCCGCCCGGTCACCCGCAAGCGATGCCACTGGCCAACTACGACGGGTGCGAGATTCGTCAGGTTCCGCCAAGCACCACCGGAGAAAGCCGTCCAGGCATTGGTTTGGAAACGCAGGTTGATGCTGGCCGCACTGTTGCCGATGGCGGCGGCGGAATCCGAGACCTGCAAATTGAACTGCCGTTGCGCCGTGGCTTGAACGCGGAGGAAGAAATCCAGATGGAAATCCTTCACCCCGTCCGGCGTCGCGTCATCGAGCCGGGCGCCGAAATCGCGGCCCGTGGCCGCGCTGTTCGTGGCCAAACGCGCGAACCACGCCGTGCCCTGCGCGCCGCCGCTGTTGGTCACCACCACGCCAGCGGACAAATCCCATCCCACGCCAAGGACTCCGGACTCAAAACCGTCCTGCAACGCCGTCTGCGCGACGGCAAGGGCTGGCAAAAGCACGACGGCGGCAACGAAAACAAGGCGCGCCCGGACGGCGCGAAACGCAACATTCACGCGAGGTCGGACGCGAAGGCCGGGAAAAGGCTTCACTCTGGAACGGGCTGCGCGAAGTGGTGCGCGGTGCAGCTTTGGACAGTCCGCCCCCCCGCTCAACCGCCGCGCGCGGTGGTGTTGCGCGTGAAAAGTTTGCCCGGCAGTTGCCGCACGATCCGTTTCATTTCCAGCCCCAGCAACGCCACGGACACGGATGAACTCGGCAGCCCGCTACGGCGAATCACGTCGTCGATGGGAACAGCCTCGTTGTCGAGCACGTCCCAGACACGCTGCTCGTTCTCCGAAAGCGTGAGCGCGGGGAGCGTGCCGGTTTCATTCGGCGCGGGCGGACGGTTGCTGGCCGGAAACAGATACTCGAACTCGCTGAGAATGTCCTCCGCGCCTTCACACAACTTCGCCCCCTTCTTGATCAACTCGTGACAGCCCTTGCTGCGCGGCGAGTCGATCCGTCCCGGCACGGCGAAAACCTGCCGTCCGTAATCCGTGGCGAAGTTCGCCGTGATCAACGCGCCGCTGCTCAAATTCGCCTCGACGACGACGGTCCCAAGCGTCATGCCGGCCACGATGCGGTTGCGGATGGCGAAGGATTGCTTGTCCGCGTTGCGGTTGAACGGGTACTGCGAAACAACCGCGCCCGACGCGCCAATGCGCTCGAAAAGCTCCCGGTTCTCCGGCGGAAACACGATGTTGATGCCCGTGCCCAGGACGGCCACGGTGCGACCCTTCGCGCTCAATGAGCCCTGATGCGCCGCGGTATCGATGCCACGCGCGCCGCCGCTCACCACCGTCACGCCCACGTAGCCGAGCTGGTAGGCGAACTTCCGCGCCACTTCGATCCCGTAGTGTGTCGTCTGCCGCGAACCGACGATGGAAATAGCGTTCTTGTCCCGCGTCGAGAGGTCGCCCTTCACGTAGAGCACAAACGGCGGGTCGTAAATTTCGCGCAACAACGCCGGATACTCCTCGTCCTCCTGAGTGATAACATGGCAGCCGAATTCCTCGATGCGTTTCAACTCGCCGGCCAGGTCCACGTTCTTTTCCCAGCCCGCCACGGACTCGGCGACCTGTTCGCCCACGCCGCGCACTGCCATCAACTCGGCGCGCGACGCGGCGAGAATCGCCGGAGCGTCGCCGAAATGATCGAGCAATTGCCGCGCGCGCACCGGCCCGACGTGCTCGATCATGTTCAACGCAATGAGGGCTTCCCGGGAGGTCATGGCGACTGGCATACGGGTCCGCGAACGCACGGGCAAGCGCGGAATGCCGGGCACGGTGATACCCGCCGGATTAGCGTGGAAACAAATCGCGGGGCCGGACGCCCGTTCCCCGGCCATAAGCGTGCAGAAACCGGAACAGCGTCCGCCGGTCGAGCCGTCCACATTGCGCCGCGCCCCTGGCCAGACGCGCGAGGTTCTGCGCCATCACCGAGGGCGCGATGGAAGAGCGGAATTGCAGGCCGTCGAGATCCACAAGCACGGGCGTGCCGTCATCTCGGAACAAGATGTTGCCCGGCTTCAAATCGCGATGGCTGAAACCATTCCCGTGCAACGAGGCGATGAGACGGCCCACGCGCCCGGCGGTCACCGCGGTGTCTCCCGGGAACGTGGCGAGGTCCTTGCCGCCGGGCACTTCCTCCATCAACACGAATCCGCGCCGCACCAGGCCGGCCGCGCGCTCGTCCGCCGCCGCGAGCACGCGCGGCGTGGCAATGCCGTTCAGCTCCATGTGATAACTCCGGTGAAATCCAGCCTGCGCGCGCGATTCGCGGAACAGGTCCTTCAAGGGCCGCAGCCAGCGACGGAAATTGTAACGCTTGAGCACCAGACCATCCGCCACGCCCACCGTCGAACTGCGCCCGGCCTTGAGCGGGCGGGCGCGGGCGAAAAATCCATCCGGGTCGCGCAGGATGGCCTCCACGCCAGGCGTGAGCGTTTCGCGCCGCACGTGCCAGCGCAGGCCGCCGGATTTGATGAACGCGAAGTCGCGGTTCGATTTCAGGCAACGCCGCGAACGTTTCGCCAACGCGCGCATCCGCTCCGCCTGCCCGGCGCGAAACAAGGAGTCGTCCACCGGCAGCGCCATCGACATGCACAACTGCACCAGCATCCGGTCCCGCAACTCGGCGAACGAGGCGCCAGGCTGGTGCTTCATTCCGTGAAGGTCGAGCAACCGCAGTTCGCCGCTCGCGGGGTTGAGCAGCAGGTTCGCGGGATGAAAATCGAGGTGAACCAGCTTCGCGCGAGCGATGTCCTTCACGAATTCCACCAGGTCGGAGAAGTGAGCCTCGTGTTGCGGGCCGGGCGATTCGCCATTGAAGCCCTCGGTGACGAGGATGCTCTCGACCAACCCGCGCCGCGTCCACCGTTCGCCCAGGGCGAGATGCGGCACAATGGGAACGCCGCCCGCCTCGCACGCGGCCGCCAGTTCCCACTCCTGTTTCGCCTGCGAACGCTTGAGCAGGAACTTGAGTGGCCGGAACAAAAACGCGCCATGCCGGTAGCGTTTCACGAAATAGACGCGGCCGTCGCATTGGTGCCGCGTGACCAGCTTGGGCTCCGATTCCTTGACCACCTCCGCCGGCGACGCCAGCACGCGGTCGATCAGCGGCGCGAACTCCGCCAACGCCTGCCAGCGGACGCCGCCGCGGGAGAAACTGGTCGTGTCGCGGCTCATTCATTCCCGCCCGGCAAGGCGGTGGCGGCTCGTTGATTCCCGTTTGGTTGCACGCCTTGAAAATGCGCGGGCCGCGAAAATCCGGCGAGGACAAACACGCCATAGAGCCGGGGTTGGAAATGAAAATTGAAAATCTCCCCGCTCCCGCCTTCACTCCGCGCGGTGTTCGTCATCGCCAAATACCACGACCTCCTCAAACGGCTCGGCCTCGATTCGCTCGAAGGAGTCCGTTCCTTTCAGGGCGAACTGATCAAGAACCACAAGGGCCGCCGCGATATTCTCCGCGTGGTCAGCGACACGGGGCGCGAACGCCTGGTGTTCTTCCTCAAACGCAACTGGCAGCCCTACAAGAAGGATGGACTCCATTCGCTCGTCACGCGCGGCGAGGTCTGGTCCCAGTCACGCGTCGAATGGGAAAACGCGCAGGCGCTGGCCCGCGCGGGCATCGGCGTGGCTGAACCGGTGGCCTGCGGCGAGGACTGCGGACTGTTGTGGGAAAAATTCTCCTTCATCCTCACCGCCTCCGCGCGCGGCAGCACCACACTCGACGATTTCCTCCGCCAGTGCCGCGACCCGGCGGAACGCCGCCGCGTGTTCAACGCGTTGGCGCGCCAGGTCCGCAAGATGCACGACGCCGGGCTGGCCTCCCCGGATTTGTTCGCCCGCCATATCTTCCTTGAGCGAGGATCAGAACCGCAATTCTGCCTCATCGACATGGCGCGTCTGGACCGGAGGAAGTCGCTGACCGCAACCCTTCGGGCGCGGGACCTAGCGGCCCTGCACGTGACCGCGCCGTTGCGTTTCGTGACCTCGCGCGAACGAATGCGTTTCCTCGCCGCCTACGGCGATGCCCGCGAACTCAAGCCGCTCATCAGGGAGCGGGCGGAACACCTCTTGAAGCGCCGGAAGTTCGGCGAGTTCTTCGAGCGGTAAGGACTCGGCTGCTGCTCAGCCCTTCAAGTTCTTCGCCCCGTTCACCGTCGAGTTCACGCGCAGGCGCAGGCCGTTCAGGCGGATGAAGCCCGTCGCGTCGTCCTGGTTGTAGGCCTTGGTCGGGTCAGCCTCCATGGTGGCGATGTGCGGGTTATACATGCTGAACTTCGACTTGCGGCCCGCGACGTAGATGCCGCCTTTGTAGAGCTTCACGCGCACGGTGCCGGTGACGTTCTTCTGCGATTCCTCGACGTAGGCCTGGAGTGCGAGACGCTCGGGCGCATACCAGAAGCCGTTGTAAACGAGCTCGGCATACTTCGGGATCAAGGCATCGCGCTGGTGCATGACTTCGCGATCCATCGTGAGGCTCTCCATCTGGCGATGCGTGTAGTGGAGGATGCTGCCGCCGGGCGTTTCATACACTCCGCGGCTCTTCATGCCGACGAAGCGGTTCTCGACCATGTCCACGCGGCCGACGCCGTGTTTGCCGCCGAGCTTGTTCAAGGTCTTCATGACTTGGAGCGGCGTCAGTTTCTTGCCGTTCACGGCCACGCAATCGCCCTTCACGAAGTCGAGTTCGACATACTCCGGCTTGTCGGGCGCGTCTTCCGGCAGCACGGAAAGCGTGGTGAAGTAATCGCGGTTCTTTTTCGGATCGAAGCTGTCATACCACGGGTCTTCGAGGATGCCCGCCTCGTAGGAGATGTGGAGGAGGTTGCGGTCCATCGAGTAGGGCTTCTTCGCGGAAGCCTGCACGGGAATGCCCTTCGCGGCGCAGTAATCGATCATCTCCTGGCGACCGGGGAAGTCCTTGCGATAACGCGCATCGCGCCACGGGGCGATGATTTGCAACTCCGGCGCGAGCGCGGCGGCGGTCAGCTCGAAGCGCACCTGGTCGTTGCCCTTGCCGGTGGCGCCGTGGGCGATGGCGTCGGCCTTCTCGGCGCGCGCAATCTCCACCATGCGCTTGGCGATGAGCGGACGCGCGATGCTGGTGCCGAGGAAATATTGTCCCTCGTAGATCGCGCCTGCCCGCATCATCGGATAGATGAAATCGCTGGCGAACTCGTCCTGCAGGTCGTCGATGTAGATCTTGGAGGCACCGGTCTTCTTGGCCTTCTTTTCGAGCCCGGTGAGTTCGTCTTCCTGGCCAATGTTGGCGCAGAAGGCGATCATCTCGGCGTTGCCGTAGGTGTCTTTGATCCAAGAGAGCAGCACCGAGGTGTCGAGGCCGCCGGAGTAAGCGAGGACGATCTTCATCTTAGTAATCAGTAATCAGTGGTCAGTGAATCGGTAAAACGACTTCGGCCCGTGGCCGAAAAACAGGGGCGCATCATTACGAATGGCTTGCCGCTGAAAAGAAGATTTTCCCTCGCGCCAACGTGCCCGTGGCCAGGCCGCCCGGCCCGCGCCTCACGGTGGAAACCCGAATGCCAGCTTCACCGCCGAATACTCGGGATGCACCGCACCGTCCCGCGAACGAATGACGAGAGGTGCCTCCTCCCAGATCCGGGCGTGCATCGGTTCGGGAAGAGCATCCGCGCGAGTCATCGCGAACAGCCCGAGCAGCGGTCGCTCGCCCTCGCGCAACACCACCGGCCGCCAGCGCACGATGATCAAACCCGCCTTTGCCGCGGCGTCTTTCAACCGCTCATGCTGGCCGTCAATCACGGGAAAAACGCACACAAACCAGCCGGCGCGTTCGAGGTGCTTCGCAGCGGTTGCGCAGTAGTCCACAATGCTGCCGCGCAGTTCGAAGCGGCAGGCGACCTTCTGCGGATGATCGCCCTCGATGCCGCTGCCTTGGGGAAAATACGGCGGGCTGCCGAGAACGAGGTCGAACTTCTCCTCCGCGCGCAGCACATTGGCATCGCGGAAGTCGCCCGCCCGGATTTCGTAGCGCGCTTCGAGTCCGTTCCAGCGCGCCGACTTTCGCGCGAGGCGCACGCTGTCCGCCTGCGCCTCCACCGTCACGAAACGCGCCCCCGGCATCCGCCACGCGGCGATCATGCCCACGGTTCCGATCCCGCTGCCGAGGTCGAGCGCTGTCCGCGCGGTCGGGCACCAGGTCGTGCCGTACCACGCCGTCAACACGTCGTCGGTCGAGAACCGGTGGCCGTTCGCAAGCTGGAACAGGCGGAAGAAACCGCTGATGGCGTCGAGCGTCTCGCCGGGTTCAACTTCCGGACCGTGGCCGAGCGCGCCGGGGGGAACGGGACCGGGCTTGGCCCAGCCTTTGAAGGAGGGTTCGCTGAAATTCATCAGGTGCTTACGCCCAATGGCAAGGCTGCACGTTCGGGAACAAATTGTCCCGCCGTTCCATCTCCGCCAGTTGCACCTGGTCCACCCCGCCTGCGATCAACTGCTCATACAGCGCGATGAAGCGCAGGAGATGATCTTTCACCCGGCGTCGCGCGTATTCCGGGCTGGTGCCGGTGCGGAGGATGAACGGCCAGTCGCTTGATTGCGCGAGGAGCAGTTCGCGCGCGGCCTGCTGGAGCGCGCGGGCGATCACGCCCTCGGCCCCCGGAAACCGCCGCGCCAGTTCCGTCATGCGCGTCTGCGCCACGTCGAGATGCGGCTGAATCCACGCGTTGTGCTCGTTGAGCCAGACCTTCCAGAACCCGCCCTCGCCCCAGCTTGAGGCACCGGGCCGGGCGATTTGCTGCGTCGGGTTGTCGCGAAGATATTCCTGCGGCGTGCCGAGGCGGAAGACGCGCTGGTCGAAATGCGCCTTGCGGACGAAGTAATCGAGAAACTCCGGCCCCTCATACCACCAATGCCCGAACAACTCCGCGTCGTACGGCGACAGAATCGCGGGCGGACGATCCATGATTTGCGCGAGCCGCGCCATTTGCGCCATGCGCGCCTCGATGAAATGCTGCGCGTGGCGGGCCGCGGTTTCCAGGGCCGTGCGCCGGTCATAGACGCGTTTGTCCCCGCCGCCGCCGATGGCGTGGTACTTGATCCCGGTGAAGGTGCGCGCGTCTCCGGCCAGATGCGGACGCACGTAGTCGAAATCGAGGTCGAACCCGATGTCGCGGTAGAAGTCGCGGTAGTTGGGATCACCCGGGTAACCTTCGTGCTTGCTCCACACCTGTTTGGCGGAATCCAGGTCACGGCCGAAGGCGGCGATGCCGTTTTCCGTGTACACCGGCGCGAACACGCCGTAGCGTGGCCGAGGCGTGGCGTGCAACACGCCGTGGGTGTCGGTGATGAACCATCGGATGTCCGCCTCCTGCAACACGCCCTCGACGCCGTCCGCGTAAGCGCATTCGGGCAGCCAGATGCCGCGCGGGTCGCGTCCGAAACATTCGCGGTAATGGTCCCGCGCGGTCAGAATCTGCGCGCGCACGGACTGCGGATGCGCCGCCAGCAGCGGCAGCACGGCGTGCGTGGCGGCGGTGGTGATGATCTCCAGCCGGCCGGCGTCCTGGAATTTCCGGAACGCGCCGATCAGATCGCGGTCGTACCGCAAATAGGCGGAACGCAGGGCGCCAAACCGCAGGTGGTAAAACTCGGCCAGCGCGCGTTGTGGCGGCTCCCATTGCGTGCGGTACAGTTCCTTCGCAGCAAGTTCGACCAATCCATCGAGGTGCCGCAAACACCGGTCCTGAAGCAGCGGATCACGCAGCATCGCGCACAAGGTCGGCGAAAGCGTCATGGTCAGCCGCGTGTCCATTCCGTCGCGCCGCCAGCCCTCGAACACCTCCAGCAACGGCAGGTAAGTTTCTGCGACCGCCTCGAAGAGCCAGTTCTCCTCGAGGAATTTCTCGTGTTCGGGATGGCGCACAAAAGGAAGGTGCGCGTGCAGGACGAGGAAGAGATGGCCTTGCATGAAAGGGAATTTCAGGCGAACAGCAGACGCACCGACGGCCGCAGCAGGACAATGAACGTGAACACGCCCAGCGCTGTGCCGAACGGAAACGACAGGCAGGCAAGACCCGCCACCACCAGGCAAAAATGAAATCCACGCCGGGCGGAAATCTGCCGGCCAGCCACGAGACTCATGATCGACAGCGCAAGGGCGAAGATCACCGCCGCGACCATGATGGAGAATATCCCGGCGAAGAACCACGCGGGTGGCTGGGGTCCGCCGCCCTGCCGCATGGCCTGGCGCATCCCGAACGCAGCACCCGTGACGGCCAGCATCCCCACCACCGACATCAGCACCGAAAGCCCGCCCCAGACGTAGTAGAAAATCGAGAGCAGCCGGAGATGTTCCGTGTCCTGGTTCGCGTTGCTTGTCATGGCGGCCGGGTTGATAGCAGACACACTGCGGGTTGTGCAGCAACAAGTGAAAGCCGGTGACGGGAAGAAAGATCGGCGATCATGACAATTCAACCCACCCCCCGGCCGCAATCTGAACCTAAGCGGATTACTCGAAGTCGTACACCACAACCTTCACGCAGTTTGGCTTGAAGGCCTTTTCCACGAACTCGATGTGGAGCGGATGCACCTGGTATTCGTCCTGCGCCTGCTTGGTGTCGAAGACCAGATTCAGCGCGACTTGATAACTCTGGTCCACCACCGGGCGATGGCTCCCGACCATTTTCCCGATGTGGAAATGCCGCACGCCGGGAATGGGGCGCAAATATTTCTCCGCGCCCGCCAGCAAGTCGGCGGCGGAATTGGGCTTGTTCGGGTCAGTCCAGAAAATGACAACGTGCGAAAACATGCGGCGCATTGTCCCCGCGAGAACCCGCCCGGCAAGAACTCTCTGCGCCGACCGCTATTTCAACAACACCCCGCACGCCTCGCGCAGGGCCTTGAGGCTCTTCACGGTCTTCGCCTCAATGTAGCAGCGGATCAACGGCTCGGTGCCGCTGGCGCGGAAGGCCACCCATTCGCCGCCGGGCAGGAGGAACTTGAACCCGTCCGTGGTGATGAACTTCTCGACCTTGAACTTGCCGATGCTGTCCAGACCCGCGGCGAGCTTCTTGAGCAACGCCGCCTTGCCTTCCTCAGTCAGCCGCACGTTCAGGCGGTCGCTGTGGAATTCGCCGGTCTTTTTCTCCAGCTCGCGGAGAATCTGCCCGAGGGATTTGCGTTCGGTGGCGACGAGTTCGGCCATGAGCAGGCAGGCCAGCACGCCGTCCTTTTCGGGCACGTGGCCCTTCACGCTGAGGCCGCCGGATTCCTCGCCGCCCACGATGATCGGCTCGGATTCCATGAGCGCACCGATGGGTTTGAAGCCCACCGGGGTCTCATAAAGTTTCACGCCGAGGAGCTTGGCGACCTCATCGACCTGGTGGCTGGTGGGGACGGTGCGCACCGCCGCGCCGGTCCAGCCGCGGTTTTTCTTCAGGTGATAGAGCGCGAGGGCAAGAATCTGGTTGGGGGTCAGCCAGGTGCCGTCCTTGTCCACGATGCCGAAACGGTCCGCGTCGCCGTCGAGGCCGAGGCCGATTTGGGCCTTGCCACTGCGGACGAACTTCGAGACCTCGGCCATGCCCTCGGCGTTCGGCTCGGGATGATGCCCGCCGAAGAGCGGGTTCAACTCGTTGTGGAACAGCGTCAACTTCGCGCCGCCGTCCTTCTCCAGCAGCGTGTCGAGATAGCCGCGGCCGGTGCCGTACATCATCTCGACGGCAATCTTGAGCTTCGCCTTCTTGATGGCGGAGAAGTTCACCAGCTTGCGGATCTGCTTAAAGTAATCCGGCTGCGGATCGATCGTTTTGCACGGGAACGTGCCGACGACGACCGCCTTGAACGACCAGTTCGCGGCAGCCAGGCGAGCGATGTTCGCCTCAACGACCTTGGTAACCTCGGCCGTGGCGGGGGCGCCATTGGAGGTCGAGAATTTGAGGCCCTGCCACTCGGCGGGGTTGTGGCTGGCCGTCATGTTGATGCCGCCAATGGCCTTCCGCGCGCGGATGGTGTGGGCGATGACAGGCGTGGGCGCGTCGCGCTGGCAAAGCAACGGCGTGAGGCCGTTGGCGGCCAGAACCTCGGCGGCGGCGAGCGAGAATTCGCGGCCCAGGAACCGCGTGTCGTGCCCGAGAATGACGACAGGTTTGCGCCCGAAAATGGCCGAGCCTTCGCGTTTCAATTCCGCGTTCAGAAAATCCGCGATGCCCTGCGTGGCGAGGCGGACGTTGTCGAAGGTGAATTCACGCGCAATCAACGCGCGCCAACCGGAGGTGCCGAATTTGAGGGACATGGTGGTGGAATGGGTTGCTGGATGCCGGGTTGGGTTGCTGGTCGCCGGCATCCAGTGTCCGGCCTCCAGCATCAGGTCTGCTCATCTGTTCCAATCGAACGCCTTCTTTTTGAGGGCGTAGATGTAGCCGACAAAGAGGATGCCGAGGAACGAAACCATGGAGCCGAGGATCAGATTCCTGGTCGCTGCATCGGCGAGCATCTGCTTGTAAACCGTGGCCCACGGGTAGAGGAAAACCACCTCGATGTCGAACAGGATGAACAGCATCGCCACGAGGTAAAACTTCACCGAGAGGCGCGTGTTTCCCTCACCGACGGGTAACATGCCGCATTCGTAGGCGGTGTTTTTGATCGGCAGTTCCTTCGTTCGCCATTTGTTGAGCCAGCGCCCGAGCAGGGCGGAGACGGCCAGCGTTCCAAACGCGAATCCCACCGCGAGAAGGAACAGCATCAACACCGGGACATACCACTGAATTTGAGGCACAGGCTCGACTGGCATGGAGCGAAAGCTAAGAACGGCCTTCCGGAGTGGCAAGGAGGAATCCTGAACCGGACGACCGGGGGGCGCATCGCGATTTGATGCAGTTAGCGGTTGTCGTGCTGCGACAACCCCGTCCGCGCAGAGCGACGAACTCCACCACTCAGAAATGTGCATCGTGCATTAAACTGAGATGCGCCTACGGCCGGGATTTTCCACTCGCGACCAGGCGGGTCCGGGCTTACGTTCGCGCCCTGCCCATTACCAACATGCATCAACGCCTTGCTCTGCTCGTATTGCTTTGTCTCGCCGTGACACCGGTGGCGCCGGCGGCGGAGAACGTCGTCATCACCGAGTTCGTGGCCGGAAATTCCAGCGGCCTCGCGGACGAGGACGGATCGTTCGAGGACTGGATCGAAGTTTTCAACCCAACCACGAACACGGTGAGCCTGCTGAACTGGTCGCTGACGGACAGCGCGGGAAACCTGAGCAAATGGCGATTCCCGGCTACGAACATCGGGCCGAACAAGTTCATCGTCGTCTTCGCGTCGAACAAGGACCGGCGCGTGCCCGGTGCGCGGCTGCACACGAACTTCCGGCTCGACACCGGCGGAGAATATCTCGCGCTGGTGCGGCCGGACGGCTCGATCGCATCGCAGTTCACGCCCGAGTTTCCGGCGCAGTTCAACGACGTGTCCTACGGGTTTCCAATGGAATCACAGTTCATCCCGTTGCTGGCGACGAACGCGACCTTGCGCCTGCTCGTCCCCACCAACGCCAGCGTGGGCACGAACTGGATGAACACGGCGTTCGACGACTCGACATGGCGCGCTGGCACGAATGCGGTGGGATTCGACACCGGCGCGATCGACCGCACGCGCGACCAGTTTGCCAACGCGGTGCTGGAGGGCAGCCCGCTGGCGTTCTGGCGGATGAACGAAGTCGCCGGCGTAACCGCGACGAATTCCGGCCGGGCCGGCGCGGCGGGTGACGCGGTTTATTCCGGCGCGCCGACGCTGGCGCAAACCGGGCCGCGCCCGGCGACGTTCAGCGGGTTCGAGACCACCAATGCCGCGGTGCGCTTCAACGGTTCGAGCCAGTTCCTGGCCGCAAGCTCAAATCTGCTCAACAACCGCGCCGCGTTCTCGATGGCCGGCTGGTTCAACGTCACGGCACTGGCCACGACGAATATCGCGCTGTGGGGCCAGCCGGGAGTCGCGGCGGCCGGCGTCAGCAACTCCGCGCAACTCGTCTTCTGGACCGCGAACGCCGGCAGCGTCGTGGCCAGCAACACCATCACTCTGAGCAACTGGTATCATCTTGCCGTGGTCGCGGACGGGCAGCGGCTGAATCTCTATCTGAACGGTGCGCTGTTGAACCAGGTGGGCGGTGCCTCGACGAACCACGGCAGTTCGGCTGCCGGATTCAAAGCAGCGGGCGGCGGCATCTTTGACAGCCCGGCCGGGCCGCTCAACGGGTTGATCGACGAACTCGCTGTTTATGACCGCGCGTTGACGGCGGGCGAGGTGGCGCGGCTTTACCAGAGCGCTGCCGCCCCGGACGCGCTTCCTCTGCCGACCATCAACCTCGCGCGCACCAACGGAGCCACGGCCACGCAGTCGAGCACTTATCCCAATGGCGAAGCTGCGCGCGCCATCGACGGCAGCACCAACACCGTCTTCTCGGGCGGCTCGGTCACGCACACCGCCGTACCCTCAATCAACAACGAGTGGTGGGAAGTGGACCTGCGCGGCACACAGCGCATCGACCGGGTGCATCTTTGGTTCCGGACGGACTGCTGCACGGATCGCGCGGAAAACCTGCGCGTCATCATTTACGATTCCACAAACACGGCCACACGCGTCGCATTGTGGACGCAGAATGTCGGGACGTTGCCCGGCTCGAACCGATACTTCGACGTGCTGCCATCGGTCACCGGGCGCGTGGTGCGGGTGGAACACCCGATCGGGATAACAAACATCATCTCGCTGGCCGAGGTTCAGGTGTTGCAGTTCAACTACAACGCAGTCCCGGTCATCACCACGGACGTGCGCACGTCGATGTTCATCTCGAACGCCACCACCCTGCTCCGCTACCCGTTCGTGCTGACGAATGCGCCCGAGGACATCGACCAACTCGTACTGCGGATGCGTTACGACGACGGGTTCGTGGCGTGGCTCAATGGCACGCGCGTTGCCTCGCGCAACGCACCGGAGGAGCCGCAGTGGAACTCGACCGCCACGGCCGCGCAAACGCAGCGCATCCTCGTCAACGAGGACGCCATCGACGTGAGCGCGTTCCGACTGGCTTTGCTGCCGGGCACAAACGTACTCGCCGTCCAGGGCCTGAACATCGCGCCGGAAAACCCGGACTTCTTCCTCTCCGCGCGCCTGGAGGCCACGATCCTTGGCACGCTGGGAAGCGGCGCCCGCTATTTCACGGTCCCGACCCCCGGCGAGATCAACGGCACCGGCACGGCCGACCTCGGGCCGATCATCGCCGGAGTGACGCACTTTCCAAACGTGCCGCTGGACTCCGAGGATCTGGCGGTCACGGCGCGGGTGACGCCCGCGTTCGCACCGCTCGGGCCGGTGCTGCTGCATTACCGCGTGATGTTCGATGCCGTGCAGACCGCGACGATGCTGGATGACGGGTTGCACGGCGACGGCGCGGCGGGCGACGGCATCTTTGGCGCAACGATCCCGCAGAACCTCAGCACGAACGGGCAGATGATCCGCTATTACCTGACGGCGCAGGACACGAGCAACCGGGTTTCGCGCTGGCCGCTGTTTGGAGACCCGCTCGGGTCGGCGGAATACCTTGGCGCCATCGTCGCCGACTCGAACCTCCTCAGCGCACTCCCGATCTTCCAACTGTTCGTGGCCGCAGACCAACTGGCAGGCATCGACGCGGAAACCGGCGGTCGCATCGGCGTGTTTTATGACGGGGAATATTACGACAATGTTTACATGGAACGGCGCGGGAACACCTCGGCTTCGTTCGCGAAAAAATCGCACCGGGTCGAATTCAACCGCGAACACCCGTTCCGGCACCCCGGTCCGGGCGGGCGCATCCGCAAGACCTCGTTCCTCGCAGAGTACCCCGACCCGGCCTACATCCGGCAGGGGCTTTGTTTCTGGCTGCTGGAATTGATGGGCGTTCGCGCGCCGTTTCATTACCCGGTGCGGCTCCAAATGAACGGCGCTTTCTACCAACTCGCCTTCCACAACGACGTCATTGGCGAAGAGCAGATCGAACGCCTCGGCTATGATCCGGCGGGCGCGCTTTATAAGGCGGTGGGCTGCGTGAAAACAGACCACTTCAGCACCGGAGTATTTCAGAAGATGCTGCCAAAGAACGTCGCCTCGACGGCGGACTTCGACCAGATGGCCGGCGGAATAGCGGAGACGAACACGCTGGCGGGAAGGCGCATTACATTGTTCGACTTGTTCGACGTGCCGCAGGTCATCAATCACCTCGCCGGAACGCGGTGGTGCTCGGAGAACGACGACGTGTGGGCAAACATGTCGCTCTACCGCGACACGTTTGGAGACGGGTTGTGGCGCGCGGTGCCCTTCGACATGAACGCCTCGTGGGGCCAACTCTACGGCGGCAGCAACCCGTTGCAGGCCACGAACGATCTCTACAAGAGCCATCCTCTCTACGGCGGCTCGGCGATTCCCCCGCTCGGCGGCGGACCGGCATCACCAAACAACTGGAACCGGCTTTACGACGCCTTCATCGCCGTGCCGGAGACGCGCGAGATGCTGCTGCGCCGCGAACGCAGCGTGCTCGACCGCTGGGTGAAACCGCCGCCGGGCCATCCGAACACCAACCTGCTGGAGGCGCGCATCCAGTCGCTCACCAACGCGATGCGCGTCGAAGCGGACCTGGACCGCGTGAAGTGGGGCTTCTCGTCCTGGGCGGCCAACAAGTGGTTCACGAACGGAATTGACGACCTGTTCACGCAGTTCATCGGACCACGCCGCCGTCATTGGGACGCGACCCACAGCGCCACGAATCCCGCCTGGGCCATCGGCATCACGCCCTCAAACAACGCGGGCATTCCCCCCGCGCAATCCGCGACCAGCCTGGTGCAGTTCGCGTCGCTCGAATTCAACCCCGCCTCCAGCAACCAGGCACAGGAGTTTCTCTGCCTCACCAATCCCAACAATCATTCGCTCGATATCTCGAACTGGAAGCTCGACGACGGCGTGGAGTTCACCTTCAAGGAAGGCACGGTCATTCCCGCGCGCGGCCTCGCTTTTGTTTCGCCCGATATTAAATCGTTCCGAGCGCGTGCCACGAGTCCGCGCGGCGGCCAGGGATTGTTCGTGGTTGGGCCTTACCGGGGCCAGCTTACCGCGCGCGGCGAGACGGTGCGCCTGCTCAACAGCTCCAACCAGACGATCGCCAGCGTCACCTATCCCGGCAGTCCGACGCCGGCGCAGCTTTGGCTGCGCATCACGGAGATCATGTATCACCCAGGGCCGACCAACGCCGGCGACCTGTTTCCGCAGGAGGACCACGAGTATCTTGAACTCAAAAACATCTCGACCAACGTGACGTTGAATCTGGCGGGGGTTCATTTCACGAACGGGATCGAGTTCGCGTTCACCGCCAGCAACGCCTTCGCCAGCCTTGCGCCGGGCCGCGCCATTGTGCTGGTCAAGAATCCCGCCGCCTTCATCGCCCGGCACGGTACGAGCACCAACATCGCCGGTACTTTCGCCGGCAGCCTCGACAACAGCGGCGAACGCGTCGCGCTCCACGATGCCGCGGGCGAGGAGATTCTCGATTTCAGCTACAACAACGCCTGGCATCCGATCACGGACGGGCTGGGCTTCTCGCTGGTGATCGTGGACGAGAACGCGCCGTTCAACACCTGGGATGAGAAGGAAAGCTGGCGCGCCAGCGGCACGTTGAACGGCTCGCCCGGCGCCGCCGATCCAATGCCGCCCGTCCTCGCGCCGGTACTGGTGAACGAAGTCCTGGCCAATTCCGCATCGCCCGAATTCGACGCGATCGAGATTTGGAATCCTGGAACGAACGCGGCGGACATCGGCGGCTGGTTCCTGAGCGATGATTTCTTCAATCCCAAGAAGTTCCGCATCGCCACGGGCACGACTATCAGCGCCGGCGGGTTCGTCGCGTTCACGGAGGCGCAGTTCAACATCGCGCCGGGCGCACCGACGAATTTCGCCCTCGGCGACATGGGAGACGAGGCTTTCATTTTCGCGGCGGACGGCGTGGGGAATCTCCTGGGCTACTATCACGGCTTTCATTTCGGCGCGTCGAGCGCGGGCGTGGCCTTCGGGCGGCATGTCACCAGCACCGGCGATGAACACGTTGTCGCGCAACGATCGAACACCCTCGGACAGGTGAACTCCGGGCCGTTGGTCGGGCCGGTGGTGGTGTCGGAACTCATGTACCGCCCGCCGGACGTGGACGGAGCGGATGATTCCGCGAACGAGTACATCGAGCTGCTGAACCTCGGCACCAACGCCATTCCGCTGTTCGACCCGACCGCGCCGACGAATTGCTGGAGGCTTAAGGACGCCGTTGATTTCACCTTCCCGACAAACACCACGCTCGCGCCGGGACAGTTTGCGCTGGTGGTGAAGTTCGATCCGCAAACCAACGCCGCCGCCCTCGCCGACTTCCGCACGAAATGGAATGTGGCCAGCAACGTCCTCATCCTCGGACCTTGGGACGGCCAGCTCGACAACTCTGGCGACAACGTGGAACTGGTCATGCCCCAGCCCTTCTCGACCAACGGCTGGGACTTCGTGATGGTGGACAAGGTCGATTACCGCGACGACGCGCCGTGGAACGCGGGGGCAGACGGACTAGGCCTGGCCTTGCATCGGATGGTGGTCGCCGACTACGGCAACGACCCAACCAATTGGACCGCCGCCGCACCCAGCCCAGGAAGCCAGCGCAGCGGTGGATTGCCCCCGGTGATCACGTCGCAACCGGCGAATTTCTCCACCCTCGCCGGAACCACCACGAACCTTGCCGTTGCCGCAACCGGATCGAACCTGGTTTTCCAATGGCGTTTCAATGGCGCACCATTGCCCGCCGCCACCAATGCCACGCTGGTGTTGAGCAATATCCAAGTCGCGCAAGCGGGCGCCTACAGCGTGTTGGTCTGGAATGGGGCCGGTGCCGCGCAAAGCTCCAACGCCACGGCGACGGTGCTTCAACCGGCATTCATAACCACCCAGCCGCTATCGCAGACCGGCCCGCCAGGTACCAATGTCACCTTCAGCGTGGCCGCAGCCGGGAACGGGACGTTGCGTTACCAGTGGTCGTTCGGAGGAATTCCCATACCTGACGCCACCAACAGCAGCCTGGCCATCTCGAACGCCCAGCTTCCGCAACACGGCTATTACAGCGTCCGCGTCACCGACAGCATCAGTTCCGTGGACAGCGCCCCGGCGCTGCTTTACGTCCTGGTCCGTCCGGGAGTACTGGTGCAGCCACAGAACATGACCGTAGTTCAGGGTGCCAACGTCACGCTTTCCGGCACCGTCACCGGTGCGTGGCCCGTCTCGTTGCGCTGGCTCGTCAGTGGCGCGAACACCACGAACCTCATTGCGACGAACTTCCCGATCAACGCCACCTTCGTGCGCGGGGGCACCAACTGGCTGACCATCACCATGAGCGCCGCCGGCACCTCCTGCGTCTCGACCATCACCATGACCAACCTCCAGGC
>CAYQWK010000082.1:12958-17908 GCA_964420805.1 uncultured Bifidobacteriaceae bacterium | reverse complement strand
AAGGAAACACCGCGGGCGAAATTGACGTCCGACTGCCGCTCGTTGAGGGCGGTAAGGGCACGCAGGCGGTGCATGACGTGGTGGTGGCGTTTCGCGCTGCCCAACGCAGTGGCACGGCTTGCACCAAGACCGCTGGTGAAGTTGCGGGAACGAACAAAAAGCCTTGGCGGCAGAAAGGCACCGGCCGTGCCCGCGCGGGTTCATTTCAGTCTCCGCTATGGGTGGGTGGTGGCGTGGTGTTTGGTCCGAAACCGCGTGACTTCGCCAAGAAGGTCTCCAAGTCCACGAAGCAGCTTGCCCTGCGCAAGGCCCTCACGGAGCGTTTGAAGGCTGGTGATGTGCTCGTGGTTGAGGATTTGAAGTTGTCCGCGCCGAAAACGAAGGATTTTGTGGGTGTTTTGAAGGCGCTGGACATCAAGAAGACCGCGCTGTTCGTAACGGACGGCGAGGACAAGAATGTGGAGCTTGCGTCCCGCAATGTTCCGAACATCGAGTTGACCACCAGTTCGGGTGTGAACACCTATCAGTTGCTGCGTAGTGACAAGCTCATCTTCACCCGTGGTGCCTTTCAGAAACTCGAGGAACGTCTTCAGAAGTAGCATGAACGCTTTCGACATCATCAAGACCGTGCGCGTGACCGAGAAGGGCACCCGCCAGTCGGAGAAATACAACCAGTACACCGTCGTCGCCGACCGGCGCGCCAATAAGATCCAGATCCGCCAGGCGGTGCAGGAACTCTTCAAGGTCAAGGTCGTGAAGGTGAACACCCTGAACTCCTCGGGCAAGGCCCGCCGTCAGCGCACAGCGGCCGCAGGTCAGACCAGCGATTGGAAGAAAGCCATCGTGACCCTCAAGGAAGGCGACAAGATCGTCCTCACTTGATCGTTGATCACGGTGGGGCGAATGACGCCGTTCGATTTGTTTGAACGGAAATGAGGTTTTCTTGGGTTCTTTGAGCTCCGGGAAAGCGTATTTCTTTGTATGTGGTGCTCGGGCGGATTTCAGCGTGGTGGGTCGCGTTTGATCCGCATCTGACGTTAGGCGCCAGGCGTCAGGCGGGTCATCCGAATACTGTTTCTGGATGCGCCGCTTTCAGGCCGTTTGAAGTTGAGGGCGCGTGGAGTGATTTCGATTGTCCGCAGCTTGCGGGGAGTGATGCGGCTCAAACGACGCTCACTGGCACGGTTGAAAATCAAGACCAGTGTCAAGATGCCCCCGGCGTCAGGGTGTCAGGCCTCGCATGAAATATTGATTGCACCGCCGTTGGGTTTGGCCTTTAGTTACGCCCGTTGAAGGTCTGGCCGAAGACGCCATAGTTTCAAAGGCGTCCGGTTTTCCCAAAGTTCTTGGTTCTTGGACGGTTTTCCGGGTTTTATTGATTCGGCTTTCAGCAACACTGAGCATTTATGAGCAACGCCACACACGGCAACGCACCACAGCATCATCAGCAGCGCGGTAATCAGCAGCATGGTGGCGGTCACCAACACCAGCGCCGCGACCATCAGCACGGTGGCAATCCAGGGCATAATCGGGATCAAAACCGGGATCAAAACCGGGATCAAAACCAGCAGCGCGAACAGCAGAATAACGCGCCGTTGGAAATGGGTTCGGGTTTTCTTGAAGTTTCTGAAAAGGGCTTCGGTTTTCTTCGCTCTGGCGACCATCACTTTGCGCCCAAGCCCAGCGACATTTTCGTTACGCCCGACACTATCAAGCGGAACTTCCTGCGCGAAGGCGCGTTCATCGAGGGCGCGCTGAACCCTCCCCATCGCGGCAGCAGCCCGCAGTTGAAGTTCGTTGAAAAGGTCAACGGGATGATCTTTTCCGATTACACCAAGGCGGTGCGCTTTGAGAATCTCACCACCATCGATCCCATCGAGAAGTTCAAGCTCGAGACCACGCCGGATTTGCTTGAGACGCGCATCATTGACCTGGTAACGCCCATCGGCAAGGGCACCCGCGGCTTGATCGTGGCTCCGCCGCGCACGGGCAAGACAACCATCCTCAAGCAGATCGCCAACGCGGTGACGGCTAACCATCCGGATGTTCATGTGATGGTCCTGCTGATCGACGAGCGCCCGGAGGAGGTCACCGACTTCCAACGTTCGGTCAAGGCCGAGGTTGTGGCGTCATCAAACGATCAGGAACTGGAGACCCATGTCCGCCTCTCCCGCTTCATGATCGAGCGGTGTCGGCGCATGGTCGAGGCGGGCAAGGATGTGTTTGTCCTGCTCGACTCCCTGACTCGCGTGGCCCGCGCTTACAACTCTGTTCATGGTGGCAGCGGCCGGACCATGACAGGTGGTGTTGATGCCCGCGCCCTCGAGATACCGCGCAAGATGTTTGCCTCGGCGCGCAAGATTGAGCACGGCGGTTCGCTTACCATCATCGCGACCGCCCTCGTGGACACCGGTTCGCGCATGGACGAGTTGATTTTCCAGGAGTTCAAGGGCACCGGCAATATGGAGTTGGTCCTCGACCGCAAACTTTCGGATCGCCGCCTCTTCCCGGCCATCGACATTCCAAAGAGCGGCACACGCAAGGAGGAAAAGCTCTTTCCTCAGAAGCACATCGAGTCCGTGCGCAAGCTGCGCCGGATGATGGTGGATTTGAATCCCATCGAGGCCATGGAGACGTTGATCGGCGCACTCAAGAAGCACCGCACCAACGAGGAGCTTCTGAGCAAGATCGTCTGATCGTTGCCGGAGCCCTGCCGGTCCGGGCAAACGTCAATGACTTCGTCCCGCAAAACACGCGTTCCGATGGAGCGCATGTTGCGCATCCATCAGGAGATTGCCGCGGGCCGCCATCCGAACGCCACCACCCTCGCGCGGTTGTTCGAGATCGGCACCAAGACGATTGTGCGCGATCTCGCTTTCATGCGCGAGCGGTTGGATCTGCCCATCGCGTACGACTCCCGCAAGTTCGGCTTCTACTATTCGCGGCCTGTCAGCGCGTTTCCCACCTTGCGCATCACGCAAGGCGAACTGCTTGCCCTCGTTGTCGCGGAAAAAGCCCTGCAACAATATCGCGGCACCCCATTCGAGAAACCCCTGGTCAGCGCACTGACCAAGCTTGCCAACCAGTTGCCCGAAACCATCTCGTTCAACCTTGCCGACTGGGACAAGACCATCTCCTTCCACACGCGCGCCGAATCGATCCTTGACCTCGGAATCTTCGGAAAACTCGCCGATGCGGCGGCCAAACGGCGGCAGGTTTGTTTCCTTTACCGGAAACCGCGTGCTGCGGAGGCGGAGGAGCGGATGGTCGATCCCTACCACCTCGCCAACATCAACGGCGAGTGGTTCCTCTTTGGTTACGACCACGCGCGGCGCGACATTCGCACCTTCGTCCCGGCGCGCATCGCGAACATCCGCTACACGGGCCGCGGGTTCGAGCGGCCCGCGGGCTTCTCTCTTGCCGATAGATTGCGTGGCAGTTTTGGCGTTGTGACCGGCGAAGGCGAATATGACGTGCGGATCCGCTTCACGCCGGACGCCGCCGGTTTCATCCGCGAGAAGCGCTGGCACCCGACGCAAACCTTGCACGACATCGAAGACGGTGGCGTGGAACTGCGCATGAAGCTCTCCAGCCTGTCCGAAATCCAGCGCTGGATTCTCAACTGGGGCGGCGACGCCTCGGTGATTTCTCCCCGGGAACTCGCCGACGCCGTTTGCGATGCCGCAGGCCGTATTCTTGCCGCCCATTGACGTGTCGAACAAATTTTACGTCGAGGGTGGGCAGCGTGGCGCGAGAGTGAACGATCTCTTCGCCCGGGTTGCGCCGCGTTACGATCTCATCAACGACTTGCAAAGCCTCGGCCTGCACCGCGCGTGGAAACGCCGCCTCGTGCGGATGGCCGCGGTGCGGCCTGGCGAGACGGCGCTCGACCTGTGCTGCGGCACTGGCGACATCGCCTTCGCGCTGGCCCGCGCCGGGGCCGCGGTTGAGGCCCTCGATTTCAGTGAGGCCATGCTGGCTGTGGCCCGCGAGCGGGCAGAGGCGGTTCCGCATGCCGCAATCCGCGTTCCGCATTTTCAACAAGGCGACGCCCAATCGCTCCCCTTTGCGGATCACAGCTTCGACGTTGTGACCGTGGGCTACGGCCTGCGGAATCTGCCGGACTGGCGCCGCGGGCTCGGCGAGATGCACCGCGTGGCCAGGCCGGGCGGACGATTGCTCGTGCTGGATTTTGGCAAGCCGGACAGCGCGCTGCTGCGCTTGTTGTATTTTGGATACCTCCGCTGGTGCGTGCCGGTCTTCGGCAAACTCTACTGCGGCGACTCCGCCACGCACGCCTACATCCTCGAATCGTTGCGCCATTATCCGGCCCAGCGCGGCGTGGAGGAAATGATGCGATCCCTCAACTGCCGTGATATCCGCATCGTGAATCTGCTCGGTGGTGCAATGAGCATCAATTACGGGGTGAAAGCATAGAGACGTGGTTCACCGGGTCGTCTCCGGCCCTCCCGCGAAATCGTAGCCGGTGAAGTCTCCCCATTGCACCCAGCCCCGGACATACAGGGGTGTCTCGTTCATCAGCCAGCGCTCAGGCTTGAAGATAACTTCTAGGAACGGGATGAGCGCGGCATGGATGGACCCGTTCTGGACCAGCGCGTCCGCCGCTCCGCCTGCAAGGCCGTAGAACGTCAGCGACAGCGGAAATGCCATCACGATCGCCGCCAGCTTCAGCCACGGCGGTCGCTTCTTCGGCCGCGCGGCCCGGCCCCGTGTCTCGCTCACCGCGCCTCGCGCACGCGGATCGTGTAGCGCAGGGCCTGCTTGTTGAAGGCCTCGAACGTGACCGCCTGCATCGCGTTTTCGTCGAGGATCACCGTGCGGAACGGGGTCTCGTCCACGGCGAAATCCTGCGCGTCCTTGAAAACGCAGTTGATCTGGACCTCGATGCGCCGGTTCTCGCGGTTGCGGAGCGTTGCCACCACCTTCATG
>CAYQWK010000082.1:7023-12948 GCA_964420805.1 uncultured Bifidobacteriaceae bacterium | reverse complement strand
CTCCTGGAGCCCGGCGCAGGTCACGGAGTTCTGGGTGCGGGAGTCGAGCAGCACGAACTTCGCGCTTTGCTCGAGGTTGAACTTGTCCGTGTTCCTTGGCGCGCGCGCCCCGCCGGAGGCGCAGCCGATCATCATGGCGGCCAGCGCGGTGCAGGCCGTCAGTAGAAGCAGTTTCTTCATAAGTTCATTGGTTGTGCTCGCTGGCAAAAAGAACCGTGTCACGCCGCGAGTCTGCGGGCACGCTGAAATCCAGGCGCCTTGTCGCACCCGCCCGCCCGTTCGCGTCGCGAAATTCCACGGTCAGGCTGTGGGTGCCGGATGGCAGTTCCAATGCCGCGAACGTCAGGTAACGCGGCAGGTTGTCCCATGCCCGTGTATCCGCCTCCGGTGTCGTGGCTGCGGAAATCAGCGCGGCGGCAATGGCCACACCCCCGGCGATCAATGCCGCCTCCCCCTGGCCGTGATGTGCCAGGCCGATGCTGGTCGCGCCGGCCGCAATCGCCGCCCCTCCAGTCACATTCTTGAAGACCGCCTTGTTCGCCAGGACGTGGTCCATTTCGCGCCCGCCGCGGGTCGTCGCCTGCCAGTGCAAATCGTCATAAGCCACGAGCGGAAACTCCTGCGCGCCGAGCTTCAGGTTCACCGAACGCGCCACGGACGACTGCTCGCCGAACCGCAGTTGCTCGTTGTGTGCCCCGGTCGCGTACTTCCGCGGGCCCCGGCCGAACTCGATGAAGACCAGCACGTTTGCCCGCTTGAAATACGGCGGCGGCTGCGACGTGTTCCGCGCGTTCTTCACCGCGCGGCCAAGCTCGTCCTTCGCCTCGCCGCCCAGCTTCACCGTCGCGAAGCCGTCGAGATAATCGAGCAGCACGTAATCGGCGGCGTATTCGTGGGTCTCGGTGTCCGCATCCTGCAATTGTGCGCTGCGGAAGCAGGCCCGGGCGTTGTCAGGCTCGCCGTCCATCCAATAGAGCATGCCGCGATAGAAGTAGGCCATCACCCGCTCGTAGGGTTCGCCGATGAACGTCTTCTTCGCTTCGCTGGTGAAGTAGCCGCGTGCCCGTTTTGCATCCGCGTCTGTGGTGTAAATGCCACCAATGCGCCGGATGGCGTCATCGAGTTGCAATTTCGCCTCGGCGAAATCTCCCCGCCGCAACGCCATCACGGCTACGCGGTATTCCCACAACACGCGGTCCTTGGGCGGGCCAAACTGGATGGCGTTTCTGCCGTCGGTCCAGGCGTCGCCGGTTAATGCCGGCATGGAGGCGCGGTGGGAGGCGCAACCTGTGGCGAACGCCAGGGCGAACGCGACAAATAGACTGGGGAACCTCATTGCCGCCAGATCACCGGTACACTGCATCCGCCTGCGCTTGCTTTTTGATTTCATCATCACCGCCCCAGACGATCACGCCTGTGCGAGCGTCGATGAGCTGGAACGTGTAGAGAATGTAATCGCTGATGCCGCCCTTCGAGACGCTGCTCAGGCCACTCAGCTTCCCGGTCAACAGGTAATCCGCCCCCTTGAACTCCTGCGCGCGCGCGTCGCTGCCCGACGTGAGCTGCCCGCTGCGCTTCATCTCGCGCTCCTTTTCCAGCGCTGCCAGCCTTTCACGGGCCATGAACTGCACCTTGCCGCCCGACTTCGAGATCAACTGCGATTGGATGCGTTCCAGGAAAATGTTCTTGTTGATCGGGAACCGCGTCTCGTTCAACACCGGCTCCAGCACCACCACGGGCGGCGCGGTTGCTCCGGAAATCGCCGGCGCGGCAAGGATGCCCCGCGCGATCTTGTCCGTGACCCGCAGCAAATCCTGCGATTCCACGCCGGTTCCGCCAACGAAACCCTTTTCGTCCGCCCGCAACTCCGTCACGGGTGTGCCGTTCGGATTCCGCACGCCTGACGACGCGCAACCCGCGAACAACACCGCGGCGGTGATCATTCCGGCAACCTGACAATTTCTCATGATCCGTTTCATAAATGGGAGAAATGGGTAGCCCACAACTTTTCGGGTGTCCAGAGCCGGAATGGGACGGTTGTCGCGCCGCCCGGCCGCCCGCGCTTCCGATGGCCGGGAATCACCTGCGCTGCTGGCGGCGCTTGCTGACGGTTGGTTCTTGGAGCTTGTTCCCGGCCTGTCTTAAATCACCCGCGCCATGACGCACCTCCAGGCGAAGCAACGCCATTCCGAACTCGCGGCTGAGATCCGCCGGCACGACCACGCCTATTACGTCGAGGCCAGGCCCGTCATCGCCGACCGCGAATACGACCGCCTCTACCGCGAGTTGCAGGACCTTGAAACGGCCTTCCCGGATTTGCGCACGCCGGATTCACCGAGCCAGCGCGTCGGTGGACAGCCGCTCGACGGGTTCCATTCCGTCCGGCATTTGCGGCCCATGATGAGCCTGGACAACACCTATTCGCCGGAAGAGGTCCGCCAGTTCATTGCCCGCGCGCAGAAACTGCTCCCCGACGAAAAGCTCGAATGGACGGTGGAACCAAAAATCGACGGCCTCGCCGTGAACCTCCGTTACGAGCGCGGTCTCTTGACCGTCGGCGCCACGCGCGGTGATGGCACCACCGGCGACGACATCACCGCGAATCTGAAGACCATCCGCAGCGTGCCCTTGCGGTTGCACTCTGCGGTTGGGGAAAAAAAGGACTTGTTCGGCGAAGGGGATGGCTTGCCCGCGGTGCTGGAGGTGCGTGGCGAAGTTTATCTCCGGCTGGCGGGCTTCCGCAAACTGAACGAGGAGCGTGTGGCCGCCGGCGAGGAGCCGTTCGCCAACCCGCGCAACGCGGCCGCCGGCTCGCTCAAGCAGTTGGACCCGCAGATCGTCGCGACCCGCCCGCTGGACATGATCGTGTACAACGCGGGCGCGGTGGAGGGCGCGACGTTGCCGGACACGCAGGTCGCATTCATCGCGTCGCTGCGGCAGCTCGGTTTCAAGACCCCGGACAAGATGTGGCTTTGCCCCGACACGGACGCGGTTCTCGCGGCGATCAATGAGCTGGACGGGTTGCGCAAATCCTTCGCCTACGACACCGATGGCGCGGTGATCAAACTCAACGCGATTCCGCTGCGCGAAAAACTCGGCGCAACCTCCAAGGCGCCGCGCTGGGCGTTCGCCTTCAAATACGCGCCCGAACAGGCTGAGACGAGGCTCAAGGCCATCACCATCCAGGTCGGGCGCACCGGCGCATTGACTCCAGTGGCGGAACTCGAGCCGGTGTTTCTGGCCGGCAGCACCATCAGCCGCGCGACGTTGCACAACGAGGAGGACATGCGCCGCAAGGATATCCGCGTGGGCGACACGGTGGTCATCGAGAAGGCCGGCGAGGTGATTCCTGCCGTCGTCCGCGTGGTCATCGCGAAACGCACCGGCGCAGAGACCGAATTTCATTTCCCGAAATCCTGCCCCGAATGCGGTTCCAAGGTGAGCCGGGACCGCGAAACCGACGACGACGTTGGCGACCTGCCGCCGGGCGAAAAGCCCGCCTCGGACGCCAAGGTCGTCCTGCGTTGCACGAATCCGGATTGCCCGGCCCAGGTGCGCGGACGGCTGGAACACTTCTGCGCGCGCGGCGCGATGGACATTGAGGGCGGCGGCGAGGTGCTGGTCGCGCAGCTCGTCGGGCGCGGCCTCGTCCGCGACGTGGCCGACCTCTACAAGCTGACCCTTGACGAACTCCTGACCCTGGAGCGGATGGGTGAAAAGTCCGCGCGCAACTTTCTCGAAGCCGTGGCGGCAAGCCGCACGCGCGACCTGTGGCGGCTGCTGTTCGGGTTGGGGATTCTCCATGTCGGCGCGGGCGTGGCCAAGGCGCTGGCCCGGGCGTTTCCGTCGCTCGACGATTTGCTGCACGCCTCGGTGGATCAGATCGAGGCGGTGCCGGACGTGGGCGGGGTGATTGCCCGAAGCGTCGCGCAATGGTCTGGCGACACGCGCAACCGCGATCTCGTGGCCCGGCTGCGGAAGGCGGAGGTGAACTTCAATTCCTCCCTGTTCCAGGCGGCTGCGCCGGCCGGCCCGTTCGCGGGAATGACCTTTGTCCTCACCGGCACCTTGCCGACCCTCACGCGCGAACAGGCCACGGCGAAGATCGAAGCACTCGGCGGCAAGGCCAGCGGCAGCGTAAGCAAGAAGACCAGTTACGTGCTCGCGGGAGAAGATGCGGGCTCAAAACTCGACAAGGCCCAGAAGTTCGGCGTGAAGATCATCGACGAGCCGGAGTTTCTTCGGATGTGCGGAGAGTAGCACTGCGACGACTGCCGGAAGACCAGGTTGGTCGGGCCCGTCCGGGATGGGGGATTGCTTCGGTCAGCTATTGCGATTACCACTCGCGGATGAACCACCAACGCAAGAAAACCTTTGGCGCACGAACAGCACTTTCCGGAATCTGCAGCCAGGCTCTTCACCTTCTTCTCGGCCTTTTCATCGTTGTCGCCCTGTGCGGCAACACCGCGTCGGCCGCCGAGTCGTACACGGAGAATCCCGGTTCACAGGGGGACGGCAGCCTGGTGATTGGCCCCCAATACGCGAAAGCCCCGGAACTGACTGACCTCGGAAATCCCAAGGGGAAATACTTCGAGTTCACGTTGCGCCTGGCCGACAGCAAGATATTCCGGGGTGACGATCGCACGCTGGAGCCGGCCAAAAAACCCGTGCGGACGGAGCGGAAGATTTTTGTCTATATCCCGGCGGCCTACCGCGACGGGACACCGGCCCCGCTGCTCGTCATCCACGACGGCCCGGGCCAGATGCCGCTGGTGCGCAATGCGCTCGACAATTTGACGATCTCGAAGAACCCGGACCGCAAGCTGCCGCCGTTCATAGCGATCGCCGTCCAGAACGGCGGCAACGACGGCAAGAACAGCGAACGCGGGCTGGAATACGATACCATGTCGGACCGGTTGGCGCGGTTCATCAACGACGAGGTGTTTCCGGCGGTGTTGGCCGATGCCGGGATTAAGGCCGCCTACCCGAAGCTCGCCTTCACGAGCAACCCATGGGGCCGCGCGGTGCTGGGATGCAGTTCCGGCGGGGCGGCGGCCTTGAGCATGGGCTGGTTCCGGCCCGATCTCTTCCGGCGCATCGTGGCTTATTCCGGCACCTTTGTGGACCAGCAGGATGACGATGCCGCCGAGGAGGCCAGGTATCCGCTCGGGGCGTGGGAATATCATTCCAGCATGAAGTTGATTGAGAAGAGTGAGCCGAAGCCGCTGCGGATCTTCACCCACGTTTCCGAGAATGACCTGCGCGCGAAAGACGCGGAAGAGACGCACCACAATTGGGTCATGGCGGGCGAGCGGACTGCGGCCGCATTGCGCGCCAGGGGCTATCACCACCGGTTTGTGTTCAGCAAAGCCACCGGACATTGCGACCGGCGCGTATTTGAGCAGACCCTGGCCGACACCTTGGTGTGGCTTTGGCGTGGATACCCTGCCGATTGAGGAGGGAGGCATTTGCCCCATCCTTTCAACAAGGCCACTCCTTCCAATAAGAAGTGGTGGAGGCGGCGGGAGTTGAAACCAGCCGGGGTGTTTTGAAAATTTTGCGCGATGGTGCGCGATGGTCGATCAAAGGTGCGTAAACATTGATCGTTTTTTCACTCTTCATTTTCTGCATGGCACGAGTGGATAGCGCATTGTCGCGCACGATTTCGGCCGTTTGCTGTCCCGTCCTGTCCCGTCAAAGAGGGGGGGGAGGGGGTGGCTGATTTTGGCGTAGGGTCCGACGAACGATGGATGCCCGTCCGGGGAGAATTTCGCAAAAGGGGTCTCGTCGCGGAACGTGGTTCAACAGGCGCTCGTGGTTGCTTTCCATCGGCTGCGGTTGCGTAGAGGGGGGAGGGGGTCGCCCCCGCTGTTGGTTCGGTCTCGGACGATGCTTTCGATGGGATCTGTTTCGCCTTTGCCGCGT
>CAYQWK010000082.1:0-7013 GCA_964420805.1 uncultured Bifidobacteriaceae bacterium | reverse complement strand
CGAGAAGGCGGGGAGCGGGTTGGTCGCGCTGTTGGTTTGGTCCGGGTTGACGGATTGGCTCGCGAAAAATTTTTAACAAAAGGGCGCCTGTGCCGTGAAGGCTCCTGCAAGCAGATCCTGAATGGATGGACTCACTGAAGCAGGTGTGGCCCCGGGGTCGGGGGGAGTGAGAATGGAACAGGCGGTTGGTGGACGATGCGAGGGGAGTGAAATGGCTTTCCGCGAATGGGGGGTCAATATTCTTTCGAGCCAAGATGAAAACGATCAGCAGTCTCTTGCTTGTCTCGGTTCTTGTCTTCTTCGGTTGCCACCAGGTTGAGGGCGCGAATGTTACCTTCAGCGTTGGGAGCACAAACGGTTCCGCTGCCTCCGAGGTGGTCGTGCTGGTGCGCACGACTGGGTTCGCCAATGTGAATGGTTTCCAGTTCTCCCTCCATTGGAGCACCAATATCGTCTCCTATGTTGGGGTCGGGCAATTCGGATTGCCAGGCCTCGACGCTGGTTCTTTCGGCCTGCCCACGAACGGCTCGGGAGTTTCCACTGGCGCACTGAGCGTGGCTTGGCTAGATCCGGACGATACGGGCAAATCGCTTTCCGCCAACAGCGTTCTCTTCGGCGTGCGGTTCAGACTCACCGGTCCTCCAATGTCGTCAACGCTCATCCTCATCGATGGCAATCCGACCGAGGTTTTTGCATACGACGCCAGCCTCACGCCCCTATCCGTTTCGGTGGTGGGCGGCGCGATTTCGGTGAACACCAATGTTCTGATTGTCACCTGTCCGACGAACCGCACCGTTGAGTGCGGTAGCGCATGGACCTTCGACACTCCGGTGGTGCTCGACACCTGCAATATCGCACCGGCCTCCGCCACCGTGGTTATCTCCAGTACGATTACGAACAGCACGGGTTGCGGCTACTCCGCCACGCGCACGTGGGAAATTACAGACGTCTGTTCCAACCGCACGACCTGCGCGCAAACCGTTACGGCCGTGGACACCACGCCGCCGTCGGTGGCGTGCCCGGCGGACGCGACAATCGAGTCAGGCACGACCTGGAGTTTTGACGACCCGACTGCCAACGACGCTTGCAGCCCCGCGGGCGTCGTAAAACGGACTTTGGCGACGACTGTCAACAGGATCGGTTTCTGTGGAAACACTCTCAGTATCCAACGTATTTTGGAGTTTTCCGATGCCTGCGGAAACAAGGCCACCTGCACACAGACGGTGGCGGTCGTGGACACCACGCCGCCGGCAATCACCTGCGCGCCGGACAAGTTTGTGAACTGTCAAGGTGCCTGGTCATTCGATCCTCCCACCGCCTTGGACGTCGCAGCCGGCACCAACGTGAGCATTGTGATTCAAAGCACGGTTACCAACGGGACATGCGGGGTGAACTTCACGGCCACACGGACATGGCTGGCGACCGACTTGTGCGGAAACAGCTCGACCTGTTCGCAAGTGGTGACCGGCAGACTCTACAGAGCTCCGGTCCTCGCCGCCATAGGTCCCCAATCGGTCGATCAAGGGGGCGTTCTGAATTTCACGGTGTCGGCCACGGACCCGGACTTGGATGCGCTCACCTACAGTTTGGATGGCGGTCCGGCTGGAGCGAGCATTCATCCAATCAACGGATTGTTCATCTGGTCCCCCGGTCCGCTGCAAGGGGCGGGGAATTACCCGGTTACAATCAGGGTCAGTGATGGTGATCAAATGGATTCCGCCCTGGTTGTCATCCGCGTGACCGTGGTTCCTATTGTCATCGCCACGCAGCCAACAAACGTGGTGGTTCGTGAGGGGCAGCCGGCGAGCTTCAACGTGACCGCCACGGGGAGTTTTCCCAATTACCGATGGCGCCTGAACGGCACGAACATCGCCGATGCGACCAATGCGGTGTTCGAACTGGCGCAGGTGCGGATGGCGGACGCAGGACTGTATTCCGTTTTGGTGTCGAACGAAGCCGGAGCGGTCGCCAGCCTGGACGCGTTATTGACCGTTATTCCGAACGGCGCGCCGTTTGTGCGCGCAGACGGGGAGATTGTGAACGACGGCGTCGTGCGGGATGCAATGGCGATCCTCACACTGGAAACCACGTTTCCGCAGGGATACATCTTTTACACCCTTGATGGCAGCGTGCCTGCGTTATCATCTCCGCTTTATGATGGCCCAATCGCGGTAAGCAATACGGTGGTGGTGCGGTGTCTGGCGTTGAGTTCGGACTTCTCGCTGACCGCCGAGGCCCCCGCCGTCACGGTGGTCGTGCGGCCGTATACCGTGAACGCGACTGCCGCAGGCGGCGGGAGTGTGACGGTTTGGCCGGTGCAGCCCTACCATGCCTCCAACAGCATCGTGGACGTGACGGCCACGCCGGGCAGCGGTTGGAGTTTCATGCGGTGGGAGGGGGACGCGCACGGCACGAACAATCCGCTGGCGGTGGAGGTGAATGGTTCCCTGAACGTGCGGGCAGTGTTTGGAACGGTGATTCAGACGAACACGGTCGGGGGCGGGCGAATCGAGGTGACGCCGGAGGGATTGGTGCCGTATGGGACAACCGTGACGCTGCGCGCAGTGCCTGGGCCTGCGCGGGTATTCGTCGCGTGGGGCGGTGCTGTTTCCGGCGCGGACAACCCGCGCCCGTTCCAGGTGGTGACTCCGAATCCTGCCGTGAGCGCGCTGTTCACCGCGGTGCCCCTGGCCGTCACAGCGAATCCGAGCAAACAAACGGTGGTGGCCGGCAGCCCCGTGGCGCTTGTCGTGGCCGCGCAGGGAACACCGCCGCTGGCCTACCAGTGGCGCAGGAACGGCGTTTCCCTTGACGGCGCGCGAGAGGTTCAACTTGCATTCGAGCACGCCACGACGGCGCATGCGGGACTTTACGATGTGGTTGTCAGCGGCAGTCAAGGCAGCGTCACGAGCGCGCCGGCTGCGCTCGTGGTGGGTTTCACGCTCCGCGTTGAGGTCCTTGGGCCGGGCACGGTGAACGTGGAACCCGCGTCTCCACTTTACCTGCCGGGGGCAAGTGTGACGATGAGCGCCACGGCGGCTGCGGGGGCGGAGTTCTACGGCTGGACGACGCCGGTCGTCAGCGGGCGTAACGAACTGGTGTTGACGATGGCGAGCAACACGGTGGTGACGGCGGTTTTCACAGACCGAGTCCTGGCCGCAGCGCAGGGGAGTTATGTCGGGCTGGCCGCAGGTGCCAATGGCTGGACCCGGACCAACACCGGGTTGGTGAACGCGACGGTCAACGCGCGCGGAAAGTTAAGCGGGACGGCACGCTTCGGGACCGGCGTTCATCGGTTCAGCGGCGTGGTGCCGGCATCGGGCGAACGCGTGGTCGACCTGGTATTCGCAGGCCCGGGTGGATCTCAGATTGAATGGCGATGCGAAGTGGCCCCCGGCGGGCTGCGCGGTCGCATGACATCCAGCGCGGGGTGGGAGTCCGACGTGGAGGCGGACGCCGTGCTGCGTGCAGCGCAGCCGCACAGAGTGCCGGTGGCCTTCGGGAATTCAAACACGCTGGCCGCCGCAACCGGGACGGTGAGCATTGCACGCGGCGGACGTGCGACTTGGGTGGGACGCCTGATGCCGGGCAACTCTCCCTTCCGCTACACCGGCCCGCTTACGCAGTTTGGACGTTTTCCGGTTTGCGTGACTTTCCGGATTCGCGGGAGCACTGACCGCGCGACCGCAGTGGGCTGGGTGGATTCCGTGTCGCCGATCGTGGCAGGGAAGCTCGTGGTGTTTGGAGCGGACGGAGACTGGGAATTGTTGCCGATTTCCACGGAGCCGTGAGGAAAACGGCCACCCGTCACGCGGCGCGGCGAGGCTATTGGTGTTTCTTTTGAGCGCCGGTGCGGGCGCCGGCGCATTTCCACGATGCGTCGGGGGGGAAGCGCAGCGCGCGGGCGACGAATGGATTGATGGTGCCGGCGGGAGGGATGCAGTTTTACCGGAGGAAGCAGTGGTCAGGAAGAGGGGAGGGGGTGGCGAATTTTGGAGTGTGGCCTGATGGATCATGGATTTGCTTCCGGCGAAAATTTTGCAAAAGGGCGCTGATGCCACAATGACCGGCGAAATCTCGCGGCGTGCTCCAGCGATGCGACCCCGAGGATGCAGCGCGCGAAGGGTCTCAACTCGTGAAGGGCCGCGATTTTCATTGGGGCATGGCGGGATGCGGGGGACGGACAAGGCAGCGGGAGCTTTTTGCAAGAATTGTGGCGACTAAACGCCCATGGGGCGGTAAGACCAGCACGCAAGCATGAAGTGGAAAACGAGGACATGCATGATTTGCCACGACCGGTGGTCGTCAAGATGGTTGATGACTCAAGGCCCGCCGCCGGTTTATTCCCACCGAACATCCGTGGACGTCCGCCTGCTCGCGCCCACGATGAACCTCCCGGATCCTTCGCCCCATCGATGAACAAGTCGCCCTCACTATGACTGCTGAAGTTGATTGGAAGAGAAAACTCGCCGCCTATCTGCACGATCCGCCGAGCAAGTGTGTGGACATCAGGAATCACGAGGAACACGCCCGGACCCTGTTCCGGCAGGCTGGATTGATCGAGGAGGCTGAAGACTACGCCAAACATTTCGCGCAACCATCGGACTGGACGGCGGCGGCGGCGGATCGACTGCCTTTTCCGGAAAGCCGCGCGGCCGGTCTGAGTTGTCAATTCGACGGTCATCGCAATCAGTTCCACCACCCGCTGGGTTCGCCGCACGCGGCGGCACGCTTGCCGTTTCACGCGCCCTTCACTTCGGCCGAGGTCGCGAAGGAAACCGATCAGGGGGTTCAGCCGGTGCTGACGCAGGAATCGTTGGCGGACTTGAGTGAGACAGATACCTGGCGGGCACGATTCTTCGCCCATTGGCGTCTTTGGCCGCGGCACTGCATCGCCAAAGACTATCGGTTTGCTTTCCTGCCAGCGGACACGCGGATTCCAGATCATTCCATCTGGACCCACATGCAGGTCGTCTCGGCGCTCGATGGCTGCGCTGACCATCCAGGCAAAGACGCAGTGCTGAAACCGGCTTTCCTGAAGTTCCAGCTTGGCCCCGTGCAGGACTTCATCGCCGCCGCCCGCAGCATCCGCGACCTCTGGAGCGGCAGCTATTTGCTCTCCTGGCTCATGGCGGCGGGCCTGAAGGCACTCTCGGCCGAGATCGGGCCCGATGCCGTGCTTTTCCCCAACCTGCGTGGTCAGCCCTTGTTCGATCTGCATTGGCGCGACGATCTCTGGAGCAAGGTGAAGATCGGGTCGGACAGCGTTTGGAAATCTTTGCAGGGCGATGATACGGACCTGCTCACGCCGAACCTGCCCAACGTGTTCCTTGCCATCGTTCCTGCCGGACGGGCGAATGAACTCGCCGCAGTGGTGAAGCTGGCCATCGAGGCGGAATGGCAAAAGATAGCGCGCACCGTTTGGGAGCATTGTGAAAAGGCCGGCCTGACGGCGGACGAGACTGGAATCTCCGAGGCGGACCGCAACCTGCGCTTCAATTGCCAGGTGAAACGCTTCCTCTTCCTGTCGTGGCATTCCACGCCGTGGCCGGAGTCCCTGGACGAAGCCTCCAAGCTTGCGGAGGGTTTCGCCGATGGCATGCCCATCGCCGAAGCCCGCCAGCGGGTGCAAGCGGTGGTGAAGATGGCCGAGAAGCAGATGCCGAAGGACCATCGCGACGGGCGCTACTACATCGGCGGCAAGGACGGGCCGAAGGAGAAGCTCAACAACCTTGGCCTTGGCTGGTCCGTCATCCTCGCGCTCAACAGTTGGGAACTCGATGCGGTGCGTCAGACACGCCGTTTCGGTGCAACTACCGGCGGATGGGAGGTTGGCAGCTTCAGCAACAAGGATGCGCTCACCGGACGCGAAGAGGCGGTGGCGGGAGGAAAGACGTGGGGCGAACGGGTCCGCAACCTCCGGGAAGGCCCGTGGGGATCTTTGTTCAAGCACGACGACTGGTTGGGTGCAACCACGTTGATCAAACGCGTGTGGCACTTCGCCTACCTCGCAGGAGAAAGTTGGAAGCTCAAGACGTCCTCGCAGCATTTTCCCATGCCCGACACGCGGAGCATCGCCCGTCACGATCCTCTCGGGCAGGACGACAATCCGGAGAACATGACTGAAATGGATCATGATTCGTCGGAGAAATACTTCGCTGTCCTCGCCTTTGACGGCGATGAGATCGGCAAATGGATCAGCGGTGAGAAGACGCCTGAGTTTGCCCACCAACTCGCGGACTACTCGGACCACGAAGGCAAAGTCCGACAAGGTGCTCTGGAGTATCTCCAGCGTGACTCTGATCCGGATGGAAAGGGCAAACTGGAGGTCCGCTTCGCTGACTTTGTGAAGTCGCGGCGTCCGCTCTCCCCCAGCTACCACCTCCAGTTCAGCGAAGCCCTGTCTGCCTTCGCCCTGCTTTGCGCCCGCCCCATCGTCAAAGCCTTCGATGGCCGCCTCATCTACGCCGGCGGCGATGACGTTGTTGCGCTGCTTCCGGCGGACACCGCGCTGGCTTGTGCGCAAGCGCTGCGAGCGGCCTTTCAGGGAAGCAAGGTTCATCATCCGGTCAAGGGCACATTGTTCAACAGTCCCGCGTCCGGGTTCCTCCATTGCGAGCAGAAGGATGATCAAGGCCGCCCGATTCCTTTCCTCGTCCCTGGTCCCGCCGCCGCCTGCTCCGTCGGCATCGCCATCGCCCACTTCAAGGCACCGCTCCAGGATGTGGTCCGTGCCGCGCAGGCGGCGGAGAAGCGGGCCAAGCGGAAGCCGGAACAGGGCGGCCTCGATCGCGGTGCGGTCGCCGTCACCTTGATGAAGCGCTCCGGGGAAATCATTGAGTGGGGCGCGAAATGGGAGGGCGGATTGGCCCTCTACCAACAGCTGGCCCGTGCCCTTGAAGCGGATGCACTGAGCAACAAGTTCCCGCATCGCTTCGCGGAACTGCTGGAAGCCTATTCCATTGCGAGCACACCGTTGGTCAAAGCCAACGGGAGCGTTCAACCCGTCGCCT
>CAYQWK010000081.1:0-17984 GCA_964420805.1 uncultured Bifidobacteriaceae bacterium | reverse complement strand
ATCCTCGGCTGGATGGCATTGAGCGACATCCGCGCGCATGATGGCCGGTTGCGCGGTCTGCCACTGGCTGTGTTCGCGGCGCTGGCGCTGCCATTGCTGGTTCTGGTGGGAGGCACACTGGTGCTGCCGTCGATGATGGTCTTCAACTCCTCGGAGCCGCGTCTGTTCATCGCCAATCTGATGTTGCTGGTGCCCGTGGGCGTGATCACGTTCGCCATCTGGGCCGTGTACGCCGCCGCGCGCTGGGGCGCGAACCAGCCGCCCTCGCGGCGGCGTGGCGTGCTGAAGTGGATCTTCGCCGGCCTGCTGGTGTGCGTGCTCGGGTTCGCGTTCATGAGACCGCCCGGTGGTCAATCACCGCGCCGACCGGAACCTGTTGTTTCCTTCTCACCTGTGTCGAAGCCGTCGGTCACCGTGCAACCCGAGGCGGCGGGCGAATCGCCGTGGATTCGCTTTACCTTCACCGCCGTCGAGTTGCGTGAGGAGAAGGGCGTGCGCTGGCTGGCGTTTGATTACCTGGATGACGTGCATGGCAACTGTGAGAAGCTGTTCCCGTGGGAGACGACCATCTCCCGTTTTCAAGGCAAGGTGCGCACGTCGGATTTCATGGGCGGAAATCCCGCTGCACCGGTTCGTCATCAGCGCGTGGAGTATCAGATGCCGGAATGGGTTTCGCGCGCTGAACTGGAAAAAATCCGGGACGATGTGTCGGCGCGCTGGCACCGCAAAACCGTCCGGCTTGGCCTGGGCGAACAACACCTGCTGTTTGAATTGCCCGTGCCGGAAGGAGGCTCGTTCCAAGGCCGGGTCAAAGTAGGGATCAAAGCGCCAGCGCCGTTGATTCCACCCGCCGTTTCACCCGCCAGTTCCAACGAGATCCATACGATCCGCGATCTCACTGCTCTGAAAAACAACGCGGAACGGACGTTTCTTCTCACCTCCAACCAGTTGTTGTACTTGGTCTCTTTGTCCAAGACGCAACTGCGGGAGGTTCTGCCCGACTTCGTTAATGACCCGATCCTCGAAAAGCAGTTGGCTGCGTTGAAAGAGGTGAAGTTGCGTCTGAAGGTTCTGGATGTGAATCCGACTTCGAATCCCATCGAGCGCGGAGAATACACCAACGACGTGGCGGTGCTTGAAAGAAAGATCGATCAGAGAATTGAAGGGGTGGTGGCGGGAATGAAGCTTAAACGCGATACTGCGGCGACGGACGCGCATGAATTTCAGAAATTGATTCTGAACCTCCGAGCGAAACCATCAGTGGGAACCAAGTGAGTTGATGGAACCTCAAGCACACTTACCGAAGGCCATGATTCAAGGAGCCTTCGCCCCCACGCGCTGGACGCTCGTCCTGCGCGCGCGGGGCGAATCGTCCGAAGCGCGGACGGCGCTGGGTGAATTGTGCGAGGCGTATTACCAGCCGGTGTTCCGCTTCCTGCGCCGCGAAGGGCGCGAGGAGGACGCGGCGCGGGAACTGGCCCAGGAGTTCTTTGCGCGCCTGCTCGCCGGCAACGCCCTTGTCGCGGCGGACCCGAGACGCGGACGCTTCCGTTCATACCTGCTCGGTGCCGTGAAGCACTTCCTCGCCGACCAGCGGAAGCAGGAGCAACGGCTCAAGCGTGGCGGCGGCGTCGCGCCGGAATCGCTGGATGCGGACCACGGCACCGCGCCCGGCCTGCAAGTCGCCGACCAATCCACCGTGCCGGATGATGCGGTGTTCGACCGCGACTGGGCATTGGCGGTAATGCAACGCGCTTTGCACGCCGTGGCGGTTGAGTTCACCGGCCCGGAGCGGGAGCAACAATTCGCGACGTTGAAACCCTGGCTGGTCGGTGATGCGGCTCAACTCCCGCAAGCCGACGCTGCCGCGAAACTCGGCATGAGTGAGAGCGCCGTGAAGGTGGCCATACACCGGCTCCGGAAGAAATTTCGCGACGCCATCCGGGCCGAGATCGCGCAGACCATGGTCGAAGGTGGAGCCATCGACGAGGAACTCCGCTACCTCGTCGAAGTCCTGGCCCGTGGTTGAACCCGGATTCCCAGCGCGCCCGTAGCGCAGACTAACAGTCTTTGCCACGAGCCTCCGTCATTCGTGTCTCTGCGCGTGAATTCGCGGTTTCCAGTTCGGAATCCAGCTCGAAACCTCATCGCTGCGCTGCGCCCCGCGCGTTGTAATGCTTCATTTCCCCGTCGCGGGTTTGCGCACCAGGACGAGCGCGTTGGCGGAGGGACGTTCCTTTTTGCTGGAGGGATTGTTCACGATCTTGCCGGCCACCCAGGTGGTGCAGGAGCCGCCGCCATCGAGGTTCATCGCGTAGTCGCAGCCGAGTTGCACGAAGTAGCCGGCCAGCTCGGGCAGGCTCATGCCCATGGAGTAAGTCGGCTGCCGGCCATCAACCTGCACGAAGAAATAATGGGTCGCGTTCCAGCCGAAGGCGGAGCGGGGATGGCGGACTTCCCAGCCCGGAAAATCTTCCGGGTCGCGCGCCTTGCCGCCGCGCACGAGCGTGGGGCCTCCGCCAATCGCGAGTTGCGCTCCGGTGAGGTCAGGAGTCGTGGCGGTGGACAGTTTGAGTTCGAGGCCGGCCTTGAGCGGGGGAAGGTTCTTCATCATGCGCGGACTGAGGGACAAGACCATGGTGTCCGCCGTGACGGGTGAAAATCCCTTGGAGTTCACGCGACGCACCTTGGCAGCCAGGGTCTGGCCGATGCGCAAGGGCAGCCACGGGCCATGACCGGATGGTTCCAGAATGAGATCGATGCCATCGACCCGCGTGGATTCACCAGCCACCGCGGTGAACAGGACGGCCTGGCCGGGAAGGGGAGCCTGATTCAACTCGAAGGGCGTCGTTTTCCCGTCCGGCCAGGTGACGAGGAACTGCGCGGTTGCGTTGGTGATGTGCGGCACGCCTTGTGCATCGAGGTGGAAGAACGCCCGGTCCGGAGCCGGACCGGAAACCAATTCGCCGCCACGCAGAATTTGCAGATTCATCGGCGTGCCGGTGAAGGGGCGTTGCGTGAAGAAATAATCACCGTTGATCGCCGCGACGGCCTGGCCTGCCTCCGATTCAATGAACGTAGCCTGCTCGGGTAACGTGGCCATGCCGATACGCCGGTGCCCGCCCAGCGTGGTGTGAAGCGCCAGGTCTTTCCGCGCGCGGTCAATCTTCACGACATGAACCGCCAGCGGAACGCGCGGGTTCAGGTCGCGGTAGTAAACCACGCCGGGTTCCTGCCATTCCGGTTCGGGCAACGCCGCGCGCACGGGAAACAACTCGACGACAATCGCCGCGATGACGATCAGGAAAAGTTGAACGAGACGTTCCGCCCCACGCGCCGGCCGGAGCGATGTCCACAGGTTCTTTGTCGATGCCATGTTGATGCGCACCAATGGACTGCGCGCCGCGGGCTTTCCTTCACCGTGCCTCATCCGCTGGTGCATCGCGAAGTTGTTGGTGGAACCCGTTGCGCTGCGACGAGCAGCTGCCACCCGGTGGGCGCGGGCGGGGTTGTTGCAGCGCGACAACCGCTACCAGCAACTTCAGGATGCACGGCTCGCCTGTTCATCTGGCCTAACGCAACGTCCACGCCTCGAAGCGTTGTGCCGTGATGTCACCGTCCTCGGCGAACATCTCCACGCGCAGGTCCGGTGTGGACGGCAGCACGACGCGCGTCACGGCGAGGCGTCCATCGTCGAAGAACGCCTCCAGCACAGAGCGGTCGAAGAAGAACCGGCATTTGAAGATCTCGCCCGGCGCATGGCGCCGCGGAATTTCCTTCCCGGCAACATGCAGAATCTCCGGCGCGCAGCGGATGAGAATTTCCTCGCGGCCCGAAGCGCCGCCGCGCAGACGCAACCCAAACACCCTGGCCGTGCCCGGCTTGATCTCTGCCAACACTTCCAGCATGTCGCCCCGCACCAGGTCGAGCATCCGCGCGGTGCGGTCGATGTGATTGGTCCCGCGAAGCAGGGCGGGGCGTCCGCGCAGTTGGACGAGTTCTGGCAGCGGTTCCTGGAGAATCTGCGTGCCCTCAAGACGCAGCACGCGGGGCAGCGACATCACACCCTGCCACGCGCGGTTGGTCGGAAAGCCGGTGATCAGGCCGAGCATCACCGGACGGTCCTTCGCATCGTGGAACACGGTGGTGCCGGTGAGTCCCGGGTCGAGCGGTTGGCCGCGCCCGGAGGCCGCGCGAAAGGCGACGCGGCTGGCGTCGAAGGCGCCGGCCCGGCCATGTACCGGCGCGGTGTCGCGCAGGAGAACATCCGTGTTCTCGATGCGGATGAGACTGGTCCGCACGTCGTCAGGGCCGGAAAAGTCACCCGCGCTTTTCCATCGTGTGAGAGCGGGATTCATCGCTTCGCAAATCAACCCGCCGGCGTTCTTGAAGGTGGCGAAAGTGCGTCCCCGGGAATTCCACACGGACGTGTCGCTCCTGTCGCGGTAGACGACGCCCGACACGCCGCTTTGGCCTGCTGACAGCCCGATGTTCACGCGCCGCCATCGCATCAGGGCCTCATCCTCGGGCAGCGCGGCCCATTGCTCGCGCTTTGCCCGGGGGAACTCCGCCGGGGTGTGGGCGTAAAAGAGAACCGGGTTACCATTCGCATCCAGCGCCGCGCTGCCGGGACCGTCGAGGAGACTGCCGTTGCCCTCGTCGGGCAGGAGCGCGGGAGTGAGATATTCCCAGCGGACCAGATCGCGGCTGCGCGCGTGGCCCCAGCCCGTGCCTGGTCCGGCCACATTGGTCCACGGGTTGAACTGAAAGAAGAGGTGGTGGCGTCCCTGGTAATGGAACCCGCCGCAAAGCGGGCCCATCCATTGCGCGGGCGGGCGAAAATGAAGCATGGGTCGCTGCGTGTCGCGGGCGGCTTGTTGAGTTGCGGCGCGAACCGCCTCAGTGGAGCGGTTTAACGTGACGGTGGCCGCCTGTTGCCCGCGACGGATCTGCGTGATGAAGTTTGTGAACGCGTCCGGCGGCAGCCGCACCAGCCGCAGCGTGTCTTCCTGAATCCAAACCTCGCCCTGGTCGGCGCGCAATTCGCAGGCAAGTTCCACGTCGTCGCGCGCGGTCACCTCGAAGACGTGCGAGAGCTTCTGCCAGGTGAAATCACCCGCGAGGCGGAACGGCTCGATGCTGCGAAACGCGGGGGCATAAAGCGCCACGCCCTCGCCGCGCCGTCGGCGGAAGTTCGCCGCGGTCACGCCGCTGCATCGCGCCAGCCCTTCAAGGCGATAGCAGCCCGGCTCCAGCAGCACCTGCGCGCGCCATGAGGCGATGGCGAGGTTCGTGCCCGTCCATTTCATCCACAGCGACGGTTTGCGGTCCTCGCTCTTCGCTCGCGCGAGCTGGATGCCGGGCCGGGGTGGATCGGCTGTCCAGCCGGTCACGAGCGCGGTGTCCTTCTGGAACGCAAGCGCCGGAACAAGGCCGTGCATGATGTGGATCTTTCGTTGCAGCCCGAGGCCGCGATTGATGATGCGCGCCTTGAATTCCGCCGCCGAGTTGGTGAACGCCGCGGCGATCTCCGCATCGTAAGCCTGAAGGCCGGGCATCAATGCGCTCACGACGCGGTCCACGCGTTGGGTCAGGCGGGGAACGGCGAAGACGTTGGTGATCAACCAGCCGGCGCGGGTCTGGAACCGCGCGGCCAATTCCGGCGTACTCATCACCGTTTGCGCGACCAACCCGCGCGTCGGCACCACGATGCCGAAGTTGGGCCGCCGCATCAGTTGGTCGAGGTCGTGCGGCAGGAAGGAAATCTTCTCCGTGCCCGGGTCGTGGTAGATGCGGTAATTGTGCCGCGCGAGCGTGTAGGAATCGTGATGGCCCGCGATGATTTCCATGGCCATGAAGGAGATGAACTCGTCCAGGTCGAGTCGCCGTTCCATGGCTTGCACGCGCGCCTGGAGGTTCGTTTCCTGCACGGCGGCCAGGAGCGCTTGCAAGTCTGCGTGCGTCAGCGGCGTCTCGCCTTCCATGCGCTCGATGGGATCGGTGATGTCGCCCCCCCGTGTCTGGCCGTAGAGGTTGCCCTTCTTGTCCTGGAAATTTCGCGCCAGAAAAACGTCGTCCATGCTCTCCAGCGCGACGTAGAAGCCGAGCCGCCGTCCATTCAATTCGACGACGGCGTGGGCCGCGCGCGCCGCCGGCACGCCGGCCTCGCGGAACAACTGGCCGCCGATGAACTCGCTCAGGCGCGTCGGATCCTGATTGCAATTGTTGAGGTGCAGCTTCTTCAAGCCGCGAAAACGTCCGCCGTCCTCGTAGCGGTTGAAGTCGAGCGTGAGGCCGGGCCGGTCATCGACCTTGCGGAAACTTCCGGAGCCGCCCTTGAGGTGCACGGCGATGTTGGTGAGCACCTCGTTGCCCAGGCGCAATTTCGCGGGCACATAGTCGCGCGGCTTTTGCCGGAGCGATTCGATGTCTTCATCGGCGATTTCGAGCGCGAAATGATACAGCGTTCCGTTGGTGAAGAATGCATCGGCGGCGGCACGGTTGAGTTCCTTTTTGGAAGGCGCGGCCGCATCCGCGGCGAAACCGGGCGAAGACGTGGCCAGTGCTGCGGCCAGCCACAAGATCCACGGTGCGGTTCTCAACATGGCAGCTTTATCTCGCACTGCTGGAATCCCTCAAGGTCAGGAGGCGTTCGAGCATCGTCGCCAGTTGGTTGGTGTGCTTGGCGGCCAGGTTGTTGGTCTCGCCGGGATCGCGGTCGAGACGGAAGAGCCAGCCTTCCGGCGCGGTGTTGGTCTCGAGTTTCTTCAAGGGGCGTCCGGGCAGGATGAATTTCCATTCGTCCTGCCGCAGCGCCAGCACGTCGCCTTGCTCGACCAGGTGGTTGCGCCCTTCCTTCGTTTTGCCGAGCAGCACGGGCAGCAGGTCGAAACTGTCCGCGCCCGCGCCCACGGGCAGTTCCTGGCCGGTCAGCGCGGCGAACGAGGCGAGAAAATCCAGATGGCAGACCAGTGCCGGGGACACGCCTGTTTTCACGCGGCCCGGCCAGTGCAGGATCATGGGGACGCGCGTGCCGCCCTCGAACGCGCTGTTCTTTCCGCCGCGCCACGGCCCGGCGGGGCGATGGTCGCCGAGTCGCTCGGCGGCGAGATCACGGTATCCGTCCTCAACCACCGGGCCGTTGTCGCTGGTGACGATCACGAGCGTTCGCTTCACGAGGTCGAGGCGTTCGAGGCAGGCCATGATCTCGCCGACGGTCCAGTCGAATTGCAGGATCGCGTCGCCACGCGGCCCCATTGGTGATTGGCCGGCGAAGCGCGCCGCCGGAACGCGCGGCACGTGAATGTCGTGCGTGGCCAGGCAGAGGAAAAACGGCTTTTCCTTCTCGCGTTCCACGAATGCCACTGCCTGTTTCACGAGCGTCTCCGCAACGGCCTCGTCCTGCCACAGTGCGGATTTACCGCCGCGCATGTAGCCGTTGCGACCGATGCCGTGGAGGAACGACTGGTTGTGACCCTGCGTGAAGTCGAGTTTCAGCTCCTTGCGCGGCGGCCGTTGCACCGGTTGCCCGGGGATCGGGCGCAACCCGCTCACTTCCATTGGATCATCTGGCTTCAGGCCGACCACGCGGTTGTTTTCCACGAATACGCACGGCATGGCGTCCGGCGGACCGGGCAGGAAGAACGCGTAATCAAAACCGGCCTCGCGCGGGCCGGGCTTCAGCTCGCCATTCCAGTCCAAATCTTCCTTGGGCAATCCCAGCCCGAGATGCCACACGCCGACCCATCCGGTGCGATACCCGCCGCGCCGCAACAGCGCGGGCAGCGTTTCGCGTTCGAGATTTATGGCCAATGGCGCGTTTGGTCGAAGCTCGACGAGCACCCTGCGCCGCCAGCCGTGCTCGCCGGTCAGCAGGCCCAATCGCGATGCGCTCCCGGTCGAGGCGGACGAATGGGCGTCGGTGAAACGCAGCCCGCGCGAGGCGAGGCGGTCGCAGTGGGGCGTTTGAATTCGCTTCGCGCCGTAGCAACTCAAATCGCCATAGCCGAGATCATCGGCGAGGATGAGCAGGATGTTCGGGCGTTCGGGCGGCGAAGGTTTCGCTGTGCCGAACCAGGCGCCATGCGCCAACCCTGCGGCGCAACACACGAGCAAGCTGAGAAACGCGGCCCGGGGAAGCCGGGCCGTTACAACCGATTTGATGGAGGAGCCGTGCATCAATGGGAAGACAGCGTGCGTTGCGGTAATCCCGACGTCGCGGCCTGCCCCGCCATTCGAGGGCGCGTCATTCCGCCCGCCGCTTATTTCACGCAAATGACAAACGCCGCGCTCATCAACGGCGGGAAGGGCATGGCGTCGGGGCTGGCGTCGGGCGTCACATCGGTCGCTTACGGACAACTTAACAGTTGCCGCCGTCATTCGATGGAACTATTCGTGTGAATAGCTTACGGATGCCTCCAACAAACCTCATCCAGTTGCGGCAGCTCCTGGCGGACAAGTTCCCCGGGCTGGGCACGCGTGCCGATGAACTGGCCATTCCTCCGGCCGATGGCTGGAAGACCGGCCTGCCGGAGGTGGACGCCGCGGGAGGAATCCCCAACCCGGCCATCACGGAGTTGGTGGCGCGGCATGGCACCGGCGGTGCGTCTTTGCTGGCCTCGTGGGTGCGCCGCGCAACGGCGGAGGGGCGTTTCGTGGCGCTGGTGGACGGGCTGGATTCCTTCGATGCGGCGGTCGAGCCACCCGGGGTTTTGTCGCGTCTGCTCTGGTTGCGCTGCCGTTCGGCGGATGAGGCGATGAAGGCGGCGGACCTGGTGCTGCGGGACGGCAACATTTCCTTCGTGCTCCTCGATCTGGCGCTGATGCCGGCGGTGCAGGTGCGGAGAATTCCATCGCCGGCCTGGCACCGGTTCCAACGCATCATTGAGGAACGCGGCGTGATGCTCATTGTGGCCACGCCAGAACCGACAGTCGGTCCGGCCCGGCTGCGCCTGACCTTGCGGGCCAGGCTCGAACTGGGCGCCTTGGAGCGCGATGCGGACGACCTGGCGCGCGATCTCGACATCGTGGTGGAAGACAGCCGCCGGGTGGCGCGCTGGCTCAAATCGGCGTGAGGTGCGTGGATGTTCGCCGCTGTTTTTCTTCCCGAGTTTGGCCTGCAATCCGTGTTGCGCGCGGAGCCGGAGCTTCACGCGCGGCCGGTTGCGCTGGTGGAAGGCGACACCAGCAAAGGCGTGGTGCGCGAGGCCACTGCCGCTGCGCTGGTCGCCGGAGTTTGTGCCGGCATGGCTTCGCCGCAGGCACTGGCGCGCTGCGCAAACCTGATGTTCAAGGCACGTTCCATTCCCGCGGAGAAAGCGGCGACACAGGTGCTGCTGCAAACGGTGTATGCCTTTTCCCCGCATCTCGAAGCCACGGCGGACGGCGTATGCACGGTGGATTTGCGCGGGCTGGGGTTTGAATGCGGAGCGCGGAACGCGGAATGCGGAATGGCTGCGGTTGCGGCGCAGGGGAGTTTTGCGTTTTTGGAAAAGCTGGCGGCGCAGGGGGCGGGGAACGGAAAGAAGGCCCGCACACCGCTCGAAGAATGGGCCTCCAATCTCATCACTGCGCTGGCCGTGGCGCATCTCCACGCGCAACTCGGCGTGGCGGCGACTCCGGATCTGGCGCTGATGGCGGCGCGGGCAGCGCGGCCGGTTTTGGTGGTGGAGGATGCCCGACAGTTCATTGGCGCGCTGCCGGTCGAGGCGCTGGAGCCGCCGGTGGAAATGATGGAAGTGCTGCGGCGCTGGGGCATCCGGCGCGTGGGCGAGATGCTGGCGCTGGGCAAGGAGAACGTGGCCGAGCGGTTGGGCGCGGCCGCCGTGGAGGTTTTTGACCGCGCGGCCATGGACACGGCGCGGCCGCTCGACGTGGTGATGCCGGCGGACACCTTCGAGGAGCGGATGGATTTCGAGGTGGAAGTGGAGACGCTGGAACCGCTGCTGTTCGTATTGCGGCGGTTTGTAGAGCAACTGGCGGCGCGCATCACATTGCACTACCGCGTGGTTTCCGAGTTGCGCCTGGAACTAATGCTTGGTTCCGGCGCGCGGCATGAACGCACGCTCACCGTGCCGGCGCCCACGGGCGACGTGGAGACGTTGTTCCGGATGCTGCAAACGCACCTCGAAAACGTGCGGACGGATGCGCCGGTCGTTTCGCTTTGCCTCGCCGCCAGTCCATGCCGGGCCGAGCAGCAGCAGTTCGGTTTGTTTGGCCGTGCGCTGCGCGATCCCAACCGGTTTCACGAGACGCTGGCGCGGCTGACGGCGCTGCTGGGCGCGGATCGCGTGGGTTCCCCCGAGGCGGAGGAAACGCACCGGCCCGACGCGGTGCGGATGCGCGTGCCGGAGTTTGGCCGTGGGCAGGACGCCGGGGCCGGCCGGCGCGCGGCAGAACAACACGGCCCGTGCCTGCGACGGTTTCGTCCGTCCGTTCATGCGGACGTGGCGACGGAGCAGGGGAGGCCGGTGCATGTGAGCGCCCTCACGTTGAGCGGGCGTGTCTGCCGTGCGCGGGGGCCGTGGAAAATTTCCGGCGAATGGTGGGATCAACGCCGCTGGAGCCGTCATGAATGGGATGTGCAAATGCGTGATGGGACGTTGTGCCGGCTGTTCCGCACGCAAGACGGGTGGTTTATCGAGGGGGTATATGATTGAGAAGTTCAAAGCTCAAAGCTCAAAATATGCTCAAGACCGGCGGGTGACATTGCGGTTGCAAATGTTGCCTCAATGCCCCGACCGCCCGCACCGATTGGAGCCTGGGGCCTGATGTTTCCCCGGAGCTTTGAACTTTGAGCTTGGAGCTTTGAACTTCCCCACCATGTCCTACGCCGAACTCCATGGCCGCAGCGCGTTCAGTTTTCTGCGCGGGGCGTCGGGGCCGGAGGATTTGATCGGCGCGGCGGAGAACGCCGGCGTGTCCGCGCTGGCGTTGTGCGATCGCGATGGCGTGTTCGGGGCGCCGCGGCTTTTTGCCCGGGCGAAGGAAACCGGCGGCGTGCGGCCGGTCATTGGCGCGGAGGTGACGATGGACGACGGCTCGGTGCTGCCGTTGCTGGTCGAGACGCGGACGGGTTACCGGAATCTCTGCCGGATGATCACGCGCGCCAAGTTGCGCAGCGAGAAGGGTGCGGCGGCGGTGCATTGGGCGGAGTTGGAGGAGTTCGCGGAGGGATTGGTGGCATTGACGGGGGATGAGGAAGGGCCGTTGAGGAGGCATGTGGGAAAGGGGGGAAATGGGCAGGGGAGAATATGCGTTTCGCCCACTTCCTCACCGGCTCACTTTCTCACCTGCCGGCAAAAAAGTGCTGGTGACGTTCTGGAAACGCTCATCCGCATCTTTGGCTCCGACCGCGTGTTCGTGGAGATCCAGCGGCATCATGTGCGCGGCGAAGAGCGGGTGAACAAGGCACTGGTCGAACTCGCGGCGCGGCACCGGTTGTCGTTGCTGGCCACGAACGGCGTCTGTCATGCCACGCCGGAGGGACGCCGCGTGCTCGATGTTTTCACCTGCGCCCGTCATCACACGCATCTGGATGCCGCCGGGAGACTGCTCGCGCCGAACAGCGAGCGTCACCTCAAACGCCCGGAACAGATGCACGAACTGTTCCGTGATCTGCCGGAGGCGGTGGAGAACACCTCGCGGCTGGCAGAGCGCCTCCAGTTCACGCTCGATGACCTCGGCTACGAGTTTCCAAAATATCCGGTGCCGGACGGGCACAGCATGGATTCGTTTCTGCGCGAGCGGGCGTTTGCCGGCGCGCGCTGGCGCTATGGAGGCGTGCCGGAAAAGGTCCGCGTGCAGATGGAGCATGAGTTGGCGTTGATCGCGAAGCTCGGCGTGGCGGGCTATTTCCTGATCGTGTGGGACATCGTCGAGTTTTGCCGCACGCGGAACATCATGGCCCAGGGGCGCGGCAGCGCGGCGAACAGTACAGTGTGCTATTGCCTGGGCATCACCAACGTCGATCCGTTGCGGTTCAACACGCTCTTCGAGCGGTTCCTCAGTGAGGGCCGGAAAAGCAACTGGCCGGACATCGACATCGACCTGCCAAGCGGCGACCGGCGCGAGAGTGTGATCCAGGAGGTTTATCGCCGTTATGGACGGCACGGCGCGGCGATGACGGCGAATGTCATCACGTACCGCGGCCGCAGCGCGGCGCGCGAGATCGGCAAGGCGTTGAACATCTCCGGCGACGTGCTGGAGCGGTTTGCGGCGCTGTTCGCGAGTGGGGATTTTCCGCACACCATCGAGTTGCAGGCGCAGATGGAACGGGCGGGGCTGCCGGGGCTGCACCCGCGCTCGGGGGCGTTTGCGGAATTGTATCAGCGGATTCGCGGACTGCCGCGGCATCTCGGCCAGCACTCGGGTGGGATGGTGATTTGCGAGGGACAACTCGACTCTGTGGCGCCGCTCGAAAACGCCGCCATGCCGGGGCGTTCGGTGATCCAATGGGACAAGGACGACTGCGAGGATCTCGGCATCATCAAGGTGGACCTGCTCGGGTTGGGCATGATGTCGGTGTTGCAGGACACGGTGGAACTGACGCGGCGGCGTGGGCGGGCGGTTGATCTCGGGCAGTTGCCGCAGGACGACGCGAAGACGTTCGCCATGATGCGCGAGGCGGACACGATCGGGGTTTTCCAGATCGAGAGCCGCGCGCAGATGGCGACGTTGCCCCGGATGAAACCAAAAACTTTTTACGACGTGTGCATTGAGGTCGCGATCATCCGGCCCGGGCCGATCCAGGGAAACCTGACTCATCCGTATCTCAACCGACGTTCGGGCAAGGAACCGGTGACGTATTACGACAAGAAGGTGGAGCCGCTGCTCAAGCCCATCCTTGAACGCACGCTGGGCGTGCCGTTGTTTCAGGAGCAAATGCTGGAGATGGCGATGAAACTGGCGGACTTCAGCGGTGCGGAGGCGGAGGAGTTGCGCCGGGCGTTGAGCTTCCATCGTTCAACGGAGCGGATGCAGAAAGTTTCGGCAAAGTTGAAGGCGGCATTGGAGCACAAGGGACATTCAGCGAAGGTGGTCGAGGGCGTGTTGAGCGCGATCACGTCGTTCGCGCTCTATGGCTTTCCCGAGTCGCACGCGATCAGCTTCGCGCACCTGGCCTACGCCAGCGCGTATCTCAAGGCGCATCGCGCGCCGGAATTTTTCGCGAGCCTGCTCAACAACCAGCCGATGGGCTTTTACTCGCCGGACACGCTGGTGAAGGACGCGAAACGGCACGGCGTGCCGGTGAGACCGGTGTGCGTGATGCGCTCACAGGGCGAATGCGTGGTGGAAGAAATGACAAATGACGAAGGCCCGATGACGAAGCGTGAGCCGGCCATCCGGCTGGGGCTGCGAATGGTGCGCGGGTTGGGCGCGGATGGAATCGAGCGGTTGCTGAACGGGCGGGAGCGCGCACCGTTCGCCTCGATGGAGGATTTCAAACGGCGCGTAGCGTTGGGCAGGGAGGAGTTGCGGACGCTGGCGGAGATCGGCGCGTTGAACTGCTTTGCCGCGCATCGCCGCGACGCAATGTGGGCGGCGGAACGCGCGGTGCGGGAAGACTTGTTGGAATGCGGAGCGCGGAATGCGGAATGCGGAAAGGCATCGCCGCTGGCGCGGATGGGCGCGCTGGAGCGGTTGCGCGCGGATTACGGCGGGACGGGGCTGACGACAGGGGCGCATCCCATGGCGGTGTTGCGGGCGGGGCTGCGCGAGGTATGGCGGGCGGGGGATTTGCCGCGGGCGCGTCATGGGGAGCGCGTGCGGATCGCGGGCAGCGTGATTTGCCGCCAGCGTCCGGGCACGGCCAAGGGCTTCGTGTTCATCAGCCTGGAGGACGAGACGGGCATCAGCAACGCGGTGGTGGCGCCGCCGTTGTTCGAGGCGCGTCGGATGGTGATCACGGAGGAGGCGTTCCTGCTCATCGAAGGGCGAGTGCAGAACGTGGAGAACGTGATCCATGTGCGCGCGGAAAAGATCGAGCGACTGGAGCACGGGCAACTCGCCGGCGGCGGGTCGCATGATTTTCACTGAGCCGGCTCGCGCCGCGTCGCCCTCTCACGTCTTTTGTCGCGGACGGATCAACAGCACCAGAACCACGGACACCAGGGCGGCGCTGGAGAAGATTCCAAAGGTCACATTCAACGGCACATGGCGGTCGCGCAGCAGGCCGAAGCCCCAGTCCGCCAACCCGCCGCAACTGATGCTCACCATGTTCATGATTCCGTAGCCCGTGGCGCGCAACTCGGGACGGGCCACCTGGCATAGGATCGGCATGTTGTTGCAATCGAAGAAGCCCCAGCCGAGGCCAAAGAGGATCAGGAACGCCACCGCCATTTGCAGTGTGCCGGCATTGCCCACGCCGAACATCGCAGGGATGATCAGGCCCATGCCGATGGCGCTGACGAAGATGCGACCGCGTTCATGGAGGCGCATCCAGCGGTCTGCCAGCCAGCCGCCGATGATCGCGCCGATGATCGCCGCGACCTGCCAGTAAAGAGTCGCGGACACGCCGGCCTTGCCCTGGCCGATGTTGAACTGCTGTTTCAAGATGGCCGGCATCCAGTCACGGATGACCCAGCCCGCCAGCGCGGGCAGCGTGAAATAGAGCACCAGCAGGATGAACGACGGGTTCGAGAGCAGTTCAATCACCGGCGATCTTCCGTCCGCCGGCCGGACAGCGTCCAACGTTTCGTTCCGTGGCGCGTCGCGCAACAGCCACGCGAGTGGCAGGGCGTACAGCACGCCGACCAAACCACACACATCGAACGCCCAGCGCCAGCCCAAGGCCGGCGAGTCCGCGATGAATCCGCTGAACCCGCCCGCGATGACTCCGCAGTAGATCGCCATTTGATGCAGGCCCACCGCGCGCGACCGCGTCGGGCCGGCGTGAAAATCAGCGATCAAGGCCAGCGCGGCCGGGATGTAAAATGCCTCGCTTACGCCCATCGCGGCACGGGCGAGCATGAGTTCATCGAACGATTTCACATGGCCGGTCCACCACGTCACCAGCGACCACACAAACAGACTCGTGGCAATGGTGAACCGCCGGCTGAAACGGTCGGCAATGTATCCGCCGATCGGGCTGAACACGGCATAGACCCATTTGAACTGGCCGAGCATCCGGCCCCAGTTCGCCTCGCTGCCGATGTCCGGGATGTCCTGCATCACCGAGAACTTCATGGTCGCGAGCATTTGGCGGTCGAGGTAGTTCAGCAGCGCCACGGGCCAGAGCAGCGCGACGACGAACCAGGCGGTGCGGGCAAGTTGATGAGAGCGTTCAGACATGAGCGGGAAACAGGTTCATGGTTGGCTGTCGGGAAGCCGCCAGCCGCAATACCACAGCATTCGCGGCAGGTGAAACGGCCCTTTCCACATCGTCCCCTTGGCACGGGAGGAAACGCTGCCGTTGCGGTGCAGGTAGCCGAACCATTCGCCGTGCGCGGGATCGGCAAAGTGCTTGAAGCTCCATTCGTGGACGAGCCAATGCCAGTCGCGGTAGCGCGGCTCGCCGGTGAGTTTCCAGGCCAGCAGCGTTGCAATGATGGCCTCGCAATGCGGCCACCAGAATTTCATGTCGTGCCAGTATTCCTGTACCGGCAGGCCGCGCAGGTCGGTGAAATAGAGCAGGCCGCCGTGCTCGGTGTCCCAGCCGCGCTTCCACATCCAGTCGAGAATCGTCGTGCCCAGGTGGACGAGCCGCCGATCATTGCGCAGAGCGCCTTCGTGGAGGATGAACCAGGCACATTCGATGGCGTGGCCTGGGTTCAAGGTGCGACCGTCGAGGTGGTCGATCACACCGCCGTCCGGGGCCACGACCTCCATCAACGCCTCATGCTCCGGCTTGAGGAAATCGCGCTCGATCTCGGCGATGCTGCGGTCGATCCACTCCGTGCAGGTCCGTTCCCCCACGGTCACGTCACCGAGGTTGGCGCGCAGTTCCTGCGCGGTGACGATGCCGATCATGTGCGCGCCGATGCCCTTGGCGGGGCGGGTTGGCTCGAATTTGGGCGGCATCACGCCCGGCTCGAAGGAGTGGTGGAGGTAAGTGGCGAAGTTCTTCACGGCGTCCTCCGCCGCGCGCTCATCGCCAGAGGCTTTCGCGAACGCTGCGTTGGCAATGGCTGCGAATGACTCTGAATACACGTAGCGGCGCATCCGCAACGGACGACCTTCGCGGGTGACGGTGAAATACATCTTTCCATCCGGCGCGAAACAATGGCGGCGTGAGAACTCGACACACGAACGCGCGGCTTCAAGCCATTCCGGGCGGCGCTCGACGGTGTTGAAGAGCGTGGCAAACGTCCACGCCGCGCGACCTTGGAACCAAACGCTCTTGTCGGTGTCGATCACCGTGCCGTCGCGGTCGAGTGCCGTGATGATTCCGCCATGCTCGCGGTCCATTCCATGCCGGAGCCAGAAAGGAATGACATCATCCAGCAACGTGGCGCGGTAGAACGCGGGGTATGCGGGAGCGGTTTCGGGTTGTACGCAGACATTCATGGGACGCGCGAAGTGAAGCGGAACCGCCGGTTATGGCGAAACCAAAATGCGTTTTTTACGGGAGGCGCAAAGACCACCATCCGGCGCGGTCCCGGACTACGGTGCGGCGCGAAGGCGGAAGGCACCGCTGCGATTCGTGCTTAGGAAGAAGCCGGCGGCATTGCTGGCGGATTGCAGGGCTATGGCTTGAAGCGGCGTGGCCAGGTGCGTGACGGGATGAACAAAGCTGCCGGTGATGGCGCCGCCCGCTGGCGAGACGGACAGCGCGAGGTTCAGGGTGTTGGAAACGACGGTGATTTCGCCGCCGGGATCGAGGGTTACGACAGCTTCGACGTTTGTTCCGAGCGCGTCGCCGGAGAGAGTAATGATGCCGTTGGTCCAACCGAGGAGGGTCTGGTCCACGGCGGGAGCTTTGTATTGAGAACCGTTGAGGGTGGCGGCTTCCAGCATGGCGGGCCCGCCGTCGAGTTTGAGCCAGCGCATTTCGCCGGTTACGGTGTCATTCGTGGCGAACGTCATCATGCCCAGCACCGCGCCTTGTTTTCCATAGGGCTTGGCGAGGAGTGCCCAATGATTTCCTCCGAGCAGCGTGGTGCTTTGCGAGACCGGTGTGCCGTCGGACAAGACGCCGTTCATGGTCAGGGTGCGGTTGGTGCCTAAAACGACGGTGCCGATGCCGAGTCCTTCACCGGCGGCACTGTTGGTTTGCGGCGTGATGGCGAAGTTGTAGGAACCAGACGGCGGCGGGTTGGTGTCGAGCGCTGAAGTTGTGCGGTAGAACACGACGTCCGCGACGTCCGGGCCGTCCTGGTAAGTGCCGAAAATGCGTTCGGTGCCGTTGGTGAAAATGGTCAGATTGAGGGCGAGAGTGACGCCGTTGCGTGCGCCGGAAATGAAGGAGCGCAGGGTGCCGTCGAACAGACCGCGGATTGGATACGTGGCCGCGAGGGGTTGAAGCCGGCCGGCGTACTGGCCATTGGCCCCAAGAGTGAGGGTGATGCCGCCGGTGACGCGCGTCGGGAAGTTGGTGGCGTTGTGGCGGGGCATCAGCAGCCCATTGTAAACGCCGGATAGGCGAGGATAGGGATTGGTCGCGAAGACGGCGGTGCAATGCCGGCCTTCTTCCATCGGGAAGCTCACGATGGGTGCGAAGATGGAGTTGGTGAATCCGTGGCCCGAATTGTTGGTGTCCAAATTTGTGAAATCCCAGCGCGAGAAATAGTTCCTCGGCCCAGGCACGGCGGTGAGCAGGTAATTGCGCCCGACTTCGAGCAGTTGGCCGTTGGTCACGCCGGTGATCCTGCCGCCGCCGCTGACGGCGAGTGAGATGGGCTTTGGCAGCGAGTAAAAGATGTCCCGGTACATCAGTTTCGAGTTGTTTCCGAAACGGTCCACAGACCAAAAGACGAACTTGTTTGTGCCAGGTGTCAGCGTGAGGTCCGTGCTCCAGTTCGTTTTTCCAGCGGCTGGCTTGATGC